>NZ_JBWKKP010000005.1:14972-391321 GCF_056431485.1 Streptomyces sp. NPDC045899
CCTCCCCCCCTCCCTTCTCCCTTTCCGCCCCCCCCCCCCCCCCCCCCCCTCCCCCCCTCCCCCCCCCCCCCCCCCCCCCCCCCCCCCGCTCCTGGTGAAAGCACTGGTCAGGCAGGCTGGCCCAACAGCGGTGCCCGGGTGAGCCGCAGGGTGAGGGCGGGCAGCAGATCCGCCGCGCGGTGCGCCCGGTGGGCCGCGATCCCGGGTGGCGCCGGGGCCAGCGGCACCAGGAGGTCGTCCGCGCCCAGCGAGCCGTCGGCTGCCTCCGCCGCCGGGTTCTCGTGCAGCCACAGCGTGACCATGTACATCTCCGGGATCGACAGCAGCCTCGGCTGGTAGCCCACCGGCAGCGACTCCGCCTCGCGCAGGGCCAGTTCGGCCGACGCGACATACGGCCCCTCGGAGAAGTGCGAGAACGCCCAGCCGTCCGCGGTGAGTACGGCCTCGGCGGCGGCCACCGTACGGCCCTCGTCACGGATCATGAAGCGCCATCCGTGGAGCCGGGTCCGCGGTGACCCCGAGGGTACGTTGACGGCGTCCAAGACGTGTACGGGCAGCGGGAGTTCGGGATCGAAGGGGCCCGGAAGGGCGGCGAGCCCCGGGGTGCGGACCTCATGGACGGCGGTGGGGGAACCGAGGGCCGTGAGGACGCTGCGCAGGGCGGGCGCGGGAGCCGGGGGCACGAGCAGCGGCATGGTGGGTGGCCTCTCACTCAGGAGACACGGTGAAGCGGCAGCGGGCCGTTGTGCCGACAACGCTGTCGGTGTGCGGGGGTCATACGCGGGTCAGAGGGCGCCGGGACAAACTGTCCGGGCGTTATCTCTCCGCCTCGTTAACCGAGTTTATACGAACCATGTTCCCGGCATGTTTCCGCTAGCTGTGCGCGGTATTGCCGACAAGGGGTATTCAGGACCGCGCAGGCGTGGGGATTTTCCCCGATTCTGTGCCAGATGCATGGATATGACCTGGCTTTTTGTCGCCATCGCGGTAGGCTGGATCTCGCCGGTGCATTTCCCGGCCCTTTGCGCCGTGGTTGAGAGCGTACCGGTAGGGGGGTCCGCGCGGGGCGTTATCGATCACATTGGTGGGCATCATCGAGCGTGGTGTACGCGGCTGAAGCCGGTGATCCACACGAGGAAGGACGCTTCGATGGGGGAGAAGGTCGTAGCCGGTGAGTTCGACCCGTCCGGTCGGCAGCGGCAGCGCGGTCGGCTCCGGCAGTGCCTGGACGGGCTCGGCCGGCTCCTGGCGGAGAAGCGATTCGACCGCCCGCGGAATCTCATGGGGCTGGAGATCGAACTCAATCTCGCCGGTGCCGACGGGATGCCCAGGATGATGAACGCGGAGGTTCTGGAGCGCATCGCGAGCCATGATTTCCAGACGGAACTCGGGCAGTGCAATCTTGAAGTGAACATCGTGCCCCACCGTTTGCACGGCAGGGTTCTCGATCAGCTCTCGGAGGAGCTTCGAACCGGGTTGTCATATGCCGACCGCAAGGCGCGGGAAGTGTCCTCCGAGATCGTGATGATCGGAATTCTGCCCACCCTCGCCGCCCGGGACCTGGGATCGGCGAACCTGTCCTACGACGATCGCTACAAACTTCTCAACGAACAGATGCTGGCGGCCCGCGGCGAGGATTTCCTCATCGACATGGAGGGGCAGGAGCGCTTCACCTACGCCAGTGCCTCGATCGCCCCCGAGGCCGCTTGCACCTCGGTACAGCTCCATCTCCAGGTCACGCCCGGGCGGTTCGCGGCGGTGTGGAACGCGGCGCAGGCGGTGGCCGCGGTGCAGATCGCGGTGGGCGCCAACGCCCCGTTCGTCTTCGGGCGGGAGGTGTGGCGGGAGTCCAGGCCGCCGCTGTTCCTCCAGGCCACCGACGTCCGTCCACCGGAGTACGCCGCACAGGGCGTCCGGCCGCGCACCTGGTTCGGGGAGCGCTGGATCAGCGACGCCTATGAGCTGTTCGAGGAGAACCTGCGCTACTTCCCCCCGCTGCTGTCGACCGGTCAGGACGAGGACCCGCTCCGGGTGCTGGACGACGGCGGTGTGCCCGCCCTGCACGAACTGGTCCTGCACAACGGCACGATCTACCGCTGGAACCGGCCGGTCTACGACATCGCCGGCGGAGTGCCGCATCTGCGCGTGGAGAACCGGGTGCTGCCCGCGGGCCCCACCGTCACCGACGTCATCGCCAACGCGGCCTTCTACTACGGACTGGTGCGGGCGCTGGCCGAGGAACCCCGCCCGGTGTGGTCGCGATTGCCGTTCACCGCCGCCGCGAACAACTTCGACGCGGCCTGCCGCCACGGCATCGACGCGGTCCTCCAGTGGCCCAAGCCCGGCCGTTCGGCCGCCCTGGCCCGGACCCCCGCGGTCCGGCTGATACGTGAGGAGCTGCTGCCGCTGGCCGCGGCCGGACTGGACGGCTGGGGCGTCGAACCCGCCGACCGCGACCGCTATCTCGGGGTGATCGAGGAGCGCTGCAAACTGCGGACCAACGGCGCGTCCTGGCAGGCCGCGACCTATCACCGGGCGCTGGGCAGCGGACTGGGGCGGGAGGCGGCACTGGCCGCCATGACCCGCCGCTACTGCGCCCTGATGCGCACCGACGCACCGGTGCACACCTGGCCGACCGACCTGTCCGGCTGACGCCGGACAGGGGGTCGGGCCGGGCTCACTTCGACAGAGGCTGGGTGAAGCGGATCAGGTTGCCCGCGGGATCGCGGAACGCGCAGTCGCGCACGCCGTAGAACTGGTCCATGGGCTCCTGGAGCACCTCGCCGCCCGCGGCGCTGATGCGCTCGAAGGTGGCGTCGCAGTCGTCGGTGCCGAAGATGACGCCGCGCAGCAGGCCCTTGGCCATCAGCTCGGCCATGGCCTGCTTGTCGTCGGGCGAGGCGTTGGGGTCGGCCAGGGGCGGTTCCAGGACGATGTTCACGTCCGGCTGGGAAGGCGCCCCGACGGTCACCCAGCGCATCCCCTCGAAACCGACGTCGTTGCGGACCTCCAGGCCGAGTACGTCACGGTAGAAGGCGATCGCCTTGTCATGGTCGTCGACGGCGATGAAGCATTGGGACAGCGTGATGGTCATGCCGCTCACGCTACGGCTGAGCGGCGGGGCGCGCTTCTCCGTTCCTGACCGGTCTTGTGTGGATCTTGGCGATGCAGGCCGGGATCGCGGCGCCATGATCGTGACTGCGGGCCCGGTAGGCGCTCGGGCTCTCGCCGACCAGCTGGGTGAAACGCGAACTGAACGAGCCCAGCGAGGTACAGCCGACCGCGAAGCAGACCTCGGTCACGGTGAGGTCGCCGCGCCGCAGCAGCGCCTTGGCCCGCTCGACGCGGCGGGTCATCAGATAGCCGTAGGGCGTCTCGCCGAAGGCGGCGCGGAAGCTGCGGGAGAAGTGGCCCGGTGACATCAGGGCGCCGCGCGCCAGCGCCGGGACGTCGAGTGGCTCGGCGTAGTCGCGGTCCATCCGGTCCCGGGCCCGCCGCAGCCGGACGAGATCGTCGAGATCCTGCCTCTTCACCGGATCAGTTTCCCACAGCGCCCCGGGCCGGAAGCCATGAGCGGACCGGTCAGGAATGGAGAAGCACCGGTCACCGGCGCCTGCCTAGGCTGACGGCCCGTGCTGCGTCTCCGCCGGTGCCCTCCGGAGAAAGCCGGATCGAAGAGAACCAGAAATACTGCTCGAAGCCGGTCAGAGCGAGCCAGGCGCCGACACAGATGGAGATTCCATGAGCAAGGCCCAGCAGACGGATGCGCGGTCGCCTGCGCCGCACGCCGCCGACAGCCACGATCTGATCCGCGTCCACGGCGCGCGGGAGAACAACCTCAAGGACGTCAGTATCGAGATCCCCAAGCGCCGGCTCACCGTGTTCACCGGTGTCTCGGGCTCGGGCAAGAGCTCGCTGGTGTTCAACACGATCGCCGGGGAGTCGCAGCGGCTGATCAACGAGACCTACAGCGCCTTCGTACAGGGCTTCATGCCGACGCTGGCCCGGCCCGAGGTCGACGTCCTCGACGGGCTGACCACCGCCATCACCGTCGACCAGCAGCGGATGGGCGGTGACCCCCGCTCCACCGTCGGCACCGCCACCGACGCCAACGCGATGCTGCGCATCCTCTTCAGCAGACTCGGGAAGCCGCATATCGGCCCGCCCAGCGCGTACTCCTTCAACGTCGCCTCGGTGCGGGCGAGCGGCGCGATCACCGTCGAGCGCGGCGCCAAGAAGACGGTGAAGGCGACCTACCAGCGCACCGGCGGTATGTGTGTCCACTGCGAGGGCCGGGGAGCCGTCTCCGACATCGACCTCACCCAGCTCTACGACGACACCAAATCGCTCAGCGAGGGGGCGCTCACCATCCCCGGCTACACGGCGGGCGGCTGGAACCACCGGCTCTACGCCGAGTCGGGCCTGGTCGACCCGGACAAGCCGATCCGCGGGTACACCAAGAAGGAGCTGCAGGACTTCCTGCACCACGAGCCGACCCGGCGGAAGATCGCGGGGATCAACATGACCTACGAGGGTCTGATCCCGCGCATCCAGAAGTCGTTCCTGTCCAAGGACAAGGAGGCGATGCAGCCGCACATCCGGGCGTTCGTGGAGCGCGCGGTCACCTTCACCACCTGCCCCGAGTGTGAGGGCACCCGGCTCAGCGAAGGGGCCCGCTCCTCGAAGATCAAGCGGATCTCCATCGCGGACGCCTGCGTGATGGAGATCAGGGACCTCGCGGCATGGGTCGGCGGTCTCACCGAGCCGTCGGTGGCGCCGCTGCTCACCGCGTTGCGGCACACCCTCGACTCGTTCGTGGAGATCGGTCTGGGCTACCTCTCGCTGGACCGGGCGTCGGGCACGCTCTCGGGCGGCGAGGCGCAGCGGGTCAAGATGATCCGCCACCTCGGCTCCTCGCTCACCGATGTCACCTACGTCTTCGACGAGCCCACCACCGGTCTGCACCCCCATGACATCCAGCGGATGAACGACCTGCTGCTGCGGCTGCGGGACAAGGGCAACACGGTGCTCGTGGTGGAGCACAAGCCCGAGACGATCGCCATCGCCGACCACATCGTCGACCTCGGCCCCGGCGCCGGGGCGGCAGGCGGCACCGTCTGCTTCGAGGGGACCGTCGAGGGGCTGCGCGCCGGGGGCACCGTCACCGGCCGCCACTTCGACGACCGGGCCTCGCTCAAGGAGACCGTGCGCAAGCCCAGCGGCACGCTGGAGATCCGCGGCGCCACGGCGAACAACCTGCGCGAGGTCGATGTCGACATCCCGCTCGGCGTGCTGACCGTCGTCACCGGCGTGGCCGGTTCCGGGAAGAGCTCCCTCGTCCACGGCTCGATCCCCGCCGAGGGCGTGGTGTCGGTCGACCAGAGCCCGATCCGCGGTTCGCGGCGCAGCAACCCGGCGACGTACACCGGACTGCTCGAACCGATCCGCAAGGCGTTCGCCAAGGCGGGCGGTGTGAAGCCGGGGCTGTTCAGCGCCAACTCCGAGGGCGCCTGCCCCACCTGCAACGGCGCCGGGGTCATCTACACCGATCTGGCGATGATGGCCGGTATGGCCACCACCTGCGAGGACTGCGAGGGGAAGCGTTTCCAGCCGGCGGTCCTCGACCACCGGCTCGGCGGCCGGGACATCAGCGAGGTGCTCGCGATGTCGGTGACCGAGGCGGAGGAGTTCTTCCGGGCCGGGGAGGCGCGCGTCCCGGCCGCGCATCGCGTCCTGGAGCGGCTGGCCGATGTCGGGCTCGGCTACCTCACCATCGGCCAGCCGCTCACCACGCTGTCCGGCGGTGAGAGGCAACGGCTGAAGCTGGCCACGCACATGGCGGAGAAGGGCGGTGTCTACGTCCTCGACGAGCCGACCGCCGGTCTGCACCTCGCCGATGTCGAGCAGCTGCTCGGTCTGCTCGACCGGCTGGTGGACTCCGGCAAGTCGGTGATCGTCGTCGAGCACCACCAGGCGGTGATGGCGCACGCCGACTGGATCATCGACCTCGGCCCCGGTGCCGGTCATGACGGCGGTTCGGTCGTCTTCGAGGGCACCCCCGCCGACCTGGTCGCCGCCCGGTCGACCCTCACCGGTGAGCACCTCGCGGACTACGTCGGCGGCTGAGGCCCGGGCGCCGCGGGGGCGCCCGCTCCGCAACCTCCGGCCTCGCCGTACGTCCACCCCGGCGACCACGTATTGTCCGGTCGGGAAGGGCCGGTGAGGCCGGGGTGACCCTCAGCCGTCCAGGTGGCGGACGGCGCGGGCGCTCCGGAGGGAGTGGAGGCAGGAGTGCGGTCACAGGCGCGCGACGCGGAGCTGCCCGTGTACGAGGGCGGGCTCGCGCGGCGGACCCTGCGCAACGAGACGCTGCTGGTGCTCGCGCTGTCGCTGGGGGCGAGCGGACTGTCCGCGCTGATCGACTTCATCGGCTCGGTGACCAAGCCCGGCGGGCTGAAGGACCAGGCGGCCACGCTCAACGCCTCCGACGCGCCGGGGCGGCCCTGGCTGGACCTCGTCTGGCAGCTCTTCGGGATCTCGACCGCGCTGGTCCCGGTCGCGCTGGTGGCCCATCTGCTGCTGCGGGAGGGCGTGGGGCTGCGCACGATCGGCTTCGACCTGACCCGGCCGCGTTTCGACCTGGCATGGGGAGCCGTGGTCGCGGCCGGTATCGGCGGCTCCGGGCTGCTGCTCTACCTGGGCGCGCGGGCGGCCGGGGGCAATCTCACGGTGGTGCCCGAGGCGCTCCCCGACGTGTGGTGGAAGATCCCGGTCCTGATCGCCTCCGCGGTGCAGAACGCCGTGCTGGAGGAGGTGATCGTGGTCGGCTATCTGCTGCGCAGGCTCGGGCAGTTGGGGTGGACCCCGATGGCCGCGCTGCTGGCCAGTTCGGTGCTGCGCGGCTCCTACCACCTCTACCAGGGCATCGGCGGCTTCTTCGGCAATATGGCGATGGGCGTGATCTTCGTCCTGCTCTACCGCAGGTGGGGGCGGGTGGGACCGCTGGTGGCCGCCCACGCGCTGATCGACATCGTGGCGTTCGTCGGCTACGCCCTGCTGGAGGGCCGGGTGGACTGGCTGCCCACCGCCTGACCTGCGCCCGTGGGCACCGGCCGGGCGGCGGGCGGGGCCTCAGACCAGCAGCTCGCCGTCGAGCACCGTCACCGCGCCGCCGGTCAGCAGGGTGCGGTCACCGCGCAGCGCGGTGTGCACCAGCCCGGTGCGGGCGGATGCCTGGAGGCCGGTGAGCTCGGTGCGGCCGAACCGCGCGGACCAGAACGGCGCGAGCGCGGTGTGCGCGCTGCCCGTCACCGGGTCCTCGTCGATACCGACGGCCGGTGCGAAGACCCGGGAGACGAAGTCATAGCCGCGGGCCGGGTCCTCGGCCGCGGCGGTCACGATCACGGCCCGTCCGGTCAGCCGGGCGAGCGGCGCCAGATCGGGGGCCAGGGCGCGGACGGTCTTCTCGTCGGCCACCTCCACCAGGATGTCGCCGACATGCGGTCCGGTGTCCCGGGCGGTCAGGATCCGCGCCCCGAGCGCCTCGGTCAGGGTGTCCGGCACGCGCATTTCGGTCAGTTCGGCGGTCGGGAAGTCCAGGGTGATCGTGGCACCGTCCCCCGCGGTCGCGGACAGCACCCCGCTGAGGGTGGCGAACCGGACGGTGCCGGTCGCGGTACCCGTTGTGCGCAGGATGTGGGCGGTGGCGAGGGTGGCATGACCGCACATGCTGACCTCGGTGGTGGGTGTGAACCAGCGCAGCGCCCAGTCGGCCGCGGCCTCCTCCGGAAGGGGGTGGGCGAACGCGGTCTCGGACAGGTTGACCTCGTTGGCGATCCGCTGGAGCCGGGCGTCGTCCGGGAAGGCGCCGGTGTCGAGGAGGACGACTCCCGCGGGGTTCCCGGCGAAGGGGCGGTCGGTGAACGCGTCGACGATTCGTATCCGCATGGCTCGACCGTAGGCAGGTTCCGGCGATGTCGACCATGGCCAATAGGCGCGGCGTGGCCTGGGCGGGTGATATCGGTGCCTTGCCATGCGATCGGTTCCGATATATCGTCGAAGCATCGTGATGGATCGACGATGAAAGGAGCGTCACGATGCGTACCCAAGGACACCGGCAAGGACAGTGCGGACCCGGCCACCGGGGCCGCGGCGACGGCGAGGGGCGGCGCGCGGCCTTCGGCCCGTTCGGGCCGCCCTTCGGCGGCCCTCCGTTCGGGGGCCGTGGACGGGGCGGACCCGGCGGCAGGGGCCCGCGGGGCCGGGCGCGGCGCGGCGATGTGCGTGCCTCGATCCTCGCCCTGCTGAAGGATCGCCCGATGCACGGTTACGAGATGATCCAGGAGATCGCCGAGCGCAGCGGAGGCGCGTGGAAGCCGAGCCCCGGCTCGGTCTATCCGACCCTCCAGCTGCTCGAGGACGAGGGGCTCATCAGCAGTGAGAGCGAGGGCGGCAAGAAGTTGTTCGCGCTCACCGAGGAGGGCCGCGCCGAGGCCGGTGCCGGAGCGCAGGCCCCCTGGGAGGAGGCCGGTCGCGGCGTCGACTGGGAGGCGATGCAGGAGATCCGGCAGGCCGGGTTCGGGCTGATGGAGGCGTTCGGGCAGGTCTGGAAGACCGGTACGCCCGAGCAGCGCAAGAAGGCCGTCGCCATCATCAACGAGTCGCGCAAGCGGATGTATCTGATCCTCGCCGAACAGGACGACGAGGGCGGCGAGGACGATGACCGCGCCGCGAGCGGTGAGAGCTGATGCCGTAGGGGGATACGGGGGCCGGGGCCGAGGGGCTTCGGCCCCCGCCGGCCGTCCGTGGCCGGGGCTCTCGGACGACCGGGCGGCCGGGGCCTTCAGGTGACCAGGGTGCCCAGCCGGCGCAGGGACTCCTCGAGTGCGGCGGTCGCCGACTCCGTGAGCTTCGCGGCCATCAGGGACACCGCGCCCCCGGTGAACTGCCCGTCGATGCGCATCGTCGTGGCGTCGCCGTCCGGGGTGAGCGTGTAGCGCATCTGGAGGTTCACCCCCATCGGACCCTTGCCCCGGGTGGCCAGCACCCGCGTCGGTTCGCAATGCTCCACGGTCCAGCTCACCTCGGCGGGAAAGCCCATGAGCTTCATGTTCTCCGAGTACGTGGTCGCCACGTCGAGGCGCTCGGGACCGCCCTGCGGAAAGCCGGTGTGGGTGGCGTTCCACCGCGCGTGCGTGGAGAAGTCCGTCAGGGTGGCCCAGATCCGCTCGGCCGGTGCCTCGATACGTGTCTGCGCGCTGACCTCGGCCATGGGGCGATCCCTTCGGTGCGCGGTAGCGGCCGCTACGCCGGGCGCCGCGGCTCGGGTGCCCCGGCGGCATCGCGCACCGTAGCCCCGGGGGCCTCAACCCTCAAGCCTGATGGAGTGTCAGATCCGGACGTCCCGGCGAGGGCCGGGCGCCGCCGCGGGGACAGCCGCCGACGGGCGGGCGGACGCTCCAGCAGCCGGTCCACATGCTCCCGGCGCAGCCCGCGCCCCGGTTCGACCGGCAGCAGCAGCCGGTCCCGGCGCCAGCGGGAACGCCGTACCAGCCGGTCCGGCATGACGTCGTCCACCCAGGCGAAGGGGCGGCCCGCCGCGAACCGCAGGATCGGCGCCCACTTCCGGCCGGTCAGCAGCTCGAGGACGGGCAGCTTGGGGTCGCCGGGCTGGTCCCGGTAGCCGCTGAACTCCACGACCGGCAGCACCGGCAGTTCCAGGAGTGGCGCGATATGGCGGTTGGCCTCGTGCTCCCAGGTCGTCGCCCACACCAGGTCATAGCGTTCCGACAGCTCGCGCAGCCAGTCGGCGTGGGTCGCCGAGAGCAGGACGGTGAAGTCGAGGATGTCGTACCCGGTGAAGCCCTCGGCGGGCAGCACCGGGTTGAGCACCCCGTCGATGTCCAGGAACAGCAGCGGCCGGTCGGTCATCGGACTCCTTCACTGCGGCGCCGGGTGGCGGAAAGGCGCGGTTGCTTCTCAGGGACGTCCGGTGGCCGGGCGGCGGTTGCAGTGCCGCGCACGCCGTCCTCTCCGAACCCCTCCTCCCCGAGGAGGAGATCCGGTCATCGGTGCCCAACTACGGAGGGATGCGCACATGCTTCCCGACGAGGATGCTCCGACCCCTCGGGGACTGATGGGGTGAGAGGGTGCGAAGTCCTACCGTTTCCAGCGGCGCGGCCGCCGCCGGGATCGAGGACCGGCTCGGCGGCCGTCTGACCGCCGTGGTCGCCGGTGCCCGCAGACGGGCGTTCCGCGACGGCGACCGGCACATCGACACCGCCCATCTGCTGCACTCCCTGGTCGAGTCCGACCCGCGGGTACATGACGCGTTCGCGGGGGGACCGCCGCAGGTGGTGCGGCTGCTCGGCTATCTGGTGCAGCGCACCATCGGCTACGGCCTGCGGTGGAGCCGCACGGTCGAGGAACCGGGCACCGGTCCGGTGGCGGCCGCGGCGGAGCGCGACGGCGACGAGGCGTCCGCGGCGCCGGGCCGGTCCGCCCCTCGCTGGTCACCGTCCGCGGCGGTCGCGCTGGAGGCGGCGGTCCGGCGGGCGGCCGCCCGCGGTGCGGTGTACGCCGACGGCCCCGACCTCTTCGCGGCGCTCCTGCGTGACCCCGACTGCCGGGCGGTGGAGGTGCTGCGCCGATCGGGGGTGGAGGTGGAACTCCTGGTCATGGCCGTGGAGGGGAGCATCTGCCAGCAGTCAACGGGATGACGGTCCTGACCGGAGCTGACATGATGTCCCGGTGCACGTATCGCAAGGTCGGAGTGGGAATCAGGAACGGAACACGGCGCTGTGGCTCGCCCTGGCGTCGGCTCTCGCGTTCGGCGGGTCGGGGGTGACCGCCAAGCCGCTGATCGAGGCGGGGCTCGAACCGCTCCAGGTCACCTGGCTGCGGGTGATGGGCGCCGCCCTGGTGATGCTGCCCCTGGCCTGGCAGCACCGCCGACTGCTCACCCGGCGCCCGGGCCTGCTGTTCGGCTTCGGCCTGCTGGCCGTCGCGGGGGTGCAGGCGTGTTTCTTCGCCGCGCTCTCGCGCATCCCCGTCGGCGTCGCCCTGCTCGTGGAGTACCTCGCGCCCGCCCTGGTGCTGGGGTGGGTCCGGTTCGTCCAGCGCCGACCGGTCAGCCGTGCCGCGGCGGTCGGTGTGGTGCTGGCCGTGGGCGGACTGGCGTGTGTGGTGGAGGTGTGGGCCGGGCTCAGCTTCGACGCCGTCGGACTGCTGCTCGCCCTCGGCGCGGCCTGCTGCCAGGTCGGCTACTTCGTCCTCTCCGACCACGGAAGTGACGGTCAGGACCCGGCCGATCCTCTCGGCGTCATCGCCTACGGGCTCCTCATCGGCGCCGCGATGCTGACCGTCGTGGGCCGGCCCTGGCAGATGGACTGGTCGGTGCTGACCGGCCGGGCCGATCTGGGCGGCGCCCGGGTGCCCGCGATCCTGCTGCTGGCGTGGATCGTGCTGGTCGCCACGGTCGTCGCCTACCTCACCGGCGTCCTGTCGGTGCGGCGGCTCTCGCCGCAGGTGGCCGGGGTGGTCGCCTGTCTGGAGGCGGTCATCGCGACCGTGCTCGCCTGGGTGCTGCTGGACGAACACCTGGGGGCCGTCCAGGTCGTGGGCGGTGCGGTGGTGCTGGCGGGCGCGCTGATCGCGCAGACCTCGGCGCCGAAGGCGGCGCCCCCCGGACCGGTGGCGACATCCGGCCCCCTACCGGAAGACGCCGTCCGGCGCGTTCCGACGGAGGACCCGACGGGGCGCTGACGGTCCGCCGTGTGCCGGGCGCATAGGTGCGCCCCGGGCAAGGCGTCCGCGAGGCCTGCCCGCGGGCCGGGTGGCCACGGGTGGGCCCGCCTGTCGGGGTGTGTGTGAGGTCTGCCCGCGTGGGGGCGTCCACGAGGCACGCTCCGGGCCGGGCGTGTGAGATGTGCCCGCGGGCCGGGCATCCGCGAGGTGCGCTCCCACGGGCCGTTCGCGAGCCGGGCGGCTACGGCGTTCGCTCGTGTGTCGGCGTCGACCAGGTGCGCCCGCGTGGCCGGGCGTCGTCGGGCGTCTCCGCGGTTCGCCCGCGGACCGGCGTCCGTGGGGTCGGCCCGCGAGTCGGCCGGGCCGAGGATCACGAGCTTCGCCCGTGCTGTCGGGCGTCTGCGAGGTCTGTCCTGTGCGGGCTGGGCCCACGCGGTCCCGCCCTGGGGCGCGCGTCCACGGGATGCGCCCGCACGCTCCCGGCCGGGCGTCCCCGCGGTTCGCCCGCGGATGTGGCGTCCGCCATGTGGCCTGGTCCGGACTGGTGTCCGGGGTATGGGTTAGCATCCCGGCATGCGACTCACCGTGCTGCCCCCTCCCGCCGTCTGACGCGGGCTGCCGCCGCCGTGGAGCCGGGACCGGGGAACGATCCCCGGCCGACCGGCCCGTTCCGGCGTGCGATGCCACCGAGGGTTCCGGCAGACGACGGCCGCGCCCGCTGACGGCCGCTTCCGGTCCGGCGGAGCGCATCCCACCGATCGATCCTGCCGGTTCACCACCGGACCCCGCGATGACGCCCGGACCGTCCCGGGCGCGTCCCGGCCGCCCGCATACGGAATGACGCGATCCGATTCATGTCTTCCGCGGGAGAACTCCTCGTGCTGCACACCCTTTCGCCGTCCCCTGTCCTGCCCGTGGGCCGGGGGCTGTTCTACGTCATCGTCGCCGCCACCGCCTGGGGCACCGCCGGCGCCGCCGCCGCGCTGCTCTACGGCGCCAGCGGGCTCGGGCCGCTCGCGCTGACCTTCTGGCGGGCGCTGGGCGGGTGCGTCCTGCTGCTGGCCGTCCGCGCGTCGCGGACGCGCCGCCGCGCTGGGCGGGCCGACTCCCCGCGCCCGGCCGAGGCGCCACGGCGCCGGGCGGTGCGGATCCTGGTCACCGGGGTCGGGCTGACGGTCTTCCAAGGCGCCTACTTCGCCGCGGT
Organism: Streptomyces sp. NPDC045899; assembly: GCF_056431485.1. NCBI lineage: Bacteria > Bacillati > Actinomycetota > Actinomycetes > Kitasatosporales > Streptomycetaceae > Streptomyces > Streptomyces sp. NPDC045899. Next base: position 27,922 of record NZ_JBWKKP010000005.1, read on the forward strand.
CGAGGCGACCGGACTCGCGGTCGCGACCGTGGTGACCCTCGGTGCCGCACCGGTGATGGTGGCGCTGGCCGGGCGGGTGACCATGGGCGAACGCCTGGGCACCGGCGGTGCGCTGGCCGTCGCGGGCGGGCTCGGCGGGCTGCTGGTGCTGGTGCTCGGCGGTGACGGAGCGGGGACCGTACGGCCCGCGGGGGTCGGCCTGGCCCTGCTGTCCGCCGCCGGTTACTCCCTCACCACCCTCTATGCCCGCCACCTCGGCAGCCGCGGTGCGGCGGCCGACCCGTACCGCACCACCCTGGAGTCGTTCGCCGTCTGCGCGGTGCTGCTGCTGCCGTTCGCCGCCGCGGAGGGGCTGTGGCCGGATACGCAGGACCTGGTCCGCACGCTCGCGCTGATGGTCTATATCGCCGCGGTGCCCACCGCCCTCGCGTACGGGCTGTACTTCGCGGGGCTCGCCGTACTCCGAGCCACCACGGTCACGGTGATCACGCTCATCGAACCGGTGACGGCCGCGGTCATCGCCGTGGTGCTGCTGGGGGAGCGGTTGACCGCCGCGACCGTGGCCGGTACGGCGGTCCTGCTCGGCGCCGTCGCCGTGCTGGCCGTCACCGAGGCGCGCACCGGCGCCCCGGCGGGCTGACGCGCCGGGGCGCCCGGTACGGCCGGGCGCTACCCGCCCCGGCGCGCGGGGGCCATGGTCACCGCGCGCCGGAGGTGGTGCTCCCGTACTGTCGTGTCACCGGGGGCGTCACGCTCGGCGAGCCCGGCCGCGGTGCGTCGGCGCGCCGACTCCGGTTTGTGGCTGCCGTACTTGAACTTGGCCCGGACCTCGGACACCACCAGCCGCAGTCCCCGGATGCCCGGCAGCAGCCGCCCGTACGGGGCCTCGCCGGGGGCGACCGGGCCGTGGTCGCCCGCCGGATGGAAGTGTCCGAGCTGGGCGCGCAGCAGGGCCGCCTTCTCCTCCGGGTCGTCCACGATCTCCGCGGTGCAGCGCAGTTGGACCGCGGCGTAGAAGCTGGTGGGGGTTCCGTGTTCGGGTGGCACCCCGTCAGGCGCCTGCCACGCGGCGGGGATGAAGGCGTAGTCGTCGACCACGCTCAGCAGCACCGACGGGTTCGCCTCCAGGGCGGACCACAGCGGATTGGCGCGTGCGAGATGGGTGGCCACCTCGCCGCGCTCCGCGTCGTAGGCGAAGTGCAGTGGCTGCGCGAACGGGGGTTCACCGGGCGGGCCGTTGACCACGAGCTGGCCGAAGTCGTGGCCGGCCAGCCACTCCTGCCACTCGGCGTCGTCGTTCGGGGCGTCCCAGGGGTGGATCAGCATGCGCCGGACTCCTTACCGGCGGTCAGTGCCGGGTGAGGTAGTCGGGCAGCGGAGTGCCCGGCGCGAGGTCGTCGGCGGGCACCGGTGTGCCGTAGCCGCTGGTGACCGGCAGTACCCCGCTCCAGTAGGGGAGCGCCAGGTCCTCGGCGTCATCACTGGGTCCGCCGGTGCGGATCTTGGCGGAGACCTCGGTGAGATCGAGCCGCAGCACGGCGGTGGCGGCCAGCTCCTTGGCGTTCGCACGGCGGGAGTCGGCGGCACGGCCGGGCAGTACGTGGTCCACCAGCGCGTCGAGGGCGGCGGCGCGGTCCTCGGGGTCGAGGACCGGGCGGGCGGTGCCGTGCACCACCACCGAGCGGTAGTTGATCGAGTGGTGGAACGCCGAGCGGGCCAGCACCAGACCGTCCACATGGGTCACGGTCAGACACACCGCCAGCCCCGGCTCCCCGTCGTCCGGCCGCTCCGCCGCGCTCCGCAGCGGACGGGAGCCGGTCGAACCGTGGACGTAGAGGCTCTCGCCGACCCGTCCGTAGAGGGTCGGCAGCACGACGGGCGCGCCGTCGCGTATGAAGCCCAGATGGCAGACGGAGCCCGCGTCGAGGATGGCGTGCACCACCTCGCGGTCGTACGAGGCGCGCTCGCGGGCGCGGGTCGGCACGGTCCGGTCGGTGGTCGCGTAGGCGTCCGGCGCGGTGGGCGCGGTCATTTGCGTCCTCCATTGCACTAGTGCAAAATACGGTTTGTGCTAGGAGAATATCCGATCGAAGGTCGGCGCGCAGCTGAGATCGCGGCCAGTGTGGAGCGCGCGGTCGGCACCGGTGCGCTGGGACCCGGGCAACTCCTCCCTCCGCTGAGGCAGTTGGCCGAACAGCTCGGGGTCAATCCCAATACCGTCGCGGCCGCCTACCGCGTCCTGCGGGAACGGGGGGTGATCGAGACGGCGGGCCGCCGGGGGAGCCGGGTGCGCCCGCGCCCCGCCAGCACGCCCCGTGAGTGGATCCGGGTCGACGCGGCGGGCGCCCGTGACCTGGCCACGGGCAACCCCGACCCCGCCCTGCTGCCCCCGCTCGGCGAGGCCCTCGCGGCGGCCGCCGCGAGCGCGGCGAAGCGTCCGACGCTCTACGGCGCGCCGGAGGTCGCACCGGAACTCGCCGAACGGGCCCGTGCCGCGCTCGACGCCGACGGTGTGCCGGGCGGACCCGTCGCCGTCACCTCCGGTTCGCTCGACGCCATCGAGCGGGTGCTCACGGCCCATCTCCGGCCCGGTGACGCGGTCGCGGTCGAGGATCCGGGCTGGGGCAGTCTGCTCGACATCATCCCGGCGCTGGGGCTGCGTGCCGTGCCCGTCGGGGTCGACGACGACGGACCGCGGCCCGAGGAGGTCGAACGGGTGCTGCGCCAGGGCGCGCGGGCGCTCGTGGTCACCGACCGGGCGCAGAATCCGACCGGTGCGGCGATCGGCGCCGTGCGCGCCCGTGAGCTGCGCAAGGTTCTCGCCGGGCATCCCCGGGTGCTGCTGATCGAGGACGACCACGGCCACGGCATCGTGGACCTGCCACTGCATCCGCTCGCGGGCGGCACCGACCACTGGGTGCTGGTCCGCTCCACCGCCAAGGCGTACGGACCCGATCTGCGGCTCGCCGTGCTGACCGGCGACGACGTCACGCTGGACCGGGTGCGCGGGCGGCAGCGGCTCGGCCCGGGGTGGGTCAGCCATCTGCTCCAGGAGACGGTGCTCGGGCTGTGGCGCGGGGACGCGGTGGACCCCAGAGCGGTCGCGGCGTCGTACGGCGAGCGGCGCGGGGCGCTGGTGCGCGCGCTGCGGGAGCGGGGGATCGCCGCGCACGGCCGCAGCGGGATGAACGTATGGGTGCCGGTGGCCGACGAGACGGGCGCGGTGGCCCGGCTGCTCCAGGCGGGCTGGGCGGTCGCGCCCGGTGCGCGCTTCCGGGTGGCGTCACCACAGGGGGTGCGGCTGACGGTCTCGCCGCTGGCCCCGGAGGACATCGGTCCCGTCGCGGACGCGGTGGCGGCGGCGACGGGACCGGCCCCGGCGGGCCGCTATGACTGAGCGGGCGGCGCGGGCCGCGGCCGGGCGGCCGCGGCCGTCACCCCTTGATGGTGTCCCGGCCCCTCATGATGGCCCGGCGCTCCCGGCGCGGCCCGCGCCCCCCGCTCTGGGTCAGTGCCGCGCCGACGAGCACCACCAGCGCTCCCACCGGCGTGTTCCAGCTGAGGTGTTCGCCGAGGATCGCCACACCGGCGGCAGTGGCGATCACCGGGACGAAGTACGTCACCATCATGGCCGTCGTCGGGCCGACCTCCTCCACCAGGCCGTACTGGATCAGGAACGCCACACCGGTGCCCAGGGCGCCGAGGGCGAGCACCGACAGCAGCGGCAGCGCGGGGAACGAGTGGGGCGTCCTCGCGAACACCGGTGCGACCACGGCGAGCTGGATGGTGCCCAGCAGCAGCTGGGTGCCGGACATCGACAGGTGCGAGGCGCCCGTACCGACCAGGGTGCGGCGGACGTGACTCCAGCCCACCGCGTAGCTCGCCGAGGCGACGAGGGCCAGCACGGTGCCGAGCGGGTCCTGCCCGGAGAAGCCCTGCCAGGCGCCGAGTACGATCAACACGCCGATGAAACCGACTCCGAGGCCCGCGACCCGCTGCCGGGTCGGCCGGTCGTCGGAGACCACGACCACCGCGAGCAGCATGGCCCACAGCGGCGATGCCGCGTTGCAGATGCCCGCCAGGGTCGAGGGGATGGTCAGCTCGGCGTAGGCGAACAGCGAGAACGGAAGGGCGTTGAGAAGGAAGGCGGAGACCGCCAGATGCCCCCACACCCGCCCGCCGCGCGGCAGCCGCTCCCGCTTCACCGCCAGGACCGCGAACAGCACCGCCGTGCCGAACAGCATCCGCCCCAGCGTGACGTAGAGCGGTGCGAACGCCTCGTTGCCGACCTTGATGAACAGGAAGCTGAAACCCCAGATCAGCGAGAGCACCCCGAACCGGATCCGCCAGTCGAGCAGCGGGCGGCGCGGGGCGGGTGAGGCGGGGGAGAGGTCCGGGGCCACCGGGGCGGGAGCGGTCGTCGGGGCGGGAGCTGTGGTCATGGCAACACCTTGAGGGACCCGAACCTCTTAGAACAAGTGAGATTTTGTGCCCGGCGTCGCGTAGCATTGCTTACATGTTGAACCTGGATCGCCTACGGACCCTCCACGCCGTGGCCCGCCACGGCTCCGTGAGCGGCGCGGCCGAAGGGCTGCACGTCACCACCTCCGCCGTCTCCCAGCAGCTGTCGAAGCTGGAGCGGGAGACCGGTCAGCAGCTCCTCGCCAAGAACGGCCGCGGAGTGCGTCTGACCGACGCCGGAAGACTCCTCTCCGACCACGCGGCGCGCATCCTCTCCCAGGTGGAGCTGGCCCAGTCCGATCTGGAGGCCCAGCGCGGACACGCGGTGGGCGAGCTGCTGCTCGGCGCCTTCCCGACGGCGGTGCGCGGTCTGTTCCCCGAGGCGCTGGCCCGGATGCGCACCGAGCACCCCCAGCTGCGCGCCCGGCTCCAGGAGATGGAGCCGGACGAGTCGGTGCCCGCGGTGGTGCGCGGGGACATCGACGTCGCGGTGGTCCTGGACTGGTACAACAAGCCGTTGCCGGTGCCCGACGGGCTGGTCAAGGCGCCGCTGATGGACGACCCGGTGGATGTGGCGATGCCCGCGGACCACCCCTTCGCCGACCGGCTCTCGGTCGAGCCCGAGGACTTCGTCGAGGACGAGTGGATCTCCTGGCCGCAGGGCGGGTTCTGCTACGACTGGCTGATGGTGACCCTGCGCAGCAAGGGCATCGAGCCCCGGGTCCGGCACACCGCCCGGGAGCACCACACCCAGCTGGCGCTGATCGCCGCCGGGCTCGGGGTCGCCGTGGTGCCCCGGCTGGGCCGTGGCCCGGTGCCGCCGGGAGTGCGGATGGTCCCGGTCAGCCCACCCACGATGCTGCGCCACATCTACGCGATCTGGCGGGCCGACGCCGACCGCAGGCCCTCCATCCGCGCGGCCGTCGAGGTGCTGCGCTCGGTGGGGGAGGAGATCGGCGACTGACCGCTCGGCGGGGCGGGCCCGGCCCGTCCGGGCCCGTCGACCGGCCGCTCAGCCCGCGCGCACCGGCCGGTCGCCGGGGAGCTTGCGGAAGTCCCAGGACACGACCGTCTCCGGGACCAGCCGCAGCCATGCGTGGCGCCCGTCGTACGGCATGGTGTCCAGACCGAAGTACTTCGCGGCGAACAGCCGCTCCGGCGCGTCGAGTTCAGGACACGGCACGCCGGAGCGCGGGGCCTCGCCGACGGCCACCGCCTCCCCGGACAGCTCCGCGCCGCGCAGCTCCCCGTAGTCGTGTCCGTCGTCGACGACCACGGCGATCCGCGGATCGCGGCGCGCCTGGGCCCAGCGGCGGCTGCGGGTGAGGGAGTACAGCCACAGCGCGGTGCCGTCCCAGCCGAACCACAGCGCGCTCACATGCGGCCGCCCGTCCGCGCCCACCGTCGCCACCCGGCACACCCGCTGCTCGGTGAGGAAGGCGTCCAGCTCGTCCCGGGTCATCATGATGCGGCGGCCCCGCCGCTGGGTGACGGCCATCCGTTCCGGCACCTCCCTGGCTGATGTGGTGCGGCACAGGATGGAGGCTCTTCCTTCCATACGCAAGGGCCGCTAGCCTCCCGCGCCGTGACCCCACCCCCATCCGAACCACCCCGAAAAGCAGCCGGGTTGGCCGGCCTCCTGGCACCCGGGCACTGCGCCCTGCTGACCGTCGAGTGCCAGCGCGGAGTCGTGGGCCCGGACAGCGCGCTGCCCGAACTGGCCGCCGCGGCGCGGCAGTCCGGGGCGCTCGGGGGTGTCGCCCGGCTGGTCTCGGCCGCCCACGACACGGGTGTACAGGTGCTGCACGCGGTGGCCGAGCGGCGCGCCGACGGACGCGGCGCCAGCCGTAACGCCCGGCTGTTCCGGGCCGCCGAGCGGCTGCCGGTCCAGCAGCTCGCAGGGAGCGAGGCGGTCCGTGTCGCCGAGCCCATCCCGGTCGCTGACCAGGACCTGGTGGTGCGACGACTGCACGGGCTGTCGCCGATCGCCGGGACCGAAGTGGACGCGCTGCTGCGCAACCTGGGCTGCCGCACCCTGGTCATCTGCGGGGTGTCGGCCAACGTGGCCATCCCCAACACCGTCTTCGACGCCGTCAACCTGGGCTACGCGGTGGTGGTGCCCGAAGACGCGATCGCCGGGGTGCCCGCCTCGTACACCCCGGCGATGGTCCGCAACACCCTCTCCCTCGTGGCCGCCGTCACCACGACCGACGAGGTGATCTCCGGCTGGAGCGGATGAGCCCGTCCGGCGGACGGGCTCAGGCCATCCAGATGGAGCTTCCCTGCACCTTGATCTGCGCCCCGGGCAGTGCCTTGGTGGCGGGCCCGCCCTTGACGCTGCCGTCGGTGATGTCGAACTTGCTCTGGTGGCAGGGGCAGTTGATGGTTCCGCCGGTCACATCGCCGACCGAGCAGCCCGCATGGGTGCAGACCGACGAGAACGCCTTGAACTCACCGGCCTTCGGCTGCGTCACCACGACCTTGTGGTCCTTGAAGACCATGCCTCCGCCCTCGGGGATCTGGGACGTCTTGGCCAGCTCCGTCCCGTCGCCCCCACCCCCGGCGCCGCCCGTCCCACCGCTGTCACCGGCGTCGGACCGGCCGCCCTGCGACGGCTGTCCGTCGCCCGCGTCCTGCGCACTGCCCCCGCCCTGCTGGTCCGACCCGCCGTCGTCGCTGCCACAGGCGGTGAGCGCCGCGGCGAGTCCGGCGGCTCCCGCGGCCGAGACGACGGCGCGACGGGTGGAGCCCCGCCCGGTGATGGCCGGCTGCGTCATGGTGGTGCCTCCTGTCAGGGGGACGATTGGCCCTTCCATACGGAACGGGCGGTCCCCTTGTTCAGTCGGCGAGTTCGGCCGGCCGGTTCAGCCGGTCCGTCGAGCGGGAGCCGTGTCGCGCTCCGGCACGGCCGGGCCGGGCTCACCGGCCAGCGCCTCCCGGAGGAAGTCCAGCTGGAAGCGGAGGAGGTGCTCGGTGACCGCCTCGTCCGTCGGCACATGGCCCGCCCCGGGCAGTGGCAGCACCCGGTGCGGACGTCCGGCGGCGAGGAGTTCCGCGGAGAACCGCAGCATATGGGCGGGGGCCACGTTGTCGTCCGCGAGTCCGTGGATCAGCAGCAGTGGCCGGCGCAGTTTGTGGGCGTGGCCGAGCAGGGAGTTGCGCGTGTAGTTCGCCGGTTCCTCGTCCGGGTGGCCCAGGAACCGCTCCTCCCAGTGGGTGTCGTACAGCCGCCGGTCGGTCGGCGCGGCACCCGCGACCGCGGCGTGCACGACATCGGGATGGTGCAGCACCGCCGCCGCGGCCAGCGCGCCGCTGAACGACCAGCCACGCATCGCGACACGCCCGAGGTCCAGATCGGGGCAGTGCCGGGCGGCCTCGCGCAGCGCGTCGAACTGGTCCTGGAGCACCGGGCCGAACCGGTCGCCACGGATCGCCTTCTCCCAGGCCGGACCGCGCCCCGGTGTGCCCCGGCCGTCGGTGACCAGCACCGCGAAGCCCTGTTCTGCGAACCACTGCGACATACACGCCCACCAGGCACGGGCGCGCACCACCTTCTGGAATCCCGCCCCGGCGTACGGATCGAGCAGCACCGGCAGCTTCCGCGTGCCCGGTTCGTACCAGGACGGCAGATACAGCGCGGCGCGCAGGGCGCGCTCACCGAGCCGCAGATGCCGCGGCGCGACCGCGAGCCCCGGATCCTCGGCGAGCGAGCCGATCCGGCCGGCCGGCGCGCCGTCCCGCAGCACGGTCACCGAGCCGCCGCCGGGGGTGAGGCTCGCCAGCACCGTGGTCGGTCCGCCGATCGCGCCGTGGTGCATCCCGGGTTCCGCACTGATCCGCAGGAAGCCGTCGGCGGGGTCGTGGACCCACAGATGACACTCGGTCGGCTCCTCGCACGCGGTGAACAGCACCCGCTCCCCGTCCACCCCGAGCACCTCGTGGACCTGGAGCCCCGAGGGGGACAGCGCCTCACCGATCCGCAGCCCGCGCGTGTCGTCCCGTTCCACCACCCCGACCGACACGCCGGAGGCGGTACGGGCCGGGGTGCCGGGCACCAGCTGCACCCATGCCGGATCGCGTCGCTCGTCCAGCGGCCGGGTCGCCCCGGTGACGGGGTCCACCGCCAGGGTGCGCACCGTGCGCTGGTCCCGGCTCTGCACGGTGATCATCGGCCCCTGTGCGTCCCAGCGGGCGTCCACGACGTACTCGAAGGCCGCGCGGTCCCAGTCGACCTCGGCCCGCCGTCCGCCGACGGTCACCAGATGCAGCGTCACCTCCGCGTTGGCGGTGCCCGCCGCCGGATAGCGCAGCGCACGCGGCTTCCGGGACGGATCCGAGGGGTCGGTGAGGTAGCGGACGGCCACCGCCCTCGGATCGGTCCGTGCGACGAGCAGGGCGTCGCCGTCCGGTGCCCACCAGTGGCCGCGCAGCCGTCCGATGGACTCGGCGGAGACATGGTCGGACAGCCCATAGGTCACCTCGGGCTCCTCCGGTACGGCCAGCGGCCGGTCCCCGGTCCCGTCGAGGCCGACCACATGCAGCGCACCGCCCGTCACATAGGCGATCAGCCGTCCGTCGGGGGAGGGGCGCGGGTCGGTCACCGGACCGGCCGCCGTGACCGGGAACGGCGCGCCGCCGTCGGTGCGCACCGCCCACAGCGCCCCGCCCAGCGCGAACACCGCGACCCGCAGCTCCCGGTCGGCCGCGTAGCCGATCACGCCCTCGGAGTGCTCCCGGGTCCGCTCCCGCCGCGCCCGTTCGGCCGCCGGGACCGTACCGCCGCCCGCCAGCCGCCGCGGATCCGCCAGCAGCCGCTCGCCCCCGTCCGGGCCCGTGTCGTAACCCCACAGCAGACTCACCGGATCGGTACCGCCGCCGGTGCGGACGAACAGCACGCGCTCCCCGTCCGGCGAGACGCCGAAGTGCCGTGGCACACCGAGCGCGAAGCGGCGGGTGCGGGCCAGCCGGCGCGGGAAGTCACGCACCGCGGAGGAGACGGAAGGGGCAGGGGAGGCAGCCATGCGGGGGACTATGCCATGCCGGAAAACGCGTCGCGCGCCTACGCTGGACACCCCAGGGGGGTGCAGCCTGTGGAGGTCGTGATGCGCCCCGTGTGGTCAGGTGCCGTGTCGTTCGGGCTCGTCACGATTCCCATCAAGGTGTTGCCCGCCACCGAGGACCACTCGGTGTCCTTCCGGCAGATCCACACCACCGACGGCGGCCGGATCCGGTACCGCAAGGTCTGCGAGCTGGACGAGAAGGTCCTGGAACAGGACGAGATCGGCCGGGCCTACGAGGAGAGCAAGGACCACCTCGTGCCGATCGCGGACGAGGAGCTGGACCAGCTGCCGCTGCCGACCGCGAAGGCGATCGACGTCCAGGCCTTCGTCCCCGCGGAGACACTGGATCCGATCCGCTTCGGACGCCCCTACTACCTCCAGGGTGACGGGGCCGTCGCGGCCAAGCCGTACACCCTGCTGCGGGAGGCCCTGGAGCGCAGCGCCAACGTGGCCATCGCGAAGTTCGCCTGGCACGGCCGTGAGCGGCTCGGCGCGCTGCGGGTGCTGGGCGACGCCATCGTGCTCCAGGCGCTGCACTGGCCGGATGAGATCCGCTCCAGCCAGGGTCTCGCGCCGACGGGTGTGGAGCTCACCGACTCCGAGGTCGACGAGGCCATCACCCTGATGGACGCCATCGGGGGAGCCGACGTCAGCCAGTACCGCGACCAGTACCGGGAAGCCGTCGAGGCCGTGGTCCAGGCGAAGGCGGCCGGTGTGGAGCCCCCGGAGACGGAGGCACCGGCCAGGGCCGAGGGGAAGGTCGTGGATCTCATGGCCGCCCTGAAGGACAGCGTGCGCGAGGCCAGGAAGGCGCGCGGCGAGGCCCCGGACGGGACCGCGGGCGAGGGCGAGGTGCATGAGATGCCGTCGAAGCCGTCGAAGAAGAAGGCGGCGGGCAAGAAGACCGCCGCGAAGACCGCCGCGAAGACCGCCAAGAAGGCCCCGGCGAAGAAGACGGCCAGGAAGCGGACCGCGTCCTGACGGCGGACGGCGGGCGGTGGGTGCTCATCCGGCGGTGGGGCGCGGCCAGGCGGCCTCGCGCAGCAGACGCAGGCCGTTGAGGCCGACGACGACGGTCGAGCCCTCGTGTCCGGCGACGCCGAGGGGCAGCGGGAGGGTGCCGGCCAGGTCCCAGACCACCAGGGCGGTGATGAACACGCCCGCGACGGCCAGGTTCTGGACGACCAGGCGCCGGGCGGTCCGGGAGAGCGACACGACGGCGGGGACGGTGGCCAGTTCGTCGCGGACGACGACGGCGTCGGCGGTCTCCAGGGCGAGGTCGGAGCCGCCCCGGCCCATGGCGATACCGCAGTGGGCGGCGGCCAGCGCCGGGGCGTCGTTGACACCGTCCCCGACGACCAGCACCCGGCGCCCCGCGGCCGCCCACTCCTGGACGGCCGCCGCCTTGTCCTGCGGCAGCAGTCCGGCCCGGACCTCGGTGATGCCGACCTCGGTGGCCAACTGCCGGGCGGCGCGCTCGTTGTCGCCGGTCACCAGCACCGGGGCGCGGCCGGTCAGACGGGTGAGCGCGGCGACGGTCGCGGCGGCCTCCGGCCGCAGCCGGTCGGCGATCCCCAGCACACCCACGGGGAGGCCGTCGCGCAGCACCGCCACCGCGGTCCGCCCGGCCTCCTCCAGTTCCCGTACCACCGCTTCCGGGGCGCCGTCGGGGAGGAGGCGGGCGGGGGAACCGACCTGGACCCCGTGGCCGTCGACGGTGGCGCTGACGCCCCGGCCGGGGGCCGAGGTGAAGCCGTCGGCGTCCGACAGGCGCAGCCCCCGTTCGCGGGCGGCGTCGACGACGGCACGGGCCAGGGGGTGTTCGCTGGGGTGCTCGGCCGAGGCGGCCAGGGCCAGCACGGCGGTCTCGTCCAGTCGGCCGCCGGGCAGTGGGCGGACGTCGGTGACGCGGGGCGTGCCCTCGGTCAGGGTGCCGGTCTTGTCGAGGGCGACGGTGTCGATCTGGCCCAGGCGTTCCATGGCGACGGCGGACTTGGTGAGTACGCCGTGGCGCCCGGCGTTGGCGATCGCGGACAGCAGCGGCGGCATGGTGGAGAGCACCACCGCGCACGGTGAGGCGACGATCATGAACGTCATCGCCCGCAGCAGGGACGGCTGGAGCGCGGAGCCGAGGGCGAGGGGGAGAGCGAAGACGGCGAGGGTCGCGATGACCATGCCGATCGAGTACCGCTGTTCGACCTTCTCGATGAACAGCTGGGTGGGGGCCTTGGTCTCGGAGGCCTCCTCGACCATCTTCACGATCCGGGCGATCACCGAGTCGGAGGGGTCGCGTCCGACGCGTACCCGCAGGGCGCCGGTTCCGTTGACGGTGGCGGCGAACACCTCGTCCCCCGCCTGTTTGGCCACCGGCAGGGGTTCACCGGTGATGGTGGCCTGGTCGACCTCGCCGGTCCCGCCGACCACCGTGCCGTCGGCGCCGATCCGCTCGCCGGGGCGGACCAGGATGGTGTCCCCGACGGCGAGCCGTTCCGCGTCGATGGTCTCCTCGGTGCCGTCGGGCAGCAGCCGGGTCGCGGTGGCGGGGGCGAGGTCGAGCAGACCGCGTACGGAGTCCGCGGTCCGCGCGGTCGCCACCGCCTCCAGGGCACCGGAGGTGGCGAAGATGACGATCAGCAGTGCGCCGTCGAGGACCTGGCCGATCGCGGCGGCGCCGAGCGCCGCGACGACCATCAGCAGGTCCACGTCCAGCGTCCGGTCCCGGAGCGCCTTCAGCCCCTCCCACCCCGGCTCCCAGCCGCCGGTGACGTAGGTGGCGGCGAACAGCGTCCCCCACAGCCATCCCGGCGCCCCGAACGCGTGGAGCGGGAGGGCGAGCAGGAACAGCGCCAGCGCGGCGAGCGCCCACCGGGCCTCCGGCAGCGCCAGGAGGCGCGTACGACGGCGCGGCGTGACGGCTCTCGCACCGCCGACGGGTGGCGCGGCCTGCTGGTCCAGGACGGAAGACATGACGGAGCAACCCTTCGCGGGGCGGACGGGGCGACGGCGTCCACCGTACAGGAACATCTGAACAGGTCTTCAGTTGTCGTCGGTATCATGACCGCATGGGCCATGGACGCGACGCCACCAGCAGTGCCACCACCCGCGAACGCCTGGACGCGGTGGGCACCGCCGATGTCGCCGCCACCCTCCAGGCCCTGGCCACCCCCTCCCGGCTGCGCATCCTGGCCCGGCTCCAGGAGGGCCCCTGCGCGGTGGGCGACCTCGCGGACGCCGTCGGGATGGAAGCCTCGGCCTGCTCCCACCAGTTGCGCCTGCTGCGCAACCTCGGTCTGGTCACCGGTGAGCGGCACGGGCGCTCGATCGTCTACGCCCTCTACGACGACCATGTCGCCGAACTCCTCGACCAGGCCCTCTACCACGTCGAACATCTGCGCCTCGGTGTGCGCGACATGCCGGGGGAGCGACTCCGCCCCGATTCCGCGTAGTCGTCCGCGCGCGAGTGCCCGGGAAGGGCGGCGTGACGCGCCTCAGCCGCCGGGTGAACCGTCCTGCTGGATCAGGTTCCGGAGCTGGCGGCGTCCGGAGATGACGAGCTTCTGGTACACGTGGCCGAGGTGGTATTCGACCGTCTTGCTGCTGATGAACAGCTTGGCGGCGATCTCCCGGTTGGTCAGCCCGCGGCCGACGAGCAGGGAGATGTCCCGCTCGCGGTCGGTCAGTCCGGACAGCGCGGCCCCGGCCGAGTGGGGCCGGGCGGCGGGCCAGTCCGCGAAGTCGTCACGGTAGCGCAGGAGGAACGGCTGCGCCCCCAGCGCCGCGAAGAGGTCACGGGCCTCGGCGAAGCGCGCGGCCGCCCGGTGGTGCTCCCCGGCACGGACCAGCAGCCGACCGTGGCCGTGCGCCAGCAGCGCCCGGTGCAGGGGCGGATCATCGGCGCCGGCGGGGGCGGCGAGCCCCTCTTCGAAGGTGTCACGGGCCCGCTTGGCGTCCCCGCGCGCCTGGGACAGCCGGCCCGAGAGCCATGCCACCGCGAGACGCAGCGAGGGCGCCTCCTCGCCCAGCGCCGCCAGGGAGGTCATGGCCGGAGCGGCCTTGTCCAGGTCGCCACCGGCGATCAGGGCCTCGACGTGCAGCGGGCGCCACCAGGTCTGGAACGCCAGCGGACCCGCGTCGGGACGGGCCCCGAGGACCGCCCGCAGCGCGGCGAGCATGGTGGGGTGGTCGCCCCGGGCCTGCGCCAGCACGGCGTTCCCCAGGGCGGCCAGCGGCACTCCGTAGTCAGGTCCCATCTCCCTGGACCACCGGTACGAGCGCTCCACCAGTTCCCGGGCCCGCTGCCACTGTCCGCGTCCGGAGGGCACCCATGACGCGATGGAGTAGGCGTACGAGAACGCCCAGGGCTTCTCCTCGGCGTCGGCGATGGCCAGGGCGTGGTCGGCGCTGATCGCGGCCTCGTCCCAGAGGCCGAGGAGGTACTGCGAGGCGGCGAGATTGGCGTAGGTGAACTCCGAGGTCACGGCGGAGCCTTGGGTGCGCGCGGTGTCCAGGGCCGCGGCGAGCTCATGCTGCGCGTCGGCCAGGTCCCCGGCCCACATCTGGAGCATGCCGCGGTAGGCGCGCTGGAGGGCCTGGTCCGCGGCGGAGCGCGGACTGCCGGGCGGGGCCACGGTGTTGTACTCGCCCAGGGCCGCGCGTGCCCCGTCGGCGTAGGCGCGGGCCAGTCCCAGGCCGCCGGCCGCCCACGGTGCCAGTTGTGGCTCCAGGCGGTCGATCGCCAGCACGTCCCGGAGCACCGGCACGGCCTTCGCGCCGTGTCCGTCCACGACGTGCTTGATACCGAGCCAGGTGCCCGCCATGGCGGGCACGAACTCCGCGCCGGGTTCGGCCGGACGGGCCTCCAGCGCGTCCCTGAGCAGCTCCGCGGCGCCGGGAGTGCCGCGGGGCGTTCCGTAGCCGCCCAGCACCAGGCTGCGCAGCGGGGACGGTTCGGCGGCCTCGATCCTCGTCAGGAGCGGTTCCACGCGCAGGTACTGCTGGGCCCACAGCAGGCGTGCGGCCGCCGTGAGCAGCAGGCGCTCCTGCTCCCGCCGGGGGAGCGCCACCTCCGAGGCCCACAGCAGGAGGTTCGCCGCCCGCACCGCCTCACCCGCCGAGTCGTGTTCCCCGGCGGCCCGTTCGAGCTCACCGGCGAGCCGGGGGTCGGCGCCGTGCGTGGCCGCGACCCGGTGCGACCAGGACGCGGCGCGATCGACGAGGGTGGCCGCGGTCGCGTGCAGCGCCCGCAGCCGGTCGGGCGGAGTGGCGCCCATGATGGCCTCCCGCTGCAACGCGTGGGCGATCGCGACCGGGGTGGACGGCCGGTGGGGCCACCAGCGCACGATGCCGTGGCGCAGCAGGGGCGCGAGCGCCGCGTCGGGCTCCGCGACGGAGGCGACGCGCGCGGCCGTGGCCAGGGGCGCCGGGACGCCCAGGACGGCGATGCCCTCGATCAGGGCGCGCGCCTCGCCGGGCAGGGCCTCCAACTGCCGCCGAAGGGCCTGTACCAGGGAGGTCGGAACCGGCAGGGTGTCCCGCCCGTCGGCCGCCCCCTCCAGCGACACCTCGGTGAGCAGCGTCCGGAGGTACAGCGCATGGCCGCCGGTGTGCTTCCGCAGCCGCTCGGCCGTTCCGCTGCCGACGGGACGCCCGTGGACCAGCCCGGCCAGCTCGGCCACCTCGGCGACACCGAGCCCGGTCAGATTCAGCTCGCAGTTGTGCGGCATACGGGCGATGAGGCGGTGCAGATCCAGCCCGCCGGCCCGGCCGGGCTCCGTATCGCTGCGGGCCAGCAGCACGGTGAGGACCGCGTCGGCCTCCAGACGGCGCAGCACGAAGCCCAGCGTCTGGGCCGAGGGCTGATCGGCCCACTGGACATCGTCGACGATCATCACCACCGGTCCGCCGCCCTGGAGCTCTCCGAGGAGTCCCAGCAGTTCGGCGCCCACCTGGAACGGCTCCGAGGCCGCCGGGATCGCCCCCGCGAGCAGCGGGAACCGCTCCAGGAGCACCGTCGGCACCCGGGAGGTGAGCTGCCCGATCATGCCGAAGGCCAGATCCTCCTCGGAGGTGTCACAGGTGGCTCGGAGCACCGGGAAGCCCTCCGGCGCGAGCCCCTCCAGCCAGTGGCGTACCAGCGCGGTCTTCCCGATCCCCGCCGGCCCCTGGACGAGCACGCTCGACGCCTTGCCGGAGCGCGCCTCGCGCAGACACGTGTGCATGCGCTCCAGCTCAGGGGCGCGCCCCACGAAGGCGGTGTCGGCGGTGGCAGCCATCGCGGCACCTAGCGCCGGTCGAGTGGACGCTGCGCGTCAGCGCTCCGGGGGGCCTGTGGCGGCAAGGCGACAACTCCCTCATCGTGTGATGGGCGTCCCGGTCCCGGGGCTCCGGTCCAAGATCTCAGCCTACGCCTCGGCCCTCCGCACGCCCACCGTGTGGCCCGACGCCGGACCCTTCCCCCGTGGCCCGCCGCGGCGTATCGCCCGGCGTCCGCGCACCGGGAGAAAATCACTGATGGCACGGTCGATGTCTCGGATAGCTTGAGGAAATGCTTTCCGAAGTCACGGCCACCCGCTATGTCACGCCCTTGCGTGAGGGCGGGTCGCTCCCCGGCATCGTCGAGGCCGACGATCTCGGTACCTACGTCATGAAGTTCACCGGTGCGGGGCAGGGTCGCAAGACCCTCGTCGCCGAGGTCATCTGCGGCCAGCTGGGCCGTCGGCTGGGTCTGCGGGTTCCGGACCTGGTGCGGATCCAGCTGGACCCGGTGATCGGGCTGAGTGAACCGGACCAGGAGGTGCAGGAGCTGCTCAAGGCCAGTGGCGGGCTCAACCTGGGCATGGACTACCTGCCCGGTTCGCTCGGCTTCGACCCGCTGGCCTTCGAGGTGGGCCCGGCCGAGGCGGGACACGTGGTGTGGTTCGACGCCCTCATCGGCAATGTGGACCGGTCCTGGCGCAACCCCAACCTGCTGGTCTGGCACGGACAGCTGTGGCTCATCGACCACGGGGCCACCCTGATCTGGCACCACAGCTGGCGCGGTCTCGAGGCGGCCGCCGCCAAGCCCTATGACGCCTCCGACCACGTCCTGGCACCGTTCGCGCCGGATGTCGCCGCGGCCGCCGGGGCACTGGCCCCGCGGATCACCGAGGAACTGCTCACCGAGGTGGTGGCCGACGTTCCCGACGCCTGGCTGCTCGACGAGCCCGGATTCGACGGTCCCGCGGCGGTGCGCCGCGCCTATGTCGAGGTGCTGCTGGAGCGCGCCGCGACCGTGGGCGAGAAGATCACCCTGGGCGAACGGGCCGGGAAGGGTCCCTCACAGGCCCCGGACTGGCTGCGGGTGTGGGTCGACGGAAAGGCGGGCACGTGAGCGGGCTGCACAACGGCCGGGATGTCTTCGAGTACGCGGTGGTGCGCGTGGTCCCCCGGGTCGAGCGCGGGGAGCTGATCAACGCGGGGGTGGTCCTCTACTGCCGCGCGCGGTCCTTCGTGACCGCGCGGATCCATCTGGACGAGGCCCGGCTGCGGGCGCTCGACCCCTCGGCGGACGTGGCGGGCGTACGGGCCGCCCTGGGCGCCGTGGCGGGGGTGTGCGGCGGGGGCGAGGGGGCCGGGCAGGCCGCGGGCGACGACGCCGGACGGCGGTTCCGCTGGCTGGTCGCCCCGCGTTCCACGGTGGTCCAGCCCGGCCCGGTGCACACCGGGCTGACGGCGGACCCGGAGGCGGAGGCCGAGCGGCTGCTCGACCTGCTGGTGCGGTGAGCGCCGCACCGGGTGCCCGGAGGTGAGCGAGGGCATAAAAAGGGGGTCGTTGACAGGCGGGTGCGGTCCTCATAGCGTCTCGTCTGCTGAAGCGACTAAGCGGTTGCTCACCCCCGGGACCGCGGAGGTGAGCCGCTATCGAGGCGAGGAGAACCCGCATGTCCACCACCGAGCAGCGCGTTGCCATCGTGACGGGCGCGGCCCGCGGCATCGGCGCGGCGACCGCCGTGCGTCTGGCCGAGGAGGGTCGCGCCGTCGCCGTGCTCGACCTCGACGAGGCGTCCTGTGCGGGCACCGTGGAGCAGATCACCAAGGCGGGCGGCAAGGCCATCGCCGTGGGCTGCGACGTGTCCGACGCCGCGCAGGTGGAGACCGCGGTCGGGCGCGTCGCCGAGGAGCTCGGCGCGCCGACGGTCCTGGTCAACAACGCCGGGGTGCTCCGCGACAACCTGCTCTTCAAGATGAGCGAAACCGACTGGGACACGGTCATGAACGTGCATCTGCGGGGTGCGTTCCTGATGTCCCGCGCCTGCCAGAAGCACATGGTGGACGCGGAGTTCGGCCGGATCGTCAACCTCTCCAGCAGCTCGGCGCTCGGCAACCGCGGTCAGGTCAACTACTCGGCCGCCAAGGCCGGTCTGCAGGGCTTCACCAAGACGCTCGCCATCGAACTCGGCAAGTTCGGTGTCACCGCCAACGCCGTGGCGCCCGGTTTCATCGCCACCGATATGACCGCCGCCACCGCCGAGCGCGTCGGCATGGGCTTCGACGACTTCCAGAAGGCCGCGGCCAGTCAGATCCCGGTGGCCCGGGTCGGACACCCCGAGGACATCGCCAACGCCATCGCCTTCTTCACCGGTGACGCCGCCGGATTCGTCTCCGGCCAGGTCCTGTACGTGGCCGGCGGCCCGCTCAACTGACGGGAGTCGTGGACCACATGACCGCAGAGATCAAGGACAGCGGGCGGACGGCACTCGTCACCGGGGCCAGCCGCGGTATCGGATACGCCATCGCCGAGGCGCTGGTGGCACGCGGCGACCGGGTGTGCATCACCGGCCGCAACGAGGACTCGCTCAAGGAGGCGGTGGAGCGGCTCGGCGCCGACCGGGTCATCGCCGTCGCCGGCAAGGCCCATGACGAGGCACACCAGGCGGTGGCCGTCGAACGTGCGATGGAGGCGTTCGGCCGGATCGATCACCTCGTCAACAACGCCGGGACCAACCCGGTCTTCGGGCCGGTGGCCGATATGGACCTCGCCGTGCTGCGCAAGGTCTTCGAGACCAATGTGGTCTCGGCGCTCGGCTTCGCCCAGCGGACCTGGAAGGCGTGGCAGCGGGAGAACGGCGGCTCGATCGTCAACATCGCCTCGGTGGCCGGGCTTTCGCCCTCCCCGTTCGTCGCCGCGTACGGCGTGAGCAAGGCCGCCATGGTCAACCTCTCGGTGCAGCTCGCCCATGAGTTCGCGCCCGGAGTGCGGGTCAACACCATCGCCCCCGCGGTGGTGAAGACCAAGTTCGCCACCGCGCTCTACGAGGGGCGTGAGGAGCAGGTCACCGCCCAGTACCCGCTGGGACGGCTCGGGATGCCCGAGGACATCGGCGGCGCGGCCGCCTTCCTCACCTCCGACCAGGCGGCCTGGATCACCGGGCAGACCCTGGTGGTGGACGGCGGGATCTACCTCAACGCCGGAGCCGGCTGACCGTGCGGCGCGGCTCCCGGCCCGGCCGCGGCCGGGAGCCGGCCGGCGGATGAGGCGTTGTCAGTGCCCACCGGTAGGTTCTGTGCCCATAGACGGAACACCGACCGGAGGTTGTTGACGTGCCCTACGAGCTGCCCGAGTCCTGGCGCGGCGTCCTCGGCGAGGAGCTGGGGAAGCCCTACTTCAAGGAGCTCACCGAGTTCGTCGAGGAGGAGCGGGCCAGGGGCCCGGTCTACCCGCCGCGCGAGGAGGTCTTCGCCGCCCTGGAGGCCACCCCGTACGACCAGGTGAAGGTGCTGGTCCTCGGGCAGGACCCGTACCACGGCGAGGGCCAGGGGCACGGTCTGTGCTTCTCCGTGCGGCCCGGGGTGAAGACCCCGCCGTCGCTGCGGAACATCTACAAGGAGATGAAGGAGGAGCTGGGCCACCCGGTCCCGGACAACGGCTATCTGATGCCGTGGGCCCAGCAGGGCGTGCTGCTGCTCAACGCGGTGCTGACGGTCCGTGCCGGTGAGGCCAACTCCCACAAGAGCAAGGGCTGGGAGAAGTTCACGGATGCGGTGATCCGCGCGGTCGCCTCCCGTCCCGACCCGGCCGTCTTCGTGCTCTGGGGCAACTACGCCCAGAAGAAGCTGCCGTTGATCGACGAGGAGCGTCATGTGGTGGTGAAGGGGGCGCACCCCTCCCCGCTGTCGGCGAAGAAGTTCTTCGGCTCGCGCCCCTTCACCCAGATCGATGAGGCGGTGAAGGCCCAGGGCCACACCCCGATCGACTGGCGGATCCCGGACCTGGCCGCCCAGGGCTGACCGGGTCAGTCCGCCAGTTCGTAGTCGAAGGCGTACGCGACCTCCTGGACGCCGTGCGGCGCGGTGAAGGAGCCCCGGCCGGTGAGCGAGACCAGCTCACCGCTGCCGGAGCCCGGCACCACCTCGAACGAGCAGTGCACGGTGCCGTCCTCACCGAAGGTGCCGTGCTGCGCCAGGACGAAGCCGCCCCGGCGGCCGTCGAGCTCGCCGTCCACCAGTTCATGACCGGTGAAGGAGCCGGTCTTCGCGGTGGTGTAGACGATCGAGTACTGGCACACGGTGTCCGGTGCGGTGAGGGCGCCCGCATAGCCGTTGGTGACCTGGGCGCGGGCGATCCGCGCACCGTCCGCGGCCTGCCCGGTCCCGACCTCCTGCCAGTCCGCGAAGGTGAAGTGGCCGGTGGCGTGCGTGGTCATGGCGGGTCCTTTCGGCGGGGCCTCGCCCCGCGGGTGGGCTGTGCCGACCACGATCTCCGCCGTACCTGACATCTTCTGTCAGGTACGGCGGCACAATGGGAGCCGTGCGCGCCGACCGTCTGCTCTCGCTGCTCCTGCTGCTCCAGCACCGGGGCCGGATGACCGCGCCGGAGATCGCCGCCGAGCTGGAGGTGTCGGTCCGCACCGTCTACCGCGATGTGGAGGCGCTGGGCGCCAGCGGGGTGCCCGTCTACGCCGACCGCGGTCCGGCCGGGGGCTACCGGCTGCTCGACGGCTACCGCACCCGGCTCACCGGGCTCACCGGCGACGAGGCCGATTCGCTCTTCCTGGCCGGGATGCCGGGCCAGGCCGCCGAACTGGGGCTGGGCGCCGACCTCGCCACCGCCCAGCTCAAACTGCGCGCCGCGCTCCCGGCCGGTCTTGAGGAGCGGTCCCGCCGCATCCAGGAGCGGTTCCACCTGGACGCCCCCGGCTGGTTCCGGGACGCCGAACCGGTGCCCCACCTCGCCGCGGCCGCCGAGGCCGTGTGGGAGCGGCGGGTGCTGCGGGTGCACTACCGGCGCTGGCGCGGCGAGGTGCGGCGCGATCTGCACGGTCTTGGCCTCGTTCTCAAGGGCGGCATCTGGTACCTGGTGGCGCGCGCGGAGGACCGTGTGCGCAGCTACCGGGTCGCGCGCATCCTCGACGCCGAGCTGTTGGCGGAACACTTCGAGCGCCCGGCCGGCTTCGACCTCGCGGCCCACTGGCTGGAGGTGTCCCGGCGGCTGGAGACCTCCCGCTTCCAGGGTGAGGCCGAACTGCTGCTGACCGAGCGCGGACGGAAACTGCTGCCGATGCAGTTCGGCACGGCCGGCGCGGTGGCGGCGGCCGGGGCGGGGCCGCCGGACGCCGACGGGCGGGTGCGGGTGACACTGCCGGTGGAGTCGCTGCCGGTGGCCGTCCACGATGTGCTGCGGCTGGGCACCGAGGCCGAGGTGCTCGGGCCGCCGGAGCTGCGGGAGGCGGTGGCCGGCGCCGTCGGGGAACTGGCCCGCCGCTACCGGACGCCGGGCTGAACCCCGCGCCACCCGTCCGTCCGGTCGGCGCGCCGGGCCACCACCCGGCCGGACCGCGACACGCCGGACGCCCCCGCGCGGGCGGCTAGCGTCGCGCTGGAGCACCCAGCACCTGAGCATCCGCGCGGGTGAGAACCCCGGCGAACGAGCGGGAGGCCGCGATGGCGGAGGCGCAGCGTACGGCACCGGAGGACGACGCCGTACTGACCCGGATCGGGCAGGCGGTGATGCTCCACCGGGGAGGTGACAGGGAGGAGGCACGCAACCGGCTGGCCCTGCTGTGGCGGGAGCTCGGCCGTGACGGCGCGCCCTTCCACCGCTGTGCCCTCGCCCATTACATGGCCGACACCCAGGACGACCCCGACGACGAGCTGATCTGGGACCTGCTGGCGCTCGGCGCCGCCGACGGGCTGACCGGCGGCCGGGGCGCGGACACCGGGGTGGGGGAGCGGCGGCCCGGAGCGGACGAGGTGCGCGCCCTCTACCCTTCGCTCCACCTCAACCTCGCGGTCGACTACGTGAAGCTGGGCCGGGAGGACGCGGCACGCGGTCAGCTGGCCCTGGCACGCGCCAGCGCGGGCGCGCTCGGCGAGGATCCGCACGGTGACGGCGTACGGGCCGCGATCGCCCGGCTCGCCCTCCGGCTGGAGGGAGCGGCCTGAGCGGGGCCGCCGCCCTCGGTCGTCGCGGTCCCGATGGGACCGCGGCGGGACCGGGCTCAGTCGCCGGTCGCGCCGTCGATCCGCTCGCGCAGGAGGTCGGCGTGGCCGTTGTGGCGGGCGTACTCCTCGATCATGTGGACGTAGATCCAGCGCAGGCTGTAGTCGTGGCCGCCCGGACCGGGTACGACATCCTCCAGCGACCGCCCCTCGGCCGCCGTGCGGGCCCCCGCGATCTCCTCCCGCCAGATGGCGAAACACTCCTCCGTGGTGTTCCCGTCGGCGAAGTGGAACTCACCGTCGGGGTCCTCCCGGCTGTACCAGATCGGCTCGGCCTTCTCACCGTCCAGCACCCGCCGGAACCAGTTGCGTTCCACCTCGGCCATATGCCTGACCAGTCCGAGCAGGGTCAGTTCGGACGGTGACGCGGACGCCTCGCGCAGGGCCTTGTCGTCGAGCCCCTCACATTTGAGGGCGAGGGTCGCCCGGTGGAAGTCCAGCCAGGTCTCGAGCATGGTGCGCTCATCGGCGACGCGGGGCGGTACGGAACGTTCGGCAGAAGTCATGGCGAGCATCATGACCGGGTGTGCTCCGCACCGCCACGTGATTTCGGCACCATGCCGCGCAGCAACTCCTCGGCTCCGGCCCGCAGTTCCGCGCGGCCGGGCGGATCGGCGTGGTCCACCCCCGCCGCGCAGCCGAACATCAGCCCCTCGCACCAGGCGGTCAGCGAACGGCCGTGGCGGCGGGGTTCGGTGGAGCCCGCCGCCGCCACCATCCCCTCCAGCAGCTGCCGGAAGCCGCGGCCCGCGGTGTCGTAGTACTCCCGAAGCTCCGGCCGCCGGGTGGCCTCGAGCGCCAGCTCGTAGCGGGCCACCAGCAGGTCGCGCTGCTGGGTCAGCGAGCGGTGCAGGGCGAGGGAGAGGGCGTCGGCCAGGGCGGCGAGCGGGTCCGCCGCCGTGCCGTGTGCCCGGTCCGGGCCGCCGGAGAGCGGGGGCATCTCCTCGGGGGCCAGCAGCCGCCCCTCCCGCTCGGCGAGCCGCCGTACCGCCGCCTTCAGCAGCGCGGCGCGGGTGCGGGCGTGGTTGGAGGTCGAGCCCTGCGGCAGTCCGGCCGCCTCGTCCACCGCGCGGTGCGTCAGCCCCCGCATCCCGCGCTCGGCCAGCAGCGCGAGGGCGGTGTCGGCGATCAGTTCGGCGCGGGATCCCGGCCGGGGCGGCCCGGACCGGGCCCCGGTGCCGGATCCGGCGGTCTCGGCGGGTCGATCAGCGGTCATGCCCCCAATCTATCCCGCGAACTACAGGTGTAGTACATTGGGCATCACTACACCCGTAGTGCTCTGGAGGAATCACCATGCACCACTCCCGTGCCGTCGTCATCGGCGCCGGAATCGGCGGTCTCACCGCCGCCGCGGCCCTGTGCCGCCGCGGCTGGTCCGTCACCGTTCTGGAACGCGCGACCACCCTGGAACCGGTCGGCGCCGGGATCGGACTCGCCCCCAACGCCCTGCGCGCCCTGGAGACGATCGGTCTCGGCGACGACGTCCGCGCGCTGGCCGCCTGGCAGGGCGACGGCGGACTCCGCACCCCCTCGGGCCGCTGGCTCTCCCGGACCGACAGCAGCGTGATGACCGAGCGGTTCGGCGGACCGATGGTCCTCCTGCACCGCGCCACCCTCGTCGAGCTGCTGGTCTCGCGGCTGCCCGAGGGCTGTGTGCGCACCGGCACCCCGGCCCAGCTGGCCGACCCCGGCACCGACGGCCGGCCCGCCCTGGTCAGCACCGACGGCGAGGTGCTGGAGGCCGAGCTCGTCATCGCGGCCGACGGGGTCCACTCGGACGTCCGGCGCACCCTCTTCCCCCGCCACCCCGGGCCCGAGTACACCGGACTCACCGCGTGGCGCATGGTCATACCCCCGCCCGAGACCCCTTTCCCACCCCATGAGACCTGGGGCAGGGGACGGCTGTGGGGCACTCAGCCGATGAGGGACGGCCGGATCTACACCTACGGCTCGGCGGTCGCCCCGCCCGGTGGCCGGGCACCGGACGACGAACGGGCCGAGCTGCTCCGGCTGTTCGGCGACTGGCACCAGCCGATCCCCGAGATCCTGGCGGCCGTCGCCCCGCAGGACATCCTGCGGCATGACATCTGGCATATGACCCGGCCGCTGCCCGCCTACCACCGCGGCCGGGTGGCCCTGCTCGGGGACGCCGCCCATCCGATGGCCCCCACCATGGGGCAGGGCGGCAACCAGGCCATCGAGGACGGTGTCGTCCTCGCCCACCACCTGGGGGACTCGAGCGGCGACCTCTCTTCCGGTCTGGCCGCCTACACCGCCGACCGGCTGCCCCGCACCATGGACGTGGTGCGCCGTTCCGACCGCGCCGCACGCATGATCACCCTGACCGGCACCGTCTCCGTGGCCCTGCGCAACACCGCCATCACCGCCGTCGGCAGGCTGCTGCCGAACCTGGTGCTGCGCACCTTCGACGGCGTCGCCGACTGGCGGCCGCCGGGCGCCGCGTATCCTTCGGGGTCAGGCGCGGGGGCGCGGACGGGGGAACCCGGCGCCCAGGGCGCGCGCACGGACGGCGGGACGGACCGGGAGGCACCGTGAGGGTCGGCTGCATCGGCCTCGGAGACATCGCGCAGAAGGCGTACCTGCCGGTGCTGATGGCCCGCCCCGGTCTCGAACCGCATCTGTACACCCGCACCGCCGCCACCCTGGAGCGGGTCGGCGCCACCTACCGGGTGCCCGACGCCCAGCGCCACACCGAGCTGGACTCGCTCCTCGCGGCGGGCCTCGACGCGGCGTTCGTCCACGCCCCCACCGCCGTCCACGCCGACCTGGTGACCCGGCTCATCGAGGCCGGGGTCCCCACCTACGTCGACAAACCGCTCGCCTACCACCTGGCCGAGAGCGAGCAGCTGGTGCGGCTGGCCGAGGACCGCCGGGTGAGCCTGATGGTCGGCTTCAACCGTCGCCATGCGCCCGGCTACACCCAGTGCCTGGACCATCCGCGCGATCTGATCCTGATGCAGAAGAACCGGGTGGGGCTGGCCGAGGACCCCCGCACCCTCGTCCTGGACGACTTCATCCACGTCGTGGACACCCTGCGCTTCCTGGCGCCCGGAGAGGCCGACCACATCGATGTCCGCGCCCGGATCCGGGACGGGCTGATGCACCACGTGGTGCTCCAGCTGTCCGGGGACGGGTTCACCGCGCTCGGAGTGATGAACCGGATGAGCGGTTCCGCCGAGGAGCTGCTGGAGGTCTCCGGCCAGGACACCAAGCGCCAGGTGGTCAACCTCGCCGAGGTCGTCGACCACAAGGGCCAGCCGAGCGTGCGCCGCCGCGGCGACTGGGTGCCGGTCGCCCGTCAGCGCGGTCTCGAGCAGATCACCGACACCTTCCTGGACGCCGTGCGCGCCGGTGTGCTGCTCACCGCCGAGGACGCCCTGCGCACCCATGAGCTGTGCGAACGGGTCATCAGGGATGCGACGGAGGGCGCCGCGACGTCGTCCTGAGTGCCCGCAGCCCCTCGTACCCGGCGTAGCCGAGCAGCGCGGCCATCGCCCCGTACACGATCCACGGGCCGGTGCGGACGTACGGGCTGGTGCCCTGCCCCAGCGGCACCGTGTACACGGTGGCCGCGCTGGTGTCGGTGCCCATCCGGGGGCCGACCGACTCTCCGCGCGGTCCGTGGACCGCGCTCACCCCGGTCAGCGTGGCGTGCACCATCGGCCGCCAGGTCTCCGCCGCCCGCAGCGCGGCCAGCGAGGCGTGCTGTTCGGGTGCCCAGCTCCGCTGGAACGTCGAGGTGGCCGACTGCACCACCAGCACCTGCGCACCGTCCCGCACCAGGGAGCGGCTCATATCGGGGAACGCGGACTCGAAGCAGACCAGCGGTCCGATCCGCAAGCCCTCCGGCAGCCGCATCACCACCTGCTCGGTGCCGCGCCTGCGGTCCTCGCCCGCGGCCTTGCCCACCGAGGTGGCCCAGCCCAGCAACGGCCGGGCCGGGATGTACTCGCCGAACGGCACCAGCCGCATCTTGTCGTAGCGCTGACCGGTGGGGCCGTCGGGGCCGATCAGCACCGAACTCTTGTAGATGCCCGGCCGGTCGC
This sequence comes from Streptomyces sp. NPDC045899, assembly GCF_056431485.1. Lineage (NCBI taxonomy): Bacteria > Bacillati > Actinomycetota > Actinomycetes > Kitasatosporales > Streptomycetaceae > Streptomyces > Streptomyces sp. NPDC045899. The sequence goes on from NZ_JBWKKP010000005.1 coordinate 53,987, forward strand.
TGCGCCGCGCGTCCACGTTCACCAGCAGCTCGGCGTCCACCGCGCGGGAGAGCGCGGCCAGTTCGCGAGCCAGGCCGGGCCGCTCGTCCAGGTCGTGACCGACACTGCTCTCCCCCCACACCACGAGGTCCGGATCGCGTCCGGCGAGCTGCCGGGTCAGCTCCGCGCTGCGCTCGAAACGCGGCTGCGGGCCGTGGATCACCCCCGGCTGCACCACCGCGATCCGCGCCGTACCCGACTCCCCGGCGACCGGGGCCCAGGCCCACACCGCACCCCCCGCGGCCCCGCACGCGGTGATCCCGGCCACCGCCACCGCGCGTGCCCGGGGGACCGCGATCAGCACCGCCAGCGCCACGTTCACCAGCACCAGCAGATAGCCGACCAGCCAGACCCCGCCCACCGAGGCCATCCGGAGCGCGGCCGGGACCTGCCACTGACTCGCGCCGAACAGACCCCATGGACCGCCCAGGTACTCCCAGGACCGTACGAGCTCGACCATCAGCCACGCCGACGGCACCAGCACCAGTGCCGCCGCGGCCCGGCCGGGACCCGGCCGCCCGTGCAGCAGCCGGTGCGCCAGCCGGCCCCAGGGCGCCCACAACAGCCCCAGCAGCGCGGCCAGCACCACGATGAACACATGCAGACTCGGCATCAGCCAGTGGTGTGCCGCGAGCAGGAAACCCGTACCCCCCAGCCAGCCGTCCGCCATCGCCCGGCGGCCGTCCGGCGCCGAGCGGACCAGCAGCAGCCACGGCACCAGCGCGGCGTACGCCAGCCACCACAGCGAGGGCGCGGGGAACGCGAGCGCGGGCAGCGCGCCCGCCGCCAGGGCCATCCCGCCGCGCCACCACCGGGAGGCGAGCCGATGCCTCCACCGGTCCCCGCCGCCGACCGACCACCGCACCCCGGGCGCCCCCTTCCTCGTGGACTTCCTGGCCGATGACCAGGCCGGTGACCAGTGTGCGGCAGGAAGCGGATCATCGATAGGGCACGGCAGCGCCCGCGCGGATCCGCTGTTCGTCATACCGCTTCCGGGAGGTCTTGTTCGGCCCAGATCAGCTTGCCGCCCTCGGTGTAGCGGGTGCCCCAGCGGCGGGTCAGCTGCGCGACCAGGAACAGCCCGCGGCCGCCCTCGTCGGTGGTGCGGGCGTGGCGCAGCCGCGGTGAGGTGTTGCTGGTGTCGGCCACCTCGCAGATCAGCATGTCGTGCTGGATCATCCGCAGCCGGATGGGGCCGGTGCCGTGCCGGATGGCATTGGTGACCAGTTCGCTGACGATCAGCTCGGTGGTGGGCACCAGCCCGTCCAGCTGCCATTCGGCGAGCTGGCGCACCGCCAGGGACCGGGCGTTGGCGACCACGGCCGGGTCCGAGGGCAGGTCCCAGGAGACGACATGGCCCGGCCCCAGTGCGCGGGTGCGGGCGAGCAGCAGCGCCACGTCATCGCACTGCCGCCCGGTCATGAGGGTGTCCACCACCGTGGAGCACAGCTCCTCCAGCGGCATACCGGGCTGGCCCAGGGTGTTCCTCAGCCGTCCGAGCCCGACGTCGATGTCCTGGTCACAGGTCTCGATCAGCCCGTCGGTGTAGAGCGCGATGAGGCTGCCCGCGGGCAGTTCCAGCTCCGCGGACTCGAACGGCAGCGAACCCAGCCCCAGCGGAGGACCGGCGGGCAGCGGCGGGAAGGACACCTCACCGTCGGGGTCCACCACCGCGGGGGTGGGATGGCCCGCGCGGGCCATCGTGCAGCGCCCGGTGACCGGGTCGTAGACCGCGTACAGACAGGTGGCGCCCAGCACCGCGGCGGCGATGCCCTCCTGCCCGGTGTCACCGGCCTGTTCCGCCTCCTCGTCGGTGAGCCGGATGACCAGGTCGTCCAGATGGGCCAGCAACTCCTCGGGGGGCAGGTCCATATCGGCGAGGGTGTGCACGGCGGTGCGCAGCCTCCCCATCGTGGCCGCCGCGTTGATGCCGTGCCCCACCACGTCCCCGACCACCAGCGCCACCCGCGCCCCGGACAGCGGGATCACATCGAACCAGTCGCCGCCGACCCCGTCGCGCGCATCCGTCGGCAGATAGCGTGAGGCCACCTCCAGGGCCCGGCCGCCGCTCAGCGCGTGCGGCAGCAGACTGCGCTGGAGTGCCAGCGCGGCGGTGTGCTCCCGGGTGTACCGCCGGGCGTTGTCCACGCACAGCGCCGCCCGCGCCACCAGCTCCTCGGCGAGCAGCAGATCGTCCTCCTCGAACGGCACCGGATGCCGGGAGCGGATGAACGAGGCCACGCCCAGCACGGTGCCGCGCGCGCCGATCGGCGCCACCATCAGCGAACGCATCCCGAACTCGCGGACCTTCGCGGTCCGTGCCGGATCGTCCCCGCTCCACGCCCCGATGGACGCGTCCATCGCCGGGTCGAGCACGGCTTCCCCGGAGAAGAAGCAGCAGGCGAACGGGGAGTCGGGGGAGATGGCCACGGCGTCCCCGGGCGTCGCGATGGACTCCGGGCAGCCCTCGCGGATGGAGCTCTGTCCGGCACGGCGGAAGGCGGGCAGGGTGTCCCCGGGCTCGGGCCGCGGCTCCTCACCGCGCAGCACCGAGTCCAGCAGATCGACGGTGACGAAGTCGGCGAGCGAGGGCACCGCGAACTCGGCCAGCTCCTGTGCGGTGCCCATCACGTCCAGGGTGCTGCCGATCCGGGCGCTGGCCTCGTTGAGCAGGGCCAGCCGCTCGCGCGCCCGCCAGCGGTCGGTGACGTCCATGCCCATGTAGCAGACGCCCACCACATTGCCGTCGGCGCCGTCGAGGCGGAAGAAGGAGGTGGAGTAGGCGTGCTCGCGGTGCGGTTCGGCCAGGGTCCAGCCCCGGTACTCGAAGTCGATCACCGGCTCCCCGGTGGTGAGCACCTGCCGCATCTGCTGCTCGATCGCCTCGGTGTCCAGACCGGGGAGCATGCTGTTGGCGATCCGGCGGCCCAGCCGCTCGGCGCGCGGCACCCCGCCGTAGCGCTCCAGGGTGTCGTTCATCCACACGTACCGCAGATCGGGGCTCAGCACCGCCATGCCGATCGGGGCACGGGTGAGGAAGGCGGTGAGCAGTGAACCGCTCACCGCCCAGGCCGGGATCTTCCCCATGTCGATCGCGGAGACCAGCCAGCACCGTCCGCCGTCCGGCCCCTGCATCGAGCAGACCCGCAGTCCCACATCGATCCGGCGGCCGTCCCGGTGGCGGATTTCCTCCATACCGCCCCAGCTGCCGCCGGTCACGCACCGCTCCGCGATGACCAGGGCCTTCGCGGTGTCCTCCGGTGTCGCCAGCAGTGTGGTGGCCGGCCGCCCCATCACCTCGGCCGATGGATAGCCGACCAGCTCCTCCGCCGCGGCGGTCCAGCCGATGACGGCCCCCGTCGCGTCGATCAGCGCCGTCGCCGCATCCGCCAGGTCGAAGGGGACATGCGTCTCGGTCGGCGCGACTCCCTCGGGGATGGCCATCGCACCCGTCCCATCTGCGGATACATTTCCCTTAATACTATGACTTCCACCCCTTCCGGTCCTGCTGCTCACCCTCCGCGTCGCGCTCTGGAAGGTCGTGGTGGCCGACGGTGAGAGTCAGGTAAGGCTCACCTGCGCCGCCCCCGGAATCTCATGCTCCGGAATCTCTTGACAACGCTCAGGTGTGCGATTGAGGATCTGCGCGTGAACTTGTCAGACAGCCAGACAGGTGAGGGCGGCTCGCTCCGTCGCGTCAGCGCGATGGAAGCGGTGCTCAGCCATCTCCGGGACGCGATCGAGCGCGGCGACTACGCGGTGGGGGACAAACTCCCCTCCGAGGCGGAGCTGTGCCGGCGCCTGGAGGTCAGCCGTCCGGTGCTCCGCGAGGCCCTGCGGGCCCTGCAGACCATGGGGCTGACCGCCTCCCGCACCGGCAAGGGCACCTTCGTCATTTCCAGCGGCCCGGTGGAGGACCCCACCTTCGGTGACTACGCCGCCAGTGACCTGATGGAGGTGCGGCGCCATATCGAGATCCCGGTGGCCGGTTACGCGGCGCTGCGCCGTTCCCCCGAGGACCTCGACCATCTGGCCCATCTGATGGAGCGGATGGAGCGGGAGACCGACACCACCGCCTGGGTGGCCATGGACACCCTCTTCCACCTCGCCGTGGCCCAGGCGGCCCGCAACCCGGTCTTCCGCAGGGTCATCGAGGAGATCCGCGACGCCCTGGCCCGCCAGTCGGCGTTCCTGAACGAACTCGGCGGCCGCCGCGAACAGTCGAACCGGGAGCACCGGGCGATCGTCGAGGCGCTCGCCGACGGTTCCGAACAGGACGCCCTCGAGGCCATGGCCCATCACCTGGAACGGGTGGAGACCACCCTGACCTCGATCGTCCGGCCCCCTGCGGCGGACGGCCCCCCGGCCCCCGGCGCACCGTAGGCCGCCGGACCCCCGACTCTCCCGCCAGCCCCGAGCCGACGGCTCCCGACCCCCCACGCACCACAACGCAGACCAGTACCGAACGCACCAAGCGCACGAACGGAAGGCGGACAGCAGGCGTGAGCGAGCAGTCCCTCCGGCAGGAAGAACGCCACCAACCCCCCACCGAGCCGCCCCAGCACGTGGACGCGGGCGACGCCGGGTACAGCAAGTCCCTCAAGGCCCGGCACGTCAACATGATCGCCATCGGCGGAGCCATCGGCACCGGGCTCTTCCTCGGCGCGGGCGGGCGGCTCAAGGACGCCGGACCCTCCCTCGCCGTGGCCTACGCGGTCTGCGGCATCTTCGCCTTCCTGGTGGTGCGGGCACTGGGTGAGCTGGTGCTGCACCGGCCGTCCTCCGGCGCCTTCGTCTCCTACGCCCGGGAGTTCCTCGGCGAGAAGGGCGCCTTCGTCGCCGGGTGGATGTACTTCCTCAACTGGGCCACGACCGGGATCGCCGACATCACGGCCGTGGCCACCTACACCCACTACTGGGGGATGTTCACCGACATACCCCAGTGGGTGATCGCCCTCATCGCGCTCGCCGTGGTGCTCTCGGTCAACCTGATCTCCGTGAAGATCTTCGGTGAGCTGGAGTTCTGGTTCGCCATCATCAAGGTCGGCGCCCTCGTCGTCTTCATGGCGATCGGCATCTTCCTCCTGGTCACCCAGGAGAAGGTGGCCGGGAACACCCCCGGTCCCAGCCTGATCACCGACCACGGCGGGGTGTTCCCGCACGGTGCGCTCCCGATGCTGCTGGTCATCCAGGGCGTGGTCTTCGCCTACGCCTCCGTCGAGCTCGTGGGCGTCGCCGCGGGCGAGACCGAGAACCCCGAGAAGATCATGCCCAAGGCGATCAACTCCATCATGTGGCGGGTCGCCGTGTTCTACGTCGGCTCCGTGGTGCTGCTCTCCCTGCTGATGCCGTCCGGCTCCTACTCCGGCGACCAGAGCCCGTTCGTCACCGTGCTGTCCAAGCTGGGCGTCCCGGCGGCGGGCGGAGTGATGAACCTGGTGGTGCTCACCGCCGCCATGTCCAGTCTCAACTCCGGTCTCTACTCCACCGGCCGGATCCTGCGCTCGATGGCGATGTCCGGCTCCGCGCCCAAGTTCACCGGCGCGATGAGCCGCACCCACGTCCCCTACGGCGGCATCCTGCTCACCTCCTTCTTCTGTGTGCTCGGCGTCGGCCTCAACTACGTGGTGCCCAGCGACGCGTTCGAGATCGTGCTCAACTTCGCCGCGCTCGGCATCCTCGCCACCTGGGGCATGATCATGCTCTGCCATCTGCTCTTCTGGCGCCGCACCCGGACGGGTCAGCTGTCCCGGCCTGGCTACCGGCTGCCCGGCTCCCCGTACACCGAGATCGTCACCCTGGGCTTCCTCGCCTCCGTCCTGGTCCTGATGTGGGCGGACGGCGGGCCCAGCCGGATCACCGTGATGGCGCTCCCGGCGATCGTCGTGGCCCTGGTCATCGGCTGGTTCGCGGCACGCCGCCGGATGAACGACCCCCGGTGACCCCACCCCGCAGGCACGGGGGGCCGCCCGGCCGGGACCACCCGGCCGGGCAGCCCCCCGCCACCCATCCCTCCGACCACGAGAGCACCGTGATGACGACCCCCCTCGGGCTGTCGGCCGACACCGCCCGCCACGTCCCCGCCGATCCCCCCGCCGTCCGTGAGCCCCGCCACGTCCCGCTGGCGCACCTCGTCCGCGGCGGGATCGTCGAGGGAGTGCACCACGGCTCGGCGGTGGTCCTGGGACCCGGTGGCCACACCGTCTTCGCGACCGGTGACACCGAGGTGGCGTTCTACCCGCGGTCCGCGCTCAAGCCGGTCCAGGCCGTCGCGCTGGTCCGCGCCGGACTGCCGCTGGAGGGCGCCGAGCTCGCGCTCACCGCCGCCAGCCACTCCGGCGACGAGCGCCACCGGAGCGGCGCCCGGCGGATCCTGGAGCGGGCCGGACTGACCGGCGACGCGCTGCGCAACGTCCCCGACCTGCCCTACGGCGCGGCCGAGCGCGAGGCGTGGCTGCGGGCCGGACACGGACCCACCCGCTTGGCCCAGAACTGCTCCGGGAAGCACGCGGCGATGCTGCTGACCGCCCGGCTCAACGACTGGCCGCTGGAGGACTACCTCGACCCGGCCCACCCCCTCCAGCGGTTGATCGCCGACACCGTGGAGGACCTGACCGGCCAGCGGGTCGCCGGGGTCACGGTCGACGGCTGCGGGGCACCGCTGTTCTCCGTCTCCCTCCAGGGCCTCGCACGGGCCGCCGCGCGGATCGCCACCGCCGCCCCGGACACCCCCGAGGGCCGGGTCGCGGCCGCTCTGCGCGCCCACCCCGAGATGCTGTCCGGCACCGGACGCGACGTGGCCCGGCTGATGACCGCGGTACCCGGACTGATCGCCAAGGACGGCTTCGAAGGCGTCCAGCTGGCCGCGCTGCCCGACGGCCACGCGGTCGTGGTGAAGATCTCCGACGGCGCCGACCGGGTCCGGATGCCGGTCACCGCCGCACTGCTCGCGCGCTGCGGGGTCGACCCCGCGGTCCTCACCGAGTTCGCCACCGCACCGGTGATCGGCGGCGGTGCCACCGTCGGCCGGCTGTGCGCGGTCGACGCCCTCACCCCGCCCGCCGTCTGACCCGCCCCCACCGCCGACCCGCCGTCATCCCCGCCACACCGCCCCACAGCCACACGAGGAAGCACCGACCGCCATGACCTCCACCGCCGGCCACCGCCGCGAACACGACCTGCTCGGCGACCGCGAGGTCCCCGCCGACGCCTACTGGGGCATCCACACCCTGCGCGCCTCGGAGAACTTCCCCGTCACCGGCACCCCGATCGCCACCTATCCGCACCTCATCAACGCCCTGGCCGCCGTCAAGGAGGCGGCGGCCCGCGCCAACGAGGACCTCGGACTGCTCACCCCGGCCAAGGCCGACGCCATCGCCGCCGCGTGCGAGGAGATACGCGGGGGGCGGCTGCACGACCAGTTCACCGTCGATGTGATCCAGGGCGGCGCCGGGACCTCGACCAACATGAACGCCAACGAGGTGATCGCCAACCGGGCGCTGGAGATCCTCGGGCACGCCAAGGGCGACTACGGCCACCTCCACCCCAACGAGGACGTCAACCTCAGCCAGTCCACCAACGACGTCTACCCGACCGCCGTCAAGGTCGCCACCATCATCGCGGTGCGTGAACTCCACACCGCCATGGAGACGTTGCGCGCGACGTTCGCCGCCAAGGCCGAGGAGTTCCGGGACATCCTCAAGATGGGGCGCACCCAGTTGCAGGACGCGGTGCCCATGACCCTCGGCCAGGAGTTCTCCGCCTACGCGGTGATGCTGGAGGAGGACCAGAGCCGGCTGCTGGAGGCCGCCGGTCTGGTGCACGAGATCAACCTCGGCGCCACCGCCATCGGCACCGGCCTCAACGCCCCCGCGGGCTACGCCGAAGCGGCCCGCGGCCACCTCGAGACCATCACCGGACTGCCGGTGGTCACCGCCGCCAACCTGGTCGAGGCCACCCAGGACTGCGGTGCCTTCGTCCAGCTCTCCGGGGTCCTCAAGCGCATCGCCGTCAAGCTCTCCAAGAGCTGCAACGACCTGCGGCTGCTCTCCTCCGGACCGCGCGCCGGACTGGGCGAGATCAACCTCCCCCCGATGCAGGCCGGTTCCAGCATCATGCCGGGCAAGGTCAACCCGGTCATCCCCGAGGTCGTCAACCAGGTCGCCTTCGAGGTGATCGGCAACGACGTGGCCATCACCATGGCCGCCGAGGCCGGACAGCTCCAGCTCAACGCCTTCGAGCCGATCATCCTGCACTCCCTCTCGGAGAGCATCACCCATCTCCGCGCGGCCTGTCTGGTCCTCGCCGAGCGCTGTGTCGCGGGCATCACCGCCAACACCGAGCAACTGCGCGCCACCGTCGAGAACTCCATCGGACTGGTCACCGCGCTCAACCCGCACATCGGCTACCGCGCGGCCACCAGCATCGCCAAGGAGGCCCTGGCCACCGGCCGCGGTGTCGCCGAACTCGTCCTGGAGAAGGGGCTGCTGCCGCCGGACCGGCTCGCCGCCGTGCTGCGCCCGGAGGAGATCGCCGGACAGCGCTGAGCCGCCCGGCGGTCCGCCGTCACCCGCGGCCGTCCCGCAGCCGGACCACCGCCGGGGCCACGCTGAGCGGCAGCAGGTCCCGGGACCGGTCCGGCCGGGTCACCTCCAGCCGGATCCCGTCGGCGATGCGGTACGGGCGGTGCGCCAGCACCGCCCCCAGCCGGCCCCGCAGCCGGGACATCGCGGCCCGTACGGTCACCGTGCGCGTCGGATCGCCGAACAGGTCCTCGGCGAGCTGCGCGGCGGTGCGCCCTTCGGGGCGGGCGGCCAGCACCAGCAGCACTTCGGCGTGGCGGGCGCTGAGCTGATGGGTCCAGCTGCCCGCGGGACCGGAGAACGTCAGTGACCAGTGGTGCGGATGGCGGACGTCGAGCACCAGCCGACCGGCGGCGGCCGGGACGCCGTCCGGGCCGTACTCGCCCTCCAGGACCCGCAACAGATACCCGCCCGGGAGGGGTTCGACCACACAATTGCCCAGTGCGGGCAGCCACACCGGTCCGTCGGCCGCCGCCTTCGGCAGCAGCAGCCGCCGGTCCCGGGGGCTCACCCCGGTGACCCCGACGACCCAACCGTGCGGATCGACCGCGACCGCCTTGCCCCGGATCCGGGCGAGCACCGGCGCGGCGACCGCGCGGAGGCGGTCCAGCTCCCGGCTGTGGGCCAGCCGCAGTTCGCCCTCGGCCCACCGGGCGGTCGCGGTGACCAGCGAGAGCACGGTCGGATGCGCGGTGGGGGCCGGGCCGCTGATGTCGATGACGCCCAGCAGCCGTCCGTCCCGCGGGTCGCGCAGCGGGGCGGCGGCACAGCTCCAGGTGTGGAAGGCGCGGACGAAGTGCTCCGCGGAGTGCACCCGGACCGGGGCGCGGACGGCGAGCGCGGTGCCGATCCCGGTCGTTCCGGTGACCTCCTCGGCCCACTGCGAACCCTCGACCAGCGCGATGCCGTCGGCGTGGCGGCGGATGCCACGGTGGCCGTCGATCCACAGGACCCGGCCCTCCCCATCGGCGATGATCATGAGATGACCGGCCGCCTCCGCCGCCTCCAGCAGTCCGCTGTGCAGGGTGGGCAGCACATCGGCCAGCCGGGTCTGCTGCCGCCGCCGCTCCAGTTCGTCCAGGCTCAGCGCGCGCGGGGTGCCCCCGCGGTCCGGATCGAGCCCCAGCCGCAGCATCCGGTCCCAGGACTGGCCGATCACCGGGCGTGCGGGCAGGGGTAGTCGGCCGCGGCTCAGCGCGGTGTCACGCATGACCGCCATCAGGCGCGCCGATTCGGCCGGACTCAGCGCGGCCAGGGGATCGGCGTGGCGCGGGTGCTGGATTCGCATGGGTTGCGGCCTTTCGTTACACCGCGGCCCGCCACGGCGGCGGGCGGCGTGTCCGCCTGGCGCCGGGTGCCATGGTGCAGCCTCAAGTCCGTGCTGAACAGGGCTTCGTTCTCCCCGTGATTGTAAGGTGGCCGCCGCCGCGGGAGGCACCGCGCGCCGCGCGGATCCGGCCCCGTCGCGGAACCCCGGTGGCCGGGAACGCCCCGCGGAGCCGCTCAGGATCGTCCGGACGGGTGACCGGACCGGCGCACGGGGGCGATCCGGGAACGTCCCGTGGGCACGCGCCGTTCCGGGAGGTGCGGATCGGCGTCGATCCCGGCATGGGGACAGATGGCAACCATGGGGTGACGCGTCGTAAGCTGTCCGTCATCGGCTGCCGGCGGGAGGTCATGGTGTCGCACGGGGGGCCTGTCCGGGCCATGCTCACCGCCCTGCTGGCGAAGCTCTATCCGGAGGCGCGATCGATACGGCGGGTGCTGGACGCCTCCGACATCCCGGCCGGAATGGTGGACTTCGGCGGCTCCGCGCTCGATGTGTGGCATGCGGTGCTGCGCGAGGCGGACAACCGGAGCCGGCTGGAGGGGCTGCTGACCGTCGCCGTCAGCGAGTACCCGGAGAACGCCGAGCTGCGGACGGCGCTGGCCGCGGAGTTCGACCGGTCCGCCGTGCCCGCTCCGGCGGTCCCGGGTGTCCGGTTCAGCGCCACCGGGGCCGAGAAGCTGATGGGCAGTCAGAGCACCCTGCTGCCACTGTCCTTCCTGGAGCACGGGGTGCGGGCGGCCCGCTCCGTCGGGCTGCTGCGCGGACCGACCGGAGCCCTGGGCACCGGATTCCTTGTCGCCGGGGACCTCGTCGTCACCAACCACCACGTCCTGCCGGACGCGGCGACGGCCGCCACCGCCCGGATCGTCCTCGGCTACCAGGAGCGGACGGACGGTGAGATCGACGGCGGCCGGAGCTTCGCACTCGACCCCGCCCTCGGCTTCGCCGTCTCCGAGGAGCACGACCTGGCCGTGGTGCGCTCCGGCACCCCGCTGAACGCCGCGTGGGGCGCGCTGGAGCCGGCCCCCGCCGAAGCCGTGACCCCGCACCGCCTCAATATCGTCCAGCACCCCGCGGGCGGCCCCAAGAAGGTCGCCCTCTACCACAACGTGGTCAGCCACAGCGACGAGGACCGGCTGCTGTACTTCACCGACACCCTGCCCGGCTCCTCCGGCTCCCCGGCCTTCGACGACCAGTGGCGGGTCGCAGCCGTCCACCGCGCGGGCGGCACGCTGCCCTCCCCGGACGGCACCGGACGCGTCTACAGCAACGAGGGCACACCGGTGCGCCGCCTGGTCGAGCTGCTCGCCACCCTCACCTCCTGAGGCACCGCCCCGTGGCCACCCCGAGCGAAGTCGTCTCCGCGAGCCTGCCCGGCCTCGCGGCCGAACGGGCGCGCAATCTGTGGTGCGGCCGTTTCGTCGCGGTCCTGGACCACCGCCTCAGCCCCGCCCAGGCCCGGGTCCTGCTGGAACAGGCCGGATTCGCCGTGGGGTGGCCCGCCGAGGGCCCCGGACCGCTGAAGGCGGCGCTGGACGGTGTGCTGCGGCCCCATGTGCACAACCCCGACGCGCTGCGGCGGCTGTTCACCGCGCTGGAGGAGGAGTACGGACAGCAGCCGTGGATCGCCGAGCAGCGGCAGGGCTACCAGAGGATCCAGGACGAGCGCTGGGGCGTCCTCCCGGCCATCGACCCCGGGATGCTCGACCCGGAGGAACGGGCCGACCTGGACGCGCTGCTGGCCGACCCCGGATGTCCCGCCGAGCCGGCCGAGCTGTGCGAGACGCTGTGGGCCGCGGCCTCCTCCCTGGGGCTCCCGGCCGCCCGGGACGGGCTGCTGACCGCGGAGCGGGCGGGGACGGTGACCGCGCTGGTCGAGGAGCTCGACGCGCGCAACAGCCCCGCCGGACGGGTCCCCCCGCTGCTCGTCTTCCTCGAACACCTCGCCGCCCGCGCGGATGACGCCGCCCGCGGCGACCTGCGGCGCTGGATCGACAGGGCGGCCCTCGCCCGTGCCGACCGGGTGCCCGCGGAGCGGCTGGGGGAGGAGCGCGCCGCTGCGGACGCGGCGGCCTCGGTGCCCGACACCGGTCGAGCCTCCGTGACCAGTTGTCTGGTCCGGGTCGAGGGCGCCGCGCCGGGTGCCGACCGGTACCGGCTCGCGGCCTGGCTCTACCGCCGGGGCCGCTGCCTCGGCGTCAAGGTCCAGGACGACACCCTCTACACCGCGGCCGAGATCGCGGGCCGTGCCGAGGCGCTGATCGCCCGGCTCCAGCCGTACGTCCAGCACCTCGACCCCGAGGAGCTGACCTTCGAGTTCCTGCTGCCGTGGGAGGCGCTCGGCTGGCCGGTGGACGAGTGGAACCTGCGCGGCGGGGGACGGCTGGCCGCGGACCGCCCCATCGGCCGCTACGGCCGGGTGGTCGTCCGCTCGCTGGACCGGCTGCGGGACGGCTGGTCCACCTCCCAGTGGGTGGCGCGATGGGAGCCGCTGGACGGACCGCCGGCCGCCGACGGTCCGCCGCCGCGCGCCTGTTGGCTGGACGGCGACGGTACCCCGGCGGACGAGGCCGGGGACCGGCCCGGGGAGGACCCGCCGCCCCTGGTGGCGGACGGGGCGGCGCCGCACGTACTGGCTGCCGAGGTCGCCTCCCGCAAGGACATCAGCTGCCTGATCCTGACCTACCCCTATCCGCATCTGACCACCGCGGTACCGGACGCCCTGCTCTCCGCGATCCAGGAGGGCGTACCGGCCGCCGTCTGGTGGCGCGGCCACCGGGATGGCGGGTCACCGCCCGGCCGCGCACGGCGGGTGGCCGCCCGGGCCGAGGCGGGTGCGGGGCTGTCCGGACTGCCCGCCACGGTGCTGACGTTGCGCCAGGAAGCGGCCCGGTGCGCCGGCGGGGCCCATGACGGGGCGGGTATCGCGGTGTTGTGGGACAACCCGGGCTGGCACCCCGAACGGCTCAGAAGACTCGGCGGCCCCAGGGCCCACAGAGGAGGCAACGGATGATCCCCGAAGACCAGCAGTCGCCCGCCGGGGCGCCCGGGACGGGGGCCGTGGTGCCGGGGGCGCGCGCCGGGGCGGACCAGGTGTCCGCGCCCCCGAGTTGGTGGATCTACCACGGCGACGGTGCCCGCCGCACCGCGTGGACCCTCCCCGACCCGCCGCCCTGGCGGCGCTTCGACGGCAGGCGACCGGTCCCCGGCGAAGGGGCCGAGGCGGACTGCGCGGTCCGGCCGGACACCGGGACGGACGGCACGCCCGGGGCGGACACCGGGGGGCCCGGTGGGCGGGGCGGGGAGGACATCTGCGCCCGGCACGGGGACGAGGGGCCCGCCCGGACCGACGTCGTCACCACCTACCGCGCGGAGCGCGAAGAGGCCCGGATGGTCAACGCCGCGCTCCGGCTGCGCCGTCCGCTCCTGGTCACCGGCAAGCCCGGCACCGGGAAGTCCAGTCTGGCCCGGGGCATCGCCCATGAACTGGACCTCGGCCGGGTGCTGCGCTGGTCGGTCACCAGCCGTACGACGCTCGCCGACGGGCTCTACGCCTACGACGCCATCGGCCGCCTCCAGGACGAGCGGCGCACCCAGGACCCCGCCACCGGCACCGCCGAACACCCCGGCGGTATCGGCAAGTACGTGCGCCTCGGTCCGCTCGGCACCGCCCTGCTGCCCTCCGGCCGCCCCCGGGTGCTGCTCATCGACGAGCTCGACAAGGGCGATGTCGATCTGCCCAACGACCTGCTCTCGGTGCTGGAGGAGGGCGAGTTCACCATCCCCGAACTCCAGCGGTACCCCGCGTGCGACGTCTGGGTGATGACCGACGACGGGCGGCGGGAGCCGGTCCGGCACGGGAGGGTGCGCTGTGCGGAGTTCCCCGTCGTGGTGCTCACCAGCAACGGCGAGCGCGAGTTCCCGCCCGCGTTCGTGCGCCGCTGCGTCCGGCTCGACATCCGGCCCCCGTCCCGGAAGAAGCTGGAGCGCATCGTCGAGGCCCACCTCGGCCCGGAGGTGCTGCGGGCCTCAGCGCCCCGGCTGGAACGGTTCGCACGCGACCTGGAGGAGGGCCGCAAGCTGCTGGCCACCGACCAGCTGCTCAACACCCTCCAGATGGAGAGCACGACCGAGCACACCGACGACCCCGAGTGGCCCGACGTCCTGCGCGAACTTCTCCGCCCGCTGAACGACACGGCATGAGTGACCTCACCCGGCTGCTCGCCCTGGCGCGGGAGCTGAGCGGCGACGAGGAGCTCACCGCCCGGGAGCTGGCCGAACTGCTCTGGCTCGCGGAGGAGGTCAGGGGCGCCGGGCGGGCGGCGGAAGAACCGGCACAGCCGCCGCCCGATGAGCTCCCCGTACCGCCGCCGGTGCCACCGGCCCCACCGCCGGTGGCGGAGGAGCCCGCCGAGGAACCCGCGGACGACACCGCACCGGAGACGCTGCCCGCCGAGCCGCTCCGGGTGCCCGCCACTCCGCTGCACAGCCCCGCCACCCCCGGGGCCACGGGCGGCGGCGGGACCGGAGACGGCGCCCGGGCCACACCCTTGCCGGTGCGGGTGCCCTCCGCCCTGCCGCACCGGCTGGAGCTGGCCCGCGCCCTGCGTCCGCTCAAACGGCGGGTGCGCGCCCCCGGCCGCCGGGTGCTCGACGAGCCGCTGACCGCCGACCGCTCCGCCCGTGCCCGCCGTCCGCTCCCGGCACTGCGCCATGCCTCCGAGCGCTGGCTGGAGCTGGCCCTGGTCGTGGACGAGAGCGTGTCCATGTCCGTGTGGCGGCGCACGGTGGACGACTTCCGCGCGCTCGTCGAGGGACACGGGGCGTTCCGGGACGTACGGATCTGGCGCTTCGACGCCGACGACCCCGAACTCGTCCTCCGCTACGGCCCCGGCGGTGGCGACGGGCGCGGTGCCCCGGCCGCCGAGGGACGCAATCCGGCCGAGCTCCACGACCCCGCGGGCCGCCGTCTGATCCTCGTGGTCACCGACGGCCTCGGCGAACTGTGGGGCACCCCGGCCATGACCGGGACCTTACGGCAGTGGGCGCGCCACGCCTCCCTGACCGTGGTCCAGGTGCTTCCCCCCGATCTGTGGCACCGCACCTGGCTGCCCCCGGTGCGCGCCGCGCTGCGCGCCACCGGCCCGGCCCGGCTGACGGTCCGTCCCGTGGGCCCCGGCGGCACCGTCGCCGCGGGAGGCGGCTGCCCCTCACCGGACCTGGTGCCGCTGGTGACCCTGGACCCGGCGTGGCTGCGCCCGTGGGCCCAGGCGGTCTCCGGCAGCGGCACCACCTGGCGCCCCGGCTCGGCGGTGGACCTCGCGACGGCCCCCGCGCACGGTGAGCCCGACCCTGTGACCGCCCCGGTGCCTGACCACGGGACACCGGCCGCCGCCCTGGTGGAGGACTTCCGCACCTGGGCGACGCCCGCCGCGGTGGAGCTGGCGTTCCTGCTCTCCGCGGCGCCCCTGACCCTGCCGCTGATGCGCTGGCTCCAGCAGGCCCTGCTGCCGGACAGCGGCCCGGCGCAGCTCGCCGAGGTGTTCCTCTCCGGGCTGCTGGTGCGCGGTACCGAGCGCCACCGGGGCGAGGACCCCGACCGGGTGGTGTACGACTTCCGCGACGGTGTCCGGGACGAGCTGGCCTCCGGGCTCACCCGCACCCGTGCCTACGAGGTGCTCACCACGCTGATCGCGGCCCCCGAGGCGCTGGCCGAACCCTTCGGCGGTTCCCTGGACTTCCGGGTGCTGGCCGCCGACCCCGGCGGTTCGCTCGGACTGGCCGACGGCCGGGTGTTCGCCACCGTGGCCGCCTCGGTGCTCGGTGGTCTCGGCGGTGCACTCACCGCCTACGCCCGGCGGATCGACTCCGCGCTGCGGGACGGCGGCACGGCCGAGGAGACCGGGCCCGACGAGGACGGTGTGCGCGGCCGGGTCCGGGTGGCCGCCGCCCAGGTGGCCGGCAGGGACGTGGTGGTCACCTCCGCCGACGGTGAGCTGTGGGTCTGGGACCTGACCACCGGCCGGGGCCGACTGGCCGTCCACGGCGGGGAGACGGTGGTCACCGCCGTGGTGTGCGCCACCACGGCGTCGGGCCGGGCGACGGCGGTGGCGCTGTACGCGGACGGGGCCGTGGTGGCCGTCGACCTCAGCACCGCGCGGTCGCGGGAGTCGTGGCGGCGGGCCGCGGGTGCCCGCCCGGGGGCGCTGGCCTGCGGTGAGGTCGCCGGCCAGCGGATCGTGGCGGTGGCCGGGCCCGACGGGGTCGATCTGTACGACCTGGAGAGCGGGGTGCCGTTCCTGCCCACGGTTCCCGTCGCGGAGGACGTCGCGGCGCTGGCGGTGCTCACCGCAGGCGGCCGTTCCCATCTGTTCACCGGGGACACCGAGGGGGTGGTGCGCGACCGGATCCTGGAACCCGGCGGTATGGGACCGGCTCCGGCGGCGAGCGGACCCGTCGGGCGGCGCTGGTTCCTCAGCTTCGCCGACGGAACCCGGGCGGACCCGGTCACCGCGTCCGCATGCCGCCGGCTCGCCGTGGCCTTCGGTGAGTTCGGCGTGATCAGTCGTGTCACCACGGACGCGCCCGAGTGGGAGTACGGGCGAGTGATCGACGAGGTCACCTCGGGCCTCGCCGAAGCGGACACCCTGATCGTCCATATGGCGGGCCACGGGACCACGGGCGCCGGCGCGCTGCTCGCCACCCGGCACCAGGACCCGGGCGGCGGCCGCCGGGTGCTGATCGCGGACGACTGCCAGGAGATCGCGGTGGACCGGTTCGCCGCCCTCGGCTTCGACACCCTCGTCGTCCCCGCGCCGGGGATCCGCCCGGGGAAGCTCACCGACGCGTTCGCCGACGCCCTGGAACGGCTGGCGGACCGCAGCCGGAGGGAGCCGACCTCCGAGCCGTACATCTCACTGGACGAGGTGGTCGGCCTCATCGACCTGCTGACCGACGAGGCCACCGTGTCGCGGCCGCGCTCGAGTCCGCGGTTCACCGATGGTGTGCACACCGGGTTCCTGCCCAACCCCGGCTTTGTGGCATCACCGGAGCGGGGCGCGGCGGAGCGCACCCTGTGGAGGTATCCGCGGGACGCGCCGACCTTCCGGACCCTGACCCGGTGGATCGACGGCCCCGCCACCTTTCCGCGGCTCGCCCTGGTGCTGGGCCCCGAGGCCAGTGGCAAGACCACCCTGCTGGCCACGCTCATGCAGTGGGTACGGGAGGAATCCGGCCGCCCGGTGGCCTTCATGGTGTCGGCGGTCGGCGCCCACAGCACCGCCCTGCTCCATCTGCTGGCCGCGCGGCTCGGTGCCACGGACGAGGGGCCGCGCGGTGTGGACGACGTGGTGGCGCGGCTCCGCCGCCGCGGGGACCAGCCGATCATCGTGGTCGACGCCCTGGACGAGACACCGTATGCCCGGGCCATCGTGCGGGAGGTGCTGCTGCCCCTGCTCGACGCAGGGGTGTGCCGGGTGCTCGTCGGCTGCCGTGCGGGGCGGCACACCAGGGAGCTGACCGCGGACGACCGGCCCGCGCTCACCGTCCGGCTCACCGCCACCCGCGATATGCGGCGGCGGGCGGTGCGCAACGTGTGCGAGGAGACGCTCGGTTCGGCGCCCTTCTACCGCCGCCTGGAAGACGCCCCCGTGCGCCGGGCGTTCAGCGACGCGGTCGCCGAGACGCTCGTCGAGCGGGCCGCCCCCACGGAACAGATCGTCACAGCACGCGCCTTCGCCGGGTTCATCGCCTCCAGGGGCGAGCCGCTGGAGGGCATCGGCGAGGCCGAAAGGGTCGGCTCCGGAGTGCCGACGACCCTGAACGACGTGGTGGAACTGCTGCTCGCCGACGCCCGCAACCCCTGGACCCGGCCCGCGCTGAAGATCCTCGCGGACACCCGGGGCGGGGGACTGGCGGACACCGACATCCAGCGCCGGTGCGCAACGTCCGGGGGCGCCCCGCCCTCCCTCTACGAGGTGCGGGAGGCGCTGGTGCCGGTCCGGGGGCTGGTCACCACCACCGTGGACGCCCACGGAGTCACCCGCTACCGCGTGGTCAGCCTGGCCGTCGCGAACCATGTGCGCAGCGCGCGTACCGCCGATCCCGACCCGGCCCGCGCTCCGTTCCCGGCGCGCCCCTGGTCCGCGCCGTCCACGGTGTTCCGGCAGCCGGGCGGTCCGCCCACCATGGCGGTCGACACCCGACTGCCCACGCCCGTGCTGGTGTTCACCGGTCCGCCGCCCCTGATGCTGTCCTGCCACGTTCCCGGGGAGGGGGACCGGCTGCGCCGGGTGCACTTCGGCCCCCGTGACGAACTCCTGCCCGATCTGGGCCTCGTGGCATGGGCCGGGGGCAGGGCGGCGGTGCTGGGCTCCCGGTCCGGGCTGACCGTCTATCCGCTGGACGGTCCGGGCACCGCCGAGGACCGCGCCCCCGAGGGGCTCGGCGCCGTCGAGGCGTTCACCGCCATGACCGGCGCCGACGGACGGCCCGCGGCCGTCACCGTGGACGGCGAGGGGATTCCGCGGGCCTGGCACCTCGACCGCGGCACTCCCCTGGGGCGGCCCTGCGCCCCCGTGCCGCGGGTGCTGTTCCTCCACCCGTCCGAACTGGATCCGTGGACCGCCGGACTGGGCCCCCATCTGCTGAGGACCGGTCTTCCGGTCTCCGCGGACGGTGTGGACCTGCGCACGCTGTCCTACCGGTCCGTGCTGCGACCGGATCCGGATGAACCGGACGGCCTCGACCCGGACGTGGTGACCGCGGCACAGCAACTGCTGCCGGAGGGAACCACCCGGAGCAGGTTCTCCCTCCGGGGCCTGATGAACTCCCTCAGCCGGCGGTTCCCCGCGATCCCGGACTGGCTGCCCGTCGTCATCCGGGAGTTCGTCACCTACCTGTCCGACGACACCCGCCGGGAGGCGGCGCGGCACACCGTCGCGGAAGCGGTCGCCGCCCAGCGGCCGCGGGTCCTGGTCGCGCACGGCATGGGTTCCGTCATCGCCTACGAGGCGCTGTGGGAGCGGCCCGAGCTGTCCGTCGAACTCCTGGTGACGATGGGGACGCCGATGGGCCTGGACGGCATCTTCCCCCGGCTCGAACCCGCGCCCGTGGACGGCCGGGGGAAGCGGCCGCCGGGGGTGCGGAGCTGGGTGAACCTCGACGGCCGGCGGGATCCGCTGTCCTTCGGCCCGCTGCCCGAGAAGTTCGAGGGCGTCGCACGGAACATCACCTGCGAGGGGACCGGAAATCCCCTGGGAGGCGGCCGCAGGACCTATCTGAACGACCCGGCCCTGGCCGAGGTCCTCGCCCCCTATCTCATTCCCGCCACCGGGAGGACACCATGACGGATGAACAGCGGATCCCCGACGACTTCGACGACTCGCCCCTCGAACATGTCACGGGTGTCGGCGACCCACTGCTGCCGCTGCCCGGACGTTCCACCGAGTACGAGGTCTATCTCTTCCGGTGCGGGGTGTGCGGGGAGGAGAGCAGGATGATGTTCATGGACACGGGGGAGTCGCCCCGGTGTGCCAGGGACCCGGGACACGGGGAGACCGCATGGGTGGGATGAGCCGGACGGCACGCGGTGCGGTACGGGGGCGCCGGTGAAGCTCGACAGCGTGGCGAAGCCCCTGTCGCCCGCGCTCTCCGGCCGATTCTTCCTCGTCTCGACCCTGCCCACCGCCGCGGGCACCGTGTTCGTCCTGGTGCTGGTGTGGGCGGGCGCCCCCGATCCGGTGCGGTTCGAGCGGGCCTGGCGGACGGCGGCCGGGCTGAAGGCGGGCGAGCTGCTGCTGCTCGTGCTGGGGGTGACCCTCGTCGGCGTCATCACCATGCCGCTGCAACTCTCCCTGGTGCGCTGGCTGGAGGGGTACTGGCCGCGCTGGCTCGCCTGGCCCGCCGCCTGGTGCACGGCGCTGCAGCGACGGCGCCGGGGTCCGCTCGGCTGGCCGCACGGCAACGCGGTGCCGACCGCCGCCCTCGTACAGCGCGAGGGCGAGCGCGGCGCCTGGCAGCGCAGCCGTTTCCCGGTGGAGGACCACCTGATGCGTCCCACCGGGCTCGGAAACGCGCTCACGGCGGCCGAGCGCCGCGCCGGACGGTTCTACGGCCTGGACGCGGTGGTGGTGTGGACCCGGCTGGAGCCGGTGCTGAGCGACCGGATGCGCGGTGCGGTGGCCGAGGGCCGAGACGCGCTGGACGCGGCGGCCCGGTTCTGTGTCACCGCGGCCGCCGTCGTCCCCCTCTCGGTGGCGCTGCTGTGGCGGTCGCACGGGTGGCTGTTGCTGGCACTGGCCCCGGCCGTCATCTGCTGGGCCGCCTACGCGGCCGCGGTACACGCGGCGGTGGCGTACGGCGAGGTGCTGGCGGTCGCCTTCGATCTGCACCGCTTCGATCTGCTGACGGCGCTCCACCTGCCGCTGCCGGACGACCGCGCGGCCGAACGCGTGGCCAACGCCGAGCTCAGCAGGTTGTGGCGGCAGGGCGCGGGAAGTCCGGTCGCGATGCGCTACGACCACCCTCCGCGGCTCGCCGAACCGGCCCCGCAGCCCGTGGTGCCGCCTCCCGCCTCCGGGGCCGGGCCCTGAACCCACCCGCGACCGGGCTCAGTTGAGGAACGCGGCGACCACGGCGGCGCCGCCGAGGACCGCCACGAAGGACACCACCACGGCGCCGATACCCCTGCCGAGTACGGTGCGCACCGCCCTGAGCGGGCGCCCCTCCACGGCACGGCGCCGGGCCAGCCGGGCCAACAGTGTGCCGGGGGCGACCAGCGCCGCGACCAGCCCCCACCACACCAGATAGACCTCCGGCGCCGCCACGGCCCCGGCGGGCAGCGCCGCCAGTCCGGTCAGCGCCACGGGAGCGGCGGACACGGCGGCCCCCAGCAGCGGTGGCCACCACCACGCGTCCTCCCGGCCGGTCCGCGCGCCCACCCGCCGCGCGCACCACAGTGAGGGCAGGACGAGGGTCACGGTGAGGGCCAGCGCGAGCAGGAACGCGCACGGGACGAAGAGCGGCAGTGCGAAGAGGCCGAGGGCGGGGCTGTCCTCCCCGGGAGAGGGATGGGCCATGCCCCACAGCCACAGGAGTTCGGCCAGGAACGCCATACCGACGACCAGGCCCGTCGTGGTCACCGCGATCACCGACCGCCGTGCCGCACCGTCACTCTTCACCTCGGTCACCCCCGTCACCCCCCGCCTTCCGCATCCTGCCACGGCCGCCGTGCGGATCCGCCGGGAGGGGGTCAGGCGGACGCCGCCTCGGGGCGGGGCGCCGGGGCGTCGCCGTGGGAGACCAGCGCCGAGACGGCGCGGGCGTGCAGGGAGTCCAGGACGGCCAGTTGGCCTCCCGCCGCGTCCAGCAGTTCCGCCAGACGGCCGGTCTCCAGACGGGAGTCGTGCACGGCCGCCGCGAGCAGGGTGCGCCACAGCAGTGCCTTGCCCTCCACCCCCAGCCGCATCGCCTCCAGTTCCAGCACCGTGTTCAGCCCCGAGCGGCGGCGGCTGCGGCCCCGGGGCCGCAGCCGGGTGAGCCGCTCACCCGCCCACGCCCCGTAGACCTTGTAGCGGCGGGTCGGTACGTCGAGCGCGGCCATGCACCACAGCAGGGCCTTGCGGTCACGTGCGACCTCCGCCCTGAGCCGGGTCAGCTCACCGCTGTACGCCGAGTGCCGGTGGTCACGGACCAGCCGGCGGGCGAGCCCGACGCCTGCCGTGGCACCGGCCAGATGGTCGTTGAGGTAGATCTGGAGCATCCGCGGCGCGGAGGCGCTGCCGGAGCGGGCGAGGGCCGGTACCGCCATGATCGTCCTCCCGAACGCCGGGGCCCCGAGGAACCCGTTCACGCCAGGGGTACCCGGCCGGGCCGCCCGTCAAGGCCGTCCTCACCCGTGCGGGGGGCCGGAGGCGGCGGACGGCGTACCGCGGTCGCGACGGGCTCGCTGGTGCAGGTGTTCGAGGGCGTCGCGCAGGACCGTCTGCTCGTGCCATTCCAGCCAGGCGCCCCCCTGCGCGGCGAGCTGGGCGAGGATCCGCTCCTCGCCCGCCGCGAGGCTCCGGCCGGACTCCGTCACATGCAGGGAGAACACCCCGACGACCCGGCCCGAACCGCCGGTCATCGGGAAGCTGTGCACGGTGCGGGAGCCGGTTGCGAGGATGATGTCCCGAGCCTCGGGGGAGAACACGCGGTCGGTGGCGATGTCCGACATGACGGGGCGGGCCCGCTCGGCCGCCAGGGCGCAGGTCGTCTCCCCCTCGCCGACCACCGCGAAGAAGTCGATGAACTCCTGGTCGAAGCCGTGGTGCTGCTCCATCCGCAGCCGCCGTGCCGGATCGACGAGCTGGAGGTCCCCCATGTCCGAACCCACCGTCTCCAGGGCTTGGTGCAGGACCCGTTTCACCACCGCGCCGCGGTTGGCGCCCGTGTCGTCCATCTCCGGCAGCAGCGGCAGCGGGGGAGCCGGACGGCGCACCCGGCCCGGGAACCACCACGCGCTGCCGGGCGCCGGACGCGGTACGGCCACGAGCGCAGCCGCGAGAGTGCGCAGCTTCACGTTGTGCGCCTGTGAGCTCTCCTTCAGAAGGGTGAACGCCGTCTCCGGGCCGGCCAGCCGGTAGCGCTCCAGCAGGATGCCCTGCGCCTGGGCGATCAGCGGATGCGAGCGGAGCTTGCCGCGCAGATCCGCGGTCTCGCGGCGGAGCCGCTCCAGTTCGGTCTCCCGGGCCGTGGTCGCCGCTCGCTCCGTCCCCGGGGCCGTACCGCTCCCGGGGGTGGCAGCGGCCCGCTGAGCCTCCGTCACGGTGGGGAACAGCCCCACCCCGGTGCCGACCAGCGTCAGCCGCAGCAGCCGCGCGACGGCCTCGGGAGCGGCCGCCAGGTACAGCGTGCCGCCCAGCATCCGTAACGAGCGTACGCAGTCCAGCAGTCCGCGCATACCGTCCGCCGTGACCGTACGCACCCGGGACAGGTCCACGACGACCGCCCCGGTCCGGCCCTCCAGCGCGGCCCGCAGGATCGCGGCGAACAGCGGATGGTCCGGCCGGTCCACGGCGCCGTCCGGACGCACCGGTCTCTCGGGACGACGCTTCTGGTCCATCTCCGCCTCAACTCCCCTGGGGTTCTCAAGGGGACGCCGCCCCCGGGATTCGCCCTACCTTGGTCGGCCCGGACGGCGGCAGTCAACGGGGGCCCCGGGCGTCCGGACGCCACGTGGACGCGGATCCGGAGCGCGTTCCCCTTCTGGTGGAGCGGGTGTGCGGATGGGGCGCGCGGCCAGCGCCCGCGCTCCGTTGTGGCGATGATCACGAGATTCCGGGCACCGACGGGCATGGCAGTAAAGGTGGGAAGCGCGTCATTGCTGCCACCGTTCCCAACGGCCAGCATGGACCCATGGAACGGCGCACCGTGCTCATCGTGCTCTTCGACGGCGTACAGAGCCTGGACTTCACCGGCCCGCTGGAGGTCTTCACCGGCGCGGCCTCGGCGGTCCCCGGCGCGTACGACATCAGGACCGGCAGCCTCGACGGCTCACCGGTGCGCACCTCCAGCGGACTGACGGTCGTTCCGGACCTGGCGCTGCGCGGCGCCCCCGCCCCGCACACCCTGATCGTCCCGGGCGGCGAGGGCACCCGGGCGATGGATCCCGGCGTCGTGGAGTGGCTGCGCGAGACCGCCCCGGCGGCACTCCGTCTGGTGTCGGTGTGCACCGGCGCCTACGCGCTGGCCGCGGCCGGATTGCTGGACGGACGCCGGGTGACGACCCATTGGGCGCTGTGCGAGGGGCTGGCGCAGCGGTTCCCGGCCGTGGAGGTGGACCCCGATCCCATCTTCATCCGCGACGGGACGGTGTCCACCTCCGCCGGGGTCACCAGCGGTATCGACCTCGCGCTCGCCCTCGTGGAGGAGGACCTCGGCCGCGAGGTGGCCCTCACCGTCGCCCGCTATCTGGTGGTCTTCCTCCGCCGTCCCGGCAGTCAGCGGCAGTTCAGCGTCCAGCTCGCGGCGCAGAGCGCCCAGCGCCGTCCGCTGCGCGACATCCAGCAGTACATCGCCGAACACCCGGGTGCGGATCTGTCCGTCACCGCCCTGGCCGAACGGGCGAACCTGTCGCCCCGCCACTTCGCCCGCGCCTTCCGGGAGGAGGTCGGCACCTCGCCCGGCCGCTATGTGGACCAGACGCGGCTGGAGGTGGCGCGGCGGCTGCTGGAGGACACCGACGACGGGATCGAGGAGGTGTCCCGCGCCTGCGGCTACGGCACACCCGAGGCCATGCGCCGTGCATTCGTCCGTGACCTGGGCGCGGCCCCCGCCGAGTACCGGCGCCGTTTCCACCCCTGAGGACGCGTTCCCGGGCATCCGCGCCCCGCGACGCGCTCCCCGCCAGCCCGCCCGGCGGTCCACCGCCAGGCGTCATCACACCGACCGAGAGGCACCCTCGTGCAGATCGCGATCCTGCTCTACGAACACTTCACCGCGCTCGACGCCGTCGGCCCGTACGACACGCTCGCCTCACTGCCCGGCGCCGAGCCGGTGTTCGTGGCCGAGCGGCGCGGTCCGGTGGGCAACGACAGCGGCGGCCTCCAGCTGGTGGCCGGGGCCACCCTGGAGGAGGTGACACGGCCCGACATCGTCCTCGTGCCCGGCGGCCCGTTCCCGGGCGAGCAGCAGAAGAACCCCGCGGTGCTCGAATGGCTGCGGGCCGTGGACGCCACCACGACCTGGACGACCTCGGTGTGCACCGGATCGCTGATCCTCGGCTCGGCCGGGCTGCTCACCGGCCGCCGCGCCACCACCCACTGGACCGCCATGGAAGGGCTCGCGGAGCTGGGGGCGCAGGCCGTGGACGAACGCTATGTGTTCGACGGCAAGTACGTCACCGCGGCGGGGGTCTCGGCCGGGATCGACATGGCCCTGGCCCTGGCCGGGCGGCTCGCCGGGGACACCGTCGCCCAGACCGTCCAGCTGATGCTCCAGTACGACCCGCAGCCGCCGTACGACACCGGTTCGCCGGACAAGGCCCCGGCGGAGCTGACCGCCCGGTTGCGCCAGGAGTTCGCCGGACTGAGCTGACCCCCGGACCGGACCGGGGACGGCGGGTACGGGGGCCCGCCGTCCCCAGGGGGACGACCCCGCTGTCACAGCTGTACGTTGACCGCCTTGACCTGGGTGTAGAGGTCGATCGCGCCCTCGCCGAGCTCCCGGCCCCAGCCGGACTGCTTGTAGCCGCCGAAGGGCATCGCGGTGTCGAAGGCGTTGTAGGTGTTGACCCAGACCGTCCCGGCCTTGAGCTGCCGGGCGACCCGGTGGGCCCGTGAGAGGTCACGGGTCCACACCCCGGCCGCGAGACCGAAGTCGGTGTCATTGGCGTGTGCCGCCACGCCCTCCGCGGCGCTGAACGGCTGGGCGACCACCACCGGTCCGAAGATCTCCTCGCGCACCACGCTCGCCTCGGGCCGTACGTCCACCAGGACGGTCGGCTGGACGTAGAAGCCGGTGTCGCCGTGGCGGCCACCGCCGGTCAGCGCGCGGGCGCCATCGGCCAGCCCCTGCCGCAGATAGCCGGTGACCCGGTCCAGCTGTTCCTGGTCGATCAGCGGGCCGACCTGGGTGTCCGGATCCAGGCCCGGACCGAGCACCGCCTGTCCGGCGAAGTCCGCGACGGCCTGGGTGAACTCCTCGAAGATGGTGTCCTCCACGAAGAGCCGGGTGCCCGCCACACAGCACTGCCCGTGGTTGAACAGCCAGGCGTTGGCCGACCCGGGCACCGCCGCGTCCAGATCCGCGTCGGCGAAGACGATGTTGGGGCTCTTGCCGCCGAGTTCCAGGGAGACCTTCTTGAGGTTGCCCCGCGCCGCGTCCACGATCTTCTTGCCGACCTCGGTGGAACCGGTGAAGGCCACCTTGTCCACACCGTCGTGGGCGGCGAGGGCGGCACCCGCCTCGCCGTACCCGGTGAGGATGTTGAACACGCCCGGCGGCAGGCCGAGTTCCTGGATGACCTCGCCGAGGAGCAGCGCGGTCAGCGGGGTCTGCTCGGCGGGCTTGAGGATGACGGTGTTGCCGGTGGCCAGGGCCGGGGCCACCTTGAACGCGGCCATCAGCAGCGGGAAGTTCCACGGGATGATCTGCCCGCACACCCCCACCGGCTCGCGGAGCGTGTAGGCGTGCCACTGCGCGTCCGGCACCCAGGGCACCGAGACGGGGATCGTCCTGCCCTCCACCTTGGTGGCCCAGCCCGCGTAGTAGTGGAAGATGTCCGCCGCCCAGGTGACGTCCACCGCCTGGGCCACCCCCGCCGACTTGCCGTTGTCGAGCGACTCCAGCTGGGCGAACTCCTCGGCGCGCTCCAGCAGCCGGTCACCGATCCGCCAGACGAGACGCTGACGCTCGGACGGGGTGATGCGGCTCCAGGGGCCCTCGAAGGCGCGGTGGGCGGCGGCCACGGCCCGGTCGACGTCCTCGGCGGTGGCGAGGGCCACCTCGGTGAGCTTCCGTCCGGTGGCCGGGTCGTGGGTGGCGAAGGTGGCGCCGGCCGCGGCGTCCACCCACTCGCCGTCGATCAGCAGTTTCCGGTCGCCCGCGAGGAAGTCGCGCACGGCGGGGGAGACGACGTTGTCCAGTGTGGTGGTCATGGTTCGTCCTTCTCTCGGAGGGTGAGGAGCTGTCGGAGGGGGGGAGGTGTCGGAGGGTGGGATGCGCAGGGGTGTCGCCGGGGCGGGGTCCGCACGGCTCACGGGAGCATCAGGCCGAGGGCGCCCGCGGTGGCGAGAGCGCCGAGCCCGGCCCGTCCCCGCCGGGTCCGGACACGGCGCAGCAGGGCCATGCGGGCCGCGGCCCACAGGGCGATCACTACGAGGGCGGCCAGGGTGAGGCCGGTGCCTCCGCCGTACCAGGACACGGCGGTGACGCCCCGGCCGGTCCCGGCGCCGGAGTGGGTGTGGGCCACCGCGGCTGTGGTGCCGCCCCCCGCCGCACCGCGCCAGTGCAGGAAGGACAGCGCTGCCATGGCCAGCAGATCGAGTGCCACCGGCAGCCGGACCCGCGGTGGTTCGGCCTCCGTCAGCGCGGTCCAGCCGGTGGCGGCGGCCAGGACGGGACACCAGAGCGCGGGCCCGAGCGGATCGGCCGCCCCGGGCAGGGCCATGGCCACCATGGCGGCGGCCATCACCAGATGCGGTACCCAGCGGCGCGGTGGCCGTGTCCGGTGGGCCGCCAGACAGCAGCCGCTGCCGAGCAGTCCGAGCAGCGCCGCGAGCGCCATCACCGCAAGCCGCCCCCTCAGCCCTTGCCGTGGCAGTGGCCACCGGTGCCGGGCGGTACGTCCAGGGTGGGGTTGCGGTCGAAGAAGCCGACCGGTTTGAGGGTGAAGCCCGCGTAGTCCACCGGCATCACCGGCCAGTCCTCGGGGCGCGGGAAGTGGGTGAGTCCGAAGGTGTGCCACACCACGATGTCCTCGCCGTCCACCGCGCGGTCGGCCGCCGTCCACGCGGGCAGTCCCGCGCCGCCCGGGTGCTGATTCACGAAGTCGCCCGCCGGATAGCGCTCATCGGGGTGGTAGGGGGTGACCCACAGATGCCGGGTGGCGAAGGCCGCGCGGCCGCGGATGACCGAGGAGTCGTCGGCCAACAGCGTGGGACCGCCCTCGGGGTGGAGGGCGTAGCCGGTGGGGCGGCCGAACCGATTGGTCCGCTCCGGGTTGACGATGTGCCAGGTGCGGGCCCTGGAACCGTCGGCCGGACGCTGGGCGAGAGACTCCCGGGTGAGCCGGGTGCGCTGTTCGGCGAAGGCGTTGCCGTACGGGTTGTCCGGGCCGATCGGCACCCGCACCGCGTCCACCTCGTCGACCGCGTTGCGCGGACCGTCGACCATCATGTCCAGCCGGGCGGAGAACAGGTGCTGGTGGTAGGGGGCGCCCAGACCGGGGGCGATCTCGCTGGCGAACCGGTGGCCCTCCTCCGGGTAGGCGGAGGTGAACACCACCCCGGTGGCCTTGGTCTCGCACTGGAGGGTGCCGTCGAGGTAGAGGTACCAGTAGAAGCCGTAGTCGTAGTTGCCGATGGTGGTGAAGAACGAGATCACCATGCGGCGCTGGCGGCGGGTCTCGCTGGAGCCCGCGAACATGTCGCTGTGCTTCCACAGGACGCCGTAGTCCTCCTCGTGCAGACAGATGGCGTTACGGATCACGGAGGGCTCACCGAGATCGTCGGCGATCACCACATCGGCGTAGGTGATCTCTCCGAGGCAGTCGCAGCCGAGCTCGAGCGAGTTGGTGTAGCGGGCGAACATGTACTCGCCGCAGTCGAAGTAGTTCTGCCAGAAGCGCACCGGGGAGGGGTCGGCGTAGGGCACCACCATCTCGGCCACGGACGCCCGGTAGACCACCGGCCGTTCGTCGAAGGCGATCTGGTGCAGGGTCAGCCCCTCGCGTTCGTTGAACCCGATCCGCAGGCTCCAGTTCTCCCAGCGCAGTTCATTGCCCTCGAGGGTGAAACCGGGCCCCTCCGGCTGGGTGATCTCGATCGGCCGCAGCGTGGTGCGGTACGGACCGGTCTGCTCGGGGTCGTCGAAGTTGCCGGGCTCGGCCGGGACCGGGTGGTTGCGGTGGTCGACGACCCGGAGCACCTCGCGGCGGGTGAGGTCCACGAAGGCCACCAGACCGTCCACCGGATGGGCCCACGGGTGGTCCCTGTCGTGCAGTTGCTGGAAGCCCAGCGCACGGACGATCCGGCGGCCCGCCTCGGCGGGGTGGTCGTCGTACGCCCCCGCCGACAGCGGGACGGTGCGCACCGAACCGGGATCGAGGTCACGGCGCTTGAGGGCCGAGCACCACTCCTCACTGCCCAGCAGCACCTCTTCCACCAGGTCGAACTCGGTGTCGGTGATGGGGAGCTGGCCGGTCACCGCCGGATCCAGCTCGGTGTCCCGGTCCACCGCGGAGCGGGTGGCCGAGACGATGACGTCACGGGAGCCGCCGGTGGCCAGGTCCAGCAGCAGGGTCCGGAAGCGGCGGTCGACCGGCGCACCGGGGGTGTGGGCCAGCACCACGGCCTTCTCCGGCTCCTCCAGTGCGCAGAACGCCATGCGTACGCTCCCGGTGAGCAGTCCGGCACCGGTCAGCACCTCCCTGACGGTACGGATCTCCTCCTCGGTGACCATGTCCAGCGGATGGGCGGCGGTGGCCGCGAGGGGCGCGGTGCTCATGCCAGTTCCTCCAGTTCACGGTGGGTCGGGTCGGGCGGTTCCGGATGGTGTCCGGGGGTGCGGGCGGCGCCGTCCCGCAGCTTCGCGAGCACCACACCGGCGGCGAAGAAGGTGGCGAGCACCGCCTCGATGGACACGGCGAGTCCGGTGGAACCACCGATCAGCAGCGGGAAGTTCGACACGGTCAGCACCAGAGCGCCGCACAGTCCTGCCAGACCCAGCAGCGGGGCGATCAGGGTATGCCAGGGGCGGGTGTCCGCCCGGGTGCGCCGGAAGAACACGATCACCGCGAGACAGGTGAGCGACATCAGCACCAGCACGCCCAGCGTGGCGGTCCCGGCCATCCACGCGAACACCTCGCTGACCGGGTCGAGACCGGCCGCCGCGAACACCGCCAGCAGGACCAGGGCGGCCGCGCTCTGCGTCAGCGACGCCCGGTGCGGCGAGCCGTGGCGGGGGTGGCAGTGGCCCCAGGCCGGGGGCAGGGCCGAGGACCGCCCCAGCGAGAACACATAGCGCGCCACCACGTTGTGGAACGACAGCAGCGCCGCGAACAGGCTGGTCACCAGCAGGATCCGGACCAGATCGCCGCCAGCGCCGCCGAGGTAGCGGGTCACCGAGGCGATCAGCATGCCCGCCGGATCGGAACCCGCCTCGCCCACCGCCTTCCGCTCGCCCCAGGCGGACACCAGCGCCCAGGACGACAGCGCGTAGAAGCCGCCGATCAGCAGCAGGGCGAGATAGGTGGCGCGCGGGACGGTGCGTTCGGGGTCGCGGGCCTCGTCCCGGAATACGGCGGTGGCCTCGAAACCCAGGAAGCTGGCGATGGCGAACATGATGCCGATGCCGGGCGATCCCGAGCCGATCTCCGAGGGGTGCAGCGGTGCGGTGGACAGTCCCGAATCCCCGCCCCGGACGGTCACCACCAGGTCGAAGACCAGCACGATGCCGACCTCGCACACCAGCAGCACCCCCAACACCCGGCTGGACAGCTCGATATGCCGGTAGCCGAGCACCGCCACCAGACCGAGCGCGGCGAACGCGTACAGCGGCCACGGCAGCCCCGGCCCGCCGTAGTGCACCACCAGATCCCGCAGGGTGGCGCCGAAGTAGCCGTAGACCGCGAGCTGGACGGCGGTGTACGCGGCCAGCGCCAGGAACGCCGAGCCCAGACCGGTCACCCGGCCCAGGCCCCGCTGGACGTAGGCGTAGAAGGCGCCCGCGTGCGGTACGTGGCGGGTCATGGCGCAGAAGCCCACCGCGAACAGGGTGAGGATCGCGCAGCACACCACGAAGGTGGCGGGGAACCCCGCCCCGTTGCCGAGCGCGATGCCCACCGGGACCGCCCCGGCGATGACGGTGAGCGGCGCCGCCGCGGCCACCACCATGAAGACGACCGACCGGACTCCCAGCGAGCCGGTGAGTTTGGATGTTCTCCCCGCGTCCATGGATCCTCCCAGGGATCTGGTCGAGGCGGATGGCGATGGGCACCGACGTTCGCGGGGCCGTCACCGGGCGGTCAAGGCTCGGTCTCCCGGCCGGGAAATCCCGGCCCGCCGCTCTCGCGCCACCGGGGAATGCCCCGGGCGTGCATTCTCATAACCCGGGAATCGCGCACCGGGAATTCTCATTCGGTCCGGGCGGTGGGACCGCGCGCCACCGTGCGTTACCTTGTTCGCCACGAAGGACCGCGCGGACACAATTCCCGGCCGCCTTCCGCGAGGATTCCAGGCGGCCCGGTCCCCAGCACACGGGAGGAGCCCGATGCGTCCCGGCGAGCGGCGAGGGCCCCCGGTGGAGGAGCGGCTGCCGAGGTCGCCGCGTACCGCCGGGTATGTGGCCCTGGCCGAGGCCGCCACCCGTGAGCCGCACCGGCTGCGGGCCCGGTCCCCGGTGCACGGGCTGGCCCGGCGGCGGCTGGATCCGCTCCAGGTGCTCGCCCAGTCGGTGTCCGGCGCCGCCCCGACCGCCGCCATGGCCGCGACCCCCGCGATCGTGGCCTCCCTGGCCGGGTCCGCCACCCTCTGGTCGTTCGCCGTCGCCACCGTCGTGGCCCTGCTCGTCGGCTCGTGCGTCGGCCAGTTCACCCGGCGGATGGCCGCGGCGGGGTCGCTGTACAGTCTCACCGCCAAGGGCCTGGGACCCATCGCCGCCTTCACCAGCGGCTGTGCGCTGCTGGTCGGCTATGGCGCGCTGACCATGGCCGCCCTCAGCGGTTCGGCCAACTACCTCGGCATCCTGCTCGCCCGCACCGGGGTCGGCGCGGGCCGTACCGCCCCGGTCTTCATCACCCTCCTGCTGGTGCTCGCCGCCGCCGCGACCGCCCTGATGGTGCTCGGCATCCGGCTGGCCGCGCGGGTGATGCTGCTGCTCGAGGCGGTCTCGATCACCCTGATGCTGGCGATCTTCGGAACGCTGCTGGCCCGCCACGGACTCCCGGACCATCTGCACGCCCTCGGTCTGGCGCGCCCCGACCTCGGCGCCACGGCCGCCGGGGTGCTGCCCGCGCTCGCCGCCTTCATCGGCTTCGAGGCGGCCGCGGCCCTCGGGGTCGAGGCCCGCCGCCCGTTCCGCACGGTGCCGCGCGCCGTGCAGTGGACGGCCGGCGCCTCCGGGCTGCTCCTGCTGCTCGCCGCCTCCGCCCAGCAGCTCGGCCTCGACCAGGTCCCCGGCGGGCTCGCGGGGCAGCGGGAACCGGTGGAGACCCTGGCCACCGCCCAGCGGCTGCCCTGGCTCTCGGTGCTGCTGGAGGGCGGGATCGCGCTGTCCTTCTTCGCCGCCGCGCTGGCCAGCGCCACCGCCCTGGTCCGGGTGCTGTTCTCGATGGGCCGGGAGGGCATCGCGCCCCGCGCCCTCGGGGCCGCCCACCCCCGGCACCGTACGCCGCACCTCGCCATCGCCGTCGCCCTGCCACCGCTGGCCGCCGTGCCCGTGGCGCTGCGGCTCGCGGGTGTGGACGCGAGCCGTGCGTTGCCGGCGCTGCTCAACACCTCCGCCTTCGGCTATCTCGTGGCCTATCTGCTGATCTGTCTCGCGGCCCCCGTCTTCCTGCACCGCATCGGCGAACTCACCGTCGCGCCGGTGCTGGTCACGGCGGTCTGCGCACCGGTGCTCATGGTGGTCCTGGGCGCCTTCGTCACCACCCGGTCCGGCTGGGCCCTGGTGGCGATCGGCGCGGTCCCGGCCGCCGGTGCGCTGTGGTTCGGCTGGCTGCGGCTGCGCCGCCCCCGGCAGCTCGCGGGGGTGGGGGTCTACGACGAGACCAGCGCCGCCGATCTGCTCCACGGCCCGGTCGCCCCGCGGGAGCGCGGATGAGCCCGCCGAGGGAGCCCGCCGCCCTGCCCGGACGCCAGCCGCGGGCGGTGCGCAACGCGTTCGCCGTACTGGAGGAGGTGATCGCGATCGGGCCGGGGGCGACCGCGAAGGAGATCTCGCACGCCGTCGGACTGCCCTCGGCGACCACCTACCGGCTGCTCAACCTGCTGGTCGCCGAGGAGTACCTGGTCCGGCTGCCGGGCCTGGGCGGTTTCGCGCTCGGCCGCCGGGCCGCCCGGCTGTGCGTCCCCGTCGCCCCGCGGCTGCCGACCGCCGCCCGTGCCGTGCTCGACCACCTCCGGGAGGTGATCCGCTGGGGCGTGCACCTGGCCGACCTCACCACCGGGCGGATCGTGCTGACCGATCCCGACCCCGACCACCCGCCGTCCGAGGAAGCCCTGCTGGCCCGCCATCCGCACGCCTCCGCGCTGGGCAAACTGCTGCTCGCCGAGGACACCGGGGCCGCGGGGGACGACACCGACGGCCTCGCCCTCCCCGAACCGCGCCGGTTCACCCGGCACACCATCACCGACCGGGCCGGGCTGACCGCCGAGCTCAAGGAGGTGTCCGCCGGCCAACTCGCGCGGCAGTGCGGTGAACTGCGTCCGGACCGCGGCTGTCTCGCCGTTCCGGTACGCCATCCCGCCACCGGTGCCCTGGTCGCGGGGCTCGCCCTGTCCGGCCCGCCGGCGCGGGTGGCCCAGCCCAACCGTGAGCTGATCGCGGTCCTGCGGGAGCACGCCGACCGGCTGGCCCCGCTGCTCGCCTGAGGACCGGCCGTCAGGGGAGCGGGCCCCGCCGTCACGGGAGCAGGCCCCGGCGGCGGGCGGTGACCACGGCCTCGAAACGGGTCCGGGCGTCCAGCTTGCGCATGGCGCCGCGCAGATACGCCTTGACGGTCTCGGGGCGCAGCGAGAGCCGGTCGGCGGCCTCGGCGTTGGTGCAGCCCAGCGCGATCTGGGCGAGGACATCCAGCTCCCGGGGGGCGAGCGAGACCTCCGGCTGCGGGGTGGCGGAGCCGAGTCCGGCCAGCCGCCGGGAAGCGGCACAGAGCCGGGCGCGCAGCGCCTCGTCCCCCACGGCCTGGGCGATCAGCCGCAGTTCGGCGTGGAGTTCACGGACCTCCTCGGCCCTGAACCGCTCGTCGGGGCCGGCGGGTTCGCATTCCGCCGCGCGCTGGAGGCGCAGCCGCCGGTCCACCTCGTCCCGTACCGCGAGCTCCCCGGCCAGTCGCCGCGAGACATCGACCACCGTGTCCGTGGTCCGGTCGCCGAGGGAGGTGACGGTACGGCTG
The DNA here is from genome assembly GCF_056431485.1 of Streptomyces sp. NPDC045899. Classification (NCBI taxonomy): domain Bacteria; kingdom Bacillati; phylum Actinomycetota; class Actinomycetes; order Kitasatosporales; family Streptomycetaceae; genus Streptomyces; species Streptomyces sp. NPDC045899. The sequence goes on from NZ_JBWKKP010000005.1 coordinate 87,753, forward strand.
GCGCCGTACAGCACCCCGCGCACCGTTCCGGTGACCACGACGGGGACGGCGACCACGACGGGGACGGCGACCACGGACCGTATGCCCTCCGCGGACACCGGGCCGTCGTAGTCATGGGTGATCGACCGGGCCGCCTCGTAGTCGGCCACCGAGGCGGGCCGCGCACTGGCCAGGACCCGGCCGCCCAGACCGGCCGCCGATCTGATGCCGAGCCCGCGCAGCGCCGCCGTCCGCACCCCGGCGAACTGGGACAGCCGCAGGACGCCCTCGCACACCTGGCCGCCGAAGACGACCGGGAGCCGTGAGCGCTTCTGGACCGACCGGAGCGCCTGCCGGAAGGCGTCTCCGTCGTCGGGCCGCAGGGAGGTGTCCGTACTCGATTGCATTGCCACTGCCCCTTTCCGGGGGTAGTCGGCTCCGTGCGTATCGCGCAGCATAAGACGGCGTAACGCCCCGGCAAAAGGACCTGTGCCGGAAAAGAAAGGGACCGGTGGTCCGCTTTCGGTTCTCCGGACGGCCGCGCACGGAATTCCCGTGCGTGTGAACTCGCCCGCCCGGGGCGCCCGATGCCCACTGTTAAAGTGAATCCCGCGGTTCTCCGGAGCACACGTCCGGACACCGCCCGATCGCACTGATGACAGGGGGACGCTCCGTGCCGACCGCGGACGAACTGCTGGGGGCCGGGGTGGTGGCGGACCTCGCAGCCCGGATGGAGGCCGTGGACCCGGGGCGGCCGCTCACCGCCGTCCGGGCCACGGTGACGGCGCTGGACGGACGGGGGCTGCGGCAGCGCAGCGACCTCGTCCGCGACGCCCTGCTCACCGATCTGCGGGGCGACTACCCGGAGCTGGCCGGGCGGGTGCGGGCCGCGCTCGGCGACGAGGGCTTCACCGGCTGGCTGATCTGGCCGGTGAGCGAGGCCGTGGCGGCGCGGGCGCTGGAGCACCTGGCGGAGCGTCCCGAGGACCCGGGGGATGTCTTCGAGGACGCGCTCGGCCTGCTCGCCGCGCTCACACCTCGATTGACCTGCGAATACGCCATCCGGCGGCTGCTGAACGCCGATCCGGACCGGGCCATGGCGGTGATAGCGGAGTGGACCGCCCACCCCGATGAGCATGTGCGGCGGCTCGCCAGCGAGGGCACCCGGCCGCGGCTGCCCTGGGCGGTCCGGGTGCCCGCGCTCTTCGCCCGGCCCGAGGCCACCCTGCCGCTGCTCCACGCGTTGTACCGGGACCCCTCGGAGTATGTGCGGCGCTCGGTGGCCAACCACCTCAACGACATCAGCCACGACCGGCCGGAGCTGGCCGTGGAGACCGCCACCGCCTGGGCCGCGGCACCCGGCGCCGAGACGCCCCGGGTGATCCGGCACGCCCTGCGCACGGTGGTGAAGCGCGGCGATCCACGCGCCCTGTCATTGCTGGGCTTCGAACCCGTCACCACGCTGGCCGTCTCCGGTCCCACGGTGGCCGAGCCGGTCGTCCGGGTCGGTGGGGAACTGCGCTTCGGCTTCACCCTGGAGAACACCGGCACCACCCCCCTGCGGCTGGCCATCGACTACCTCGTCCACTACCGCAAGGCCAACGGCGGCACCGCCCCGAAGGTGTACAAGCTGACCACGACCACCCTGGAGCCGGGGCAGTCGGAGACCCTGAGCCGGGTGCGCTCCTTCCGGCAGATCAGCACCCGGGTGTTCCACCCCGGGGAGCACACGGTGGAGCTCCAGATCAACGGGGAGCCGTGCGGCTCGGCCCCGTTCGAGCTGGTGATGTCCGCCCCCGGGGCGGGCTGAGCAGCGCTCGCGTACGGAGCCCGCAGCGGCGGCACCGCCACGGGCTCCGGTCCGTCCGTGACGGCGGTCAGTCGCGGACCGTCCGTGCCCGTGCCAGCAGGGCCACCGAACAGATCAGGGACACCACCACCAGCACCATCTGGTAGATCACCACCGGCACGATCGAGCCGCCGGAGGAGCGCAGCAGCCACTCGCCGACCAGCGGTGCCGTACCGCCGATGAGCGCCGAACACAGCTGGTAGGAGAGCGAGATACCGGTGTAGCGCACCGCGATGGGGAACGCGGCGGCCAGCAGTCCGGCCAGGATCGCGTAGTTCATCGCGCCGGTGACCCCCAGCAGACAGATGCCCAGGCCCGCCAGCACCGCGTCCGAGGTCGAGACACAGGCGTACATCACCGGTACCAGGCAGAAGTTGAGGCCCAGCAGGGTGGCCACGGTCCGGCGCGGACCGAAGCGCTCGGCCAGCACCACCCCGAAGGGCTGGACGAAGAACTGCACCACGCTGTAGACGAGCAGCACATTGAGCATGGTGGAGCGGTCCATGCCCAGATCGCCGGTGGCCCACGACAGGATGAACGTGGTGATGAAGTACGTGGCGGCGATGCCGATCGAGCTGGCGAGCACACCGAGCACGAGGGTTCCGGGGTGTCCGGTGACCAGGTCCCGCAGCGGGACCCGCGCCACCCGCTTCTCCTCGCGCAGCCGGGAGAACTCCGGGGACTCCTCGACCTTCAGCCGCACCGCCAGGCCGATCACCACCATCACGGCGGAGAAGAGGAAGGGGATGCGCCAGCCCCAGGCGTCGAACGACTCGTCCGGAAGCTGGGTGAGCAGCGCGAACATCCCGGTGGCCAGGATCGATCCGGCGGGTGAGCCCTGCTGGGCGAAGGCGCCGAAGGACAACGCCCGTCCCTTGGGCGCATGCTCACTGGCGATGAGCACCGCGCCGCCCCACTCGCCGCCGACCGCGATGCCCTGGAGCATGCGCAGCACCACCAGAGCCGCGGGCGCGGCCACCCCGACCTCGTCGTAGCCGGGCAGCAGTCCGATGAGGGTGGTGGCGATGCCCATCATCAGCAAGGTGGTGACCAGCGTCTTCTTACGGCCGATACGGTCGCCGAGGTGTCCGAAGAGCAGACCGCCGATCGGCCGGGCGAGGAACCCCAGCCACAGGGTGCCGAACGCCTCCAGCGCGCCGGTCGTACCACCGCCGCCACCGAAGAAGACATCGCCGAGGACGAGCGCGGAGGCGGTGGAGTAGATGTAGAAGTCGTACCACTCGACGGTGGTGCCGATGAAGGAGGCGAGCCCCGCCCGGCGGGCGGCCCGTGTATGGTCGGCGGCCCCGGACTCACCCGTGGCCTTGGCGGTGGCGGTGCTGTGGTTCATGGGTCAGCGTCCAGATATCCGGTCGGCGAGCAGGGCGATGGGGGAGGTCGTGGTCCGGCCGGCGGCCTCGATCCGGTCGGCCGCGCGATAGGCGGCGTACATCCCGTGCACGCCGAGCCAGCGCAGCGGCTCCGGTTCCCACTTGCGGGTGTGGTGGCCGACCCAGGGCAGTCCGGTGAGTTCGGTGGAGCGGCCCAGCAGCAGATCACACAGGGTGCGTCCGGCCAGATTGGTGGCGGCCACCCCGTGGCCGACATAGCCGCCGGCGGAGCCCAGCCCGGTGGCCGGGTCGAAGTCGATCGAGGCACACCAGTCGCGGGGCACGGCCAGCACCCCCGACCAGGTGTGGTCGATGGCGGTGTCCGCGGTGTCCGGGAAGAGGGAGGTCAGGATCGAGCGCAGGGCCCGCACGGTGTCCGCCGAGGTCTGCCCGCTCCGGTCGGTGCGTGAGCCGAAACGATACGGCACACCCCGGCCGCCGATCGCGATCCGCCCGTCGGGGGTGCGCTGCCCATAGGTGTACGCATGGGTGGCGTCGCTCAGCAGTTCCTGACCCTCCCAGCCGAGCCGCTTCCACAGCCGGTCGGGGAGCGGTTCGGTGACGATCATCGAGGAGTTCATCGGCAGCCAGGTGCGCCGCTCGCCCTCCAGCGCACTGGTGAACCCCTCGGTGGCGCGTACGATCCGGTCGGCGCGGACGGTGCCGAACGGAGTGCTGACCCGGCCGGGCGCGATCGCCGTCACCGGGGTGGACTCCAGGATCCGTACCCCGCGCGCCGCCACCGCCTCGGCCAGCCCGCGCACCAGCTTGGCCGGGTGCACCCGGGCGCAGTGCGGATTGTGGTACCCGGCCAGCGCCCCGTCCAGCCGGAGCCGCATCGTGACCTCCGGTGCGCTCAGCCACCTCAGGTCCGGCATTCCCCAGTGCCCCGCCTGCTCGTACACCGTCCGCAGCCGGGGCAGTTGGGCCGCCCCATGGGCGATGGTGAGATAGCCGCTGCGGACGATATCGGCCCCGATGCCCTCGGCCTCCGCCACCGCGATCACCTCGTCCACGGTCCGGACCATCTCGCGCTGGAGGGCGATCACGGCGTCGCGGCCCCGCCGCCTGGCGTAGGTGGCGGCCGATCCGGCGATCTTGCTGCTCAGCCAGCCCGCGTTCCGCCCCGACGCGCCGAACCCGGCGAACTCCCGCTCCACGACGGTGATGTCGAGTTCGGGCGCGGCCCGCTTGAGGTAGTACGCGGTCCACAGACCCGTGAAGCCCGCGCCCACCACGCACACATCGGTGGTGAGATCGCCGTCCAGCGGCGGCCGTCGTTCGGGGAAACCGGTCTGGCGGTACCAGAAGGACACGTTTCCGTTCAGCACTGCGGCACTCAGCCAATCGTGTAGTCCGGCCGCTGGTCGGGCGGTCGTGGGTGGCCCGGTTTCTCTGGTGGGTGCGGACGGGTCAGTAGCTGGGCGGGCTGATCACCCACAGCACCCGGGCGGCGGCGCCGGCCGTCTCGCACAGCCGGTGCGGTACGGCGGAGGAATAGCGGATGCTGTCGCCGCCGCCGAGGGTGAAGGAGCGCTCGCCCAGGCAGAGTTTGACGGTGCCCTCGAGGACGTAGAGGAACTCCTCCGAGTCGCCGTGGCTGTACAGGGTCTCGCCCGTGGAACCTCCGGCGTCGAACTCCCCGAGGAACACCTCGAGATGGTGCTGCGGCCCCGGGGTCAGCCGGAACTTGCGTCCGCCGAGCACCCCGAGCGCCAGCCGCGGCGCCTCGTCGGCCCGCAGCACGCTCGGCCCGCTGGTGAAGTCGTCGCCGAACAGATCGGCCACCTTGAGCCCGAGCGCGGAGGAGATCTGCTGGAGGGTGGCGATGCTGGGGTTGGCCTGACCGCGTTCTATCTGGCTCAGATAGCCCTCGCTGATCCCTGCGGACCCGGAGACGGCCCTGAGCGTCAGACGACGGGCCCGGCGCAGGGTGCGCAGCCGCTCGCCCACGGATTCGTCGTCGCCCCCGGACCGCTGGGCGGGGAGTTCGTGTTCCATGGCGGGCCACAGTAGAGACGGCTGAACGGCCAGCACAAGGGTCTGTGGCGAGAACTCAGAAATCTTTACTCGGCGTCCGGTGTCCGCCGCGGGCCGCTCCACGAAGACCGGCAGGACAGGGCCTAGCGTGAGCCGGATGGCACCCCGTGCGCACTGGCTCTTCGGCGACCAGCTCGGACCCCACTTCCTCGACCCCCGCCACCACGGCCCCGACCGCCGGGCCCCGGTGGTGATGATCGAGGCCCGCTCGGTGCTGCGCCGCCGCCGGTTCCACCGCGCCAAGGCCCATCTGGTGCTCTCCGCCATGCGCCACCGGGCGGCCGAACTCGGCGACCGGGTGGTCTACGTCCAGGCGGACACCTACCGGGAGGGGCTGGCCGAAGCCATCGGGAAGGGCCCCGTCACCGTCTGCCACCCCACCTCCCGCCATGCGCTGGAGCTGGTCCGCTCGCTCCCCGCCGTGGAGGTGCTGCCTGCCCGGGGCTTCCTGGTCGGCCAGGAGGCGTTCGCGGACTGGGCGGCCGGGCACACCGGCGGCCGGACGCGGATGGAGGACTTCTACCGCTGGGTGCGCACCGGACACGATCTGCTCATGGACGGCGACGAGCCCGCGGGCGGCCGCTGGAACCTCGACCACGACAACCGCGAACCGCCACCCCGTACCGCCCGGACCCTCGGCGCCCCCGACCCCTGGCGTCCGGCCGAGGACGAGATCGACGAGCGGGTCCGCCATGACCTGGACCGCTGGGAACGCGACGGCACCGTGTCCTTCGTCGGCCGTGACGGACCCCGGGGGTTCCCGGCCACCCGGCGGGAGGCGCTGGCCTCGCTGCGCCACTTCATCACCCACCGGCTGCCCGGATTCGGACCGCATGAGGACGCGATGCTCGCGGCCGACCCCGTCATGAGCCACAGTCTGCTCTCCGCGCCGCTCAATCTCGGACTGCTGCACCCGGCCGACTGCGTGGACCGTGCGGAGCGGGCCTGGCGGGACGGCGCCGCGCCCCTGAACAGCGTCGAGGGGTTCATCCGGCAGATCGCCGGATGGCGCGAGTACGTCTGGCACCTGTACTGGCACTTCGGCGAGGACTACCGGAGCCGCAACGCCCTCGGGCACACCGCGCCGCTGCCCGAGTGGTTCCTGGAGCTGGACGCCGACGCGGTGACCGCCCGCTGTCTGTCCACCGTGCTGGCCCAGGTCAGGGACACCGGATGGACCCATCACATCCCCCGGCTGATGGTGCTCGGCAGCCGCGCCCTCCAGGACGGCTGGGACCCCGCGGCCGTCACCGACTGGTTCCACCGCTGCTTCGTGGACGGGTACGACTGGGTGATGCTGCCCAACGTCGTCGGGATGTCGCAGTACGCCGACGGCGGGCTGATGACCACCAAGCCGTACACCTCCGGCGGTGCGTACATCAGCAGGATGAGCGATCTGTGCGGTCCGTGCGCCTACCGTCCCCAGGAGCGCACGGGGGAGCGGGCCTGCCCGTACACCACCGGCTACTGGGCCTTTCTGCACCGCCACCGCGAGCGGCTGTCCCACAACCACCGCATGGCCAGGGTGGTCGGCGGACTCGACCGGCTGGCGGACCTGCCGCAGGTGCTGGAGCGGGCGGCGGCGCGCGGCGACACGCCACCCTGAGGCGTCCGGTGTGTGCTCCGGCGGTTGTCCACCGTGTGTTTCCGTGGTGCCCTGGACACCCCCGCCAGGCAGAGGACACCCCCATGAGCGACAGCACCGATCCCTTCGCCACCGTCCACCGCGCGGTGGGCACCCGACAGCTCCCGTCCGGCGCGGCGGCCCGCACCGTCACCCTGCGGCGCGACTACGCGGCACCGGTCGGGGAGGTCTGGGCGGCGTGCACCGACGCCGAGCGGCTGAGCCGCTGGTTCCTGCCGGTCACCGGCGACCTCCGGCCCGGTGGCAGCTACCAGCTGGAAGGCAACGCGGGGGGACGGATCCTGGAGTGCGAACCGCCCCGGCTGCTCAGGGTGAGCTGGATCTTCGGTGAGCCCGCGGACGAGGCGGAGGTCAGCGAGGTGGCGGTACGGCTCACGCCCGAGGGCGAGGACCGGACCGCGCTCGAGCTGGAACACCTGGCCACCGTCGACGCGGAGCGCTGGGCCACCTACGGTCCGGGCGCCGTCGGTGTCGGCTGGGACCTCGGGCTGCTCGGCCTCGGACGCCATCTGCGGGGTGAGACCATCACCGATCCGGAGGCGTGGGGCGTCTCGCCGGAGGCGCGTGACCTCATGACCCGCAGCAGCCGGGCGTGGGGCGAGGCCCACCGGGCCTCGGGCGCGACGGCGGACGAGGCGGACACGGCGATGCGCAACACCACCGCGTTCTACGTGCCCGGGAGTTGAGCTCCACCGCGGCCGGTGCCGGCTTGTAGCGTGCGGTGCGTGAGCGATGTGTACGAACTGACCCTGGCCATGGATCTGTCCGACGAGCCGTCCGAGGAGGAGATCGCCGAGCTCCGCTGGCACCTGGGTCTCGGCCCCCGGCCGCGGCGGCTGACCATCCTCAGCGCGTTCCCGGTCGTGGTGGAGGACGAAGCGGGGGAGCCGCGGGTGGAGGACCATCCGGAGGCGTTGCTCAGCCGGCACGGCGCGGCCTGGCGGGTGGGCGGTGTGGTCTCCTCCGAACTGGTCCGGCGGACCGGACGGGGACGGCCGGGCTGGGCGCTGACCTCCCGTCAGGAACTGCATCCGGACCTCTTCGCCCCGGTCGGAGTGGTGCTCGGCTGGCTGGCCCACCGGGCCGACCCGATGCACGCGTACGAGGAGGGCGTCGTCCGCGTCGGATGTCTGCGCTTCCTCGAGGACATCGCTCCCCGCCCGCTCGTGGTCAGGGACGGTGCGGTCGGCTGGCCCGAGTGACCTCGTGGCGAGGGGCCGGGCGCATCGCGCACCGGCCCCGTCGCCGCCCGGACGCAACCGTCAGGAGGCCGCCTGTTCCATGCGCTCGCGCAGGCTGCGCGGCCGCATATCGGTCCACACCTCGTCGACATGGGCCGAGCACTCCTCCTTGGTGCCCTCCTTGCCGACCGGGTGCCAGCCCTCGGGCACCTCGAGGTCGGCGGGCCACAGCGAGTACTGGTCCTCGTCGTTGCGCAGCACCTGGTAGCGGGCGTTGTCGTCCATGATGTTCTCTCCTCGTTCCCGTTCCTTGCGGTCCACGGCGATTGACGCGCGTGGTGATGGCCTGTCGGAAGTGCGGTGTCAGCTGTCCCCGGGCGGCTCCTCCTCCGGGCGGTCCCGGGGCAGTCCGCGCAGGGTCGGACCCGCCGTGGTGAGGACCGCCGCGACGGTGATCCCCGCCGAGCACACCAGGATCGCCCCGTCGCCCGGCAGGAGTTCGGTGAGCAGACCGCCCAGCGCCGGTCCCGCCGCCCCTGCCGCGCCGCAGGCGAGCACCAGCACACTGGTCAGCCGCCCGCGCAGCGCGTCGGGGGTGCGCAACAACTGGTCCGTCATGATGGCGGTGTTGGCCGTCGGCGGGAACAGCGCCATCAGCGCGAACAGCACCCCGGTGAGATAGCCGTCGTGCACCAGCACGGCCAGCGGGGTGAGCAGGGCCAGCGCCCAGAACACCGCCACGATCGCCCGGTAGGGACCGAGCCGCCGGTGCCACGCCGGGGCCACCAGTGCCCCCGCCAGTCCGCCCGCGCCCAGCATGGCCGCCATGACACCGACCTCCCCGGAGGGCACCCCCCGGGTCCCGGCGAGCACCACGACCACGATGTAGAAGGCGCTGAAGAACAGATTGAGCACGATGGCGCACAGCACGGTCACCCGGATCGGGCGCTCCCGCCACACCCACCGCAGTCCGTCCAGCACCTCCCGGCCCGGATGCGGCGCCGGGCCCGCGGGCCGCTCCCGCCGCGGCAGCCGCAGGAAGAGCAGGGCGGTGAAGGACACCGCGTGGGTGACGGCGTCCGCGAGGAACGGTACGAAGCGTCCCGCGGCGAAGAGGAAACCGCCGGTGGCGGTGCCCGAGAGCTGACCCATCGAGGCGCGGGCGGTGTTCATCGCCACGGCCGTGGGCAGTTGGGCATCGGTCACCAGCGCGGGCAGCGACGCGCTCTCGGCCGGTTCGAAGAGGGCCGCGCACGCCCCGAACACCGCGGCTACCACCACCATATGCGCCACGGTGGCCGTGTCCGTCCACACCGCGACCGCCAGGGTGACGGCGGACACCGTCTGCGCCCCCTCGCACACCAGCATGATGACCTTGCGGTCGTAGCGGTCGGCCAGCACCCCGGCGGGCAGCCCGGCCACCATCTGGGCGGCGGCGATGGTGCCCATGACGAGGCCGGAGGCGGCGCCGGAGCCGGTGAGCGCCAGCACCAGCAGCGGGAACGCGATCATCGTCGCGTGGAAACCGAACTCCGACAGCGCCTGACTGCCCCACAGCAGCCGGTAGTCACGGTTGCGGGACAGCGGCGGCTCCGGGGCGGTCCGCTCCCCGGCGGTGACGCCGGGCCCGTCCGGTGCCATGGCCCTCCGCTCCCCGGTCATCCGTCGCCCCGGCAGTCCCGGGCGATCCGGCGCAGCGCGTCCGCGAAGTCCGCGGCCACCGCCGCCACCGTCGACCGTTCGTGCACGGCGGGGTGGTAGTACCAGGTGAAGCCCAGCCGGCCGTCCTGCACCGCGCCCACCACCTCCAGCAGATGGGATCCGCCCTGGCCCGGGGCGTGGTCCTGGCCGAAGGAGCCGTGTTCGGCGTGGAACAGACCGCCCTGGGCCTGCGAGGAGCGGGCGTCCCACTGGCCCAGGTAGTTGAAGACGATCTGTGGCCCCGGGCCGGTGCCGGTCAGCCGCTCCCGGACCTGTGGTGTGCCGAAGGTGCGCAGTGCCCCGTAGCCGAAGCCGTTGCCGGGTACCGTCCGCAACTGCCGCCGCACCGACTTGACCAGTCCGCGCCAGTCGGTCGCGGCGAGGTCGCCGCCCTCGCCCCCTCCGGGCACCTCGAAGGAGACCGGGTACATCGTGGTGAACCAGCCGACCGTACGGGAGAGATCGGCGCCCTCGACGACGTCCTCCCGGCCGTGGCCCTCGAGTTCGACGGTCACCCGGCCCTGTCCCGTCCAGCGCGCGAGCGCCAGCGCGAGCGCGGCCAGCAGGACGTCGTTGATCCGGGTGCGGTAGGCGGTGGGGGCCGAACGCAACAGCGCCTCGGTGTCCGTCTCACCGACCTCGACCGGCACCGTGTCCTTCTCCGCGCCCGGGATGCCGGCGGTGTGGTCGACGGGCAGCGGCCGGGCCCCCAGCGCGGCGGCCCAGTGGTCGGCCTCGTGGTCCAGGCCACCGTCGGCGACATGGGCGGCGAGCCCGGTGGCCCAGTCGCGGAACGAGGTCGTCTTCGGGCCGAGGTCCACCGGTTCGCCCCGGAGGGCCTGCTGGTACGCGGTGTCCAGGTCGTCCAGCACGATCCGCCAGGACACCCCGTCGATCACCAGGTGATGGGCGGCCAGGAAGAGGAAGGGACGCCGGGTGTCCCCGCGCCGGAACAACGCCGCCTTCAGCAGCGGTCCCCGGTCCAGCGCGAAGCCCGCGTGCAGCGCGTCCGCCGCCTCCTCCATCGCCGCGTCGGCCTCCGCCGGTGGCAGTGCGGACAGATCGTGCCGGATCAGCACGGTGGCGGTGGGGTCGGCCCCCGGGTTCTCCTGCCGCCACTCCTCCCCGTCCCGCACGAAGCGCATCCGCAGCGCGTCATGGTGCGTCAGCAGGGCCGTGAGGGCCCGCTCCAGCGCGGACTCGTCCGGATCCTGGTGCAGTTCCAGCAGCGCGGACTGGTTGAAGTGATGTGGCTGGACGGTGTGGGTGGTGAAGAACCAGTCCTGGATCGGGGTGAGCGGAAGGGATCCGGTGACCGGCCCGGACCGCTCCCGGGCCCGCTCGGCCGTCACCACCTCCGCCAGCGCCGCCACCGTCTGATGGGTGAACAGGTCCTTGGTGGACATGTGCAGACCGGACTGCCGGGCCCGCGAGACCACCTGGATGGAGAGGATGGAGTCCCCGCCCAGGTCGAAGAAGTTGTCGTGGGCGCCGACCCGTTCAAGACCCAGGACGTCCGCCCAGATCGCCGCGATCCGGCTCTCCAGGGGAGTGCGCGGCGCGATGTGTCCGGCGCCGGAGGAGGCCGGCGCCGGATCGGGGTCCGGCAGCGCCCGCCGGTCCACCTTGCCGTTCGGGGTGAGCGGCAGGGCGTCCAGGGTGGCGTACGCCGAGGGCACCAGGTGGTCGGGCAGGATCCGGCCCAGGAAGTCACGCAGGGACGCGGCGGTGGGGGTGGCGCCCGGCTCCGGGACCACATAGCCGACCAGCCGCTTCTGCCCCGATGGAGGTTCCGCGGCGGCGGAGGTGTCCCGGACCGCCACGACCGCCTCGCGCACCTCGGGGCTGCGCCGCAACGCGGCCTCCACCTCTCCGGGTTCGATTCGGAACCCGCGCACCTTGACCTGGTCGTCCGCCCGGCCGAGGAACCGCAGGGTTCCGTCCGCCTCCCAGCGCACCACATCTCCGGTGCGGTACATCCGCCCGCCCGCGGGGCCGAACGGATCGGCGGTGAACCGCGCGGCGGTCAGCCCCGCCCGGCCCAGATAGCCGCGCGCCAGTCCGGGGCCCGCCACGTACAGCTCCCCGGCCACTCCGACCGGCACCGGGCGCAGCGCCTCGTCCAGGACGTAGGCACGGCTGCCGGGGATCGGACGGCCGATCGGGGGCGCCGGGGAACCGGCGGTCAGCGGCCCGGACCAGGTGCTCACCACCGTGGCCTCGGTCGGGCCGTAGGAGTTGACCATCCGGCGGCCGGGCGCCCAGCGGTCGACCAGCGCGGCCGTGCACGCGTCACCACCGACGATCAGGGTGCGCAGATGCGGCAGGTCCGTCTCCGGAACGGTGGCCAGGGCCGCCGGGGGGATCAGGGCGTGGGTGATCCGCTGGTCCCGGAGGACCCCGGCCAGCCGGTCGCCCAGCAGCGGGCCCTCGTCCGCGACCACCAGGGTGGCCCCGCCGGTCAGCGCGGCGCACAGCTCCAGGACGGAGGCGTCGAAGCTGGGCGAGGCGAACTGGAGCACCCGGTCCCCGGCGCGGACCTCGTAGTGCGCGGTGACCGCGACCGAGAAGTTCGCCAGCCCGGTGTGGCCGACCACCACGGCCTTGGGCACCCCGGTGGATCCGGAGGTGTAGATGATGTACGCCGGGTGGTCCGGTGCCGGATGCGCCGTGTCCGGCGGGTCCGCCGGACCTCCCTCGACCCAGACCGACGCCGGGTCGTCCAGTACCACCGCGGGCGCGGCGTCCCGGAGCATGAACGCCTTCCGCTCCTCGGGGTAGGCCGGGTCGACGGGCAGAAACGCACCGCCCGCCTTCACCACGGCCAGCTGGGCCACCACCATCTCCACCGACCGCGGCAGCACCAGTGCGACGAGCCGCTCCGGGCCCACGCCCCGCCCGGCCAGCCGGTGGGCCAGCCGGTTCGCGGCCGAGTCCAGCGCGGCGTAGCTGAGTTCACCCGCCGGGTGCCGGACGGCCGTGGCCTCCGGCGCCGCCGCCACCTGCCGTGCGAACAGCTCGGGCAGGGTGGCGGGCGCCACCGGCCGTCCGGTGTCGTTCCACTCCACCAGGGTGCGCCGCAGCTCCTCCGCGGTGGTCAGCGGCAGTGCGCCCACCGGCCGGTCCGGATCCTCGGCGATCCCGGTGAGCAGCGACGTCAGGGCCCCCGCCATCCGCTCGGCGGTCGAGGTGTCGAACAGATCGGTGTTGTAGCCGATCAGTCCGCGCAGCGCGCCGTCCGCCCCCTCGGCGAACTCCAGGGTGAGGTCGAAGCTGGCGGTGTGCACATCGAGCTCGACATCCTCCAGCGTCAGACCGGGCAGCTCCATCGCCGGGGCGGGGATGTTCTGGAGGACCACCATCGCCTGGAACAGCGGTGTCCGGCTGGTGTCCCGGGCCGGCTGCACCTCGTCCACCACCCGCTCGAACGGCACGCTCTGGTGCGCGAACGCGTCCAGGACCGTGCCGCGCACCTCGGTCAGGAAGTCGCCGTACCCACGCCGGGGGTCCACCGTGGACCGCAGCACCAGGGTGTTGACGAAGAACCCGATCAGCCGCTCCACCTCGGTGCGGTCCCGGCCCGAGGTCACCGTGCCCACGGCGATGTCCCGTTGCCCCGACAGCCGGGCCAGCAGGATCTGGGACGCCGCCACCAGGGTCATGAACAGGGTGGTGCCCCGGGCCCGGCCGTCGGCCTTCAGCCGTCCGGTCACGTCCACGGGCAGGCCGAACTCCACGGTGGCGCCGTTGCGGGTCTGTACCGCCGGACGGGGCCGGTCGGTGGGCAGCTCCAGCGGTGGCACTCCCGCCAACTGATGTCTCCAGTAGGCGAGTTCCTCCTCGGCGTGTGATCCGGCCAGTTCGGTGCGCTGCCAGGACGCGTAGTCCGGGTACCCGACCGGCAGCGGCGGCAGGGCGGCCGCCTCACCGTTCAGCTCCGCCCGGTACAGCTCCCGCAGATCGCTGGTGAGCACCCCGGTGGACCAGCCGTCGGTGATGATGTGGTGCAGCGTCAGGGCGAGGACATGGTCGCGGGCGTCCATCCGGATCAGCGCGATACGCAGCAGCGGACCGTGCCGCAGGTCGAACGGGCGGGCCCGCTCGTACGCCAGCAGCTCCGCCAGTTCGGACTCGCGTGCCTCGTCCGTGAGCGAGGACAGATCGGTGGGGTCGAGCCGGACCGCGGCCGGCGGGTGCACGATCTGCGTGCCCCGGCCGTCCACCGCGTCGAAGGTGGTCCGCAGCGACTCGTGCCGGGCCACCAGGGCGGTCAGCGCCCGGCCCAGCGCTCCGAGGTCGAGCTCCCCGCGCATCCGCAGCGCCAGCGGGGTGATGTACTCCGCGCTGTCCGGTTCGAAGGAGTCCAGGAACCACAGGCGCTGCTGGGGATAGGACAGCGGCAGCTCGCCGTCCCGGCGCACCGGCACGATCGGGGTGAGCCGCCGTCCGGTGCGGGCCTCGGGCGCGCCGAGGGCCGCGGCGAGCGCGGCGACGGTCGGATGCGTGAACACCATCCGGGGCGACAGCTCCCGGCCGAACGCCTCCCGCAGCCGAGAGGTGAGCCGGATGCTGAGGATCGAGTCACCGCCCAGCGCGAAGAAGTCGTCCTCGGCGCCGACCCGTTCCACTCCCAGCACCTCGGCCCAGACCTCCGCCGTCACCCGCTCCGCCGCACCGCGCGGCTCCCGTGAGGGGACACCGCCCGGGGCCGGGGCCGGGGCGGGCAGCGCACCGCGGTCCACCTTGCCGTTGCGGCTCAGCGGCAGCGCCGCGAGCGTCACCACGGCCGACGGCACCATGTAGTCGGGCAGCCGTTCCGCGGCATGGGAGCGCAGGAGTTCACCGTCCACCGCGCCGCCGTCCGCCGCCACCACATAGGCCACCAGCCGCTTCGCTCCCGGCCGGTCCTCCCGGGCCACCACCGCCGCGTCGGCCACGTCCGGGCGGTCGGTCAGGACCGCCTCGATCTCACCGGGCTCGATCCGGAAACCACGCACCTTCACCTGGTCGTCGGCGCGTCCGGCGAACTCCACCGCACCATCCGGCCGGCGCCGCGCCAGGTCCCCGGTGCGGTACATCCGCTCCCCGGGCGGCCCGTAGGGGTCGGCCACGAACGACGCGGCGGTCGTGCCGGGCCGGTCCAGATAGCCACGGGCCACGCCCTCCCCGGCCACATACAGCTCACCGACCACACCGGGGGGCACGATCCGCAGCCGTGCGTCCAGTACATGGACCCGGGTGTGGTCCAGCGGACGGCCGATCGGCACCGTCTCCGGCACCGTGTCCGCCCCGGACATCGCGAAGGACGTGGCGAACGTCGTGGTCTCCGTCGGCCCGTAGCCGTCCACCACGGTCAGCCCGGGGCACCGGGCCAGCACCCGGCGCACCGAGGCCGCGGGCACCACGTCGCCACCGGTCCACACCTCGCGCAGCCCCGCGAAACAGTCCGGCGCGTCCTGGGCCAGCAGCCGGAACAGCCCGGCGGTCAGCCACAGACCCGTCACCCCGTGCCCGGCCACCAGCGTCCGCAGCGCCCCGGCGTCCAGTTCGCCCGGCGGTGCCACGACCACCTGTCCGCCGCGCAGCAGCGGCACCCACACCTCGTAGGTGGCGGCGTCGAACGCCACCGGCGAGTGCAGCGGCACCCGCTGGTGGCCGCCGCCGTCGAATCCACGGTGGCGGGCGAGTGCCACCACGTCGCGGTGGCGTACCCCCACCGCCTTCGGCTCCCCGGTCGACCCGGAGGTGAACATCACATACGCCAGCTGGTCCCGGTGTGCCGGGGCGGACGGCGCGGCCGGATCGGCGTCACACGCCGCCGCCACCTCGGCGGCGGTCAGCGTCACCGCCGCGCCCGCGCTCTCCAGCAGCGCCCGCCGCCGCTCACCCGGGGCCCGGGTGTCCACCGGTACGTAGACCCCGCCGGCCTTGACCACCGCGAGCTGCGCGACGACCAGTTCGGCCGACCGGTCCATCAGCAGCCCGACCCGGTCCTCGGTCCGCACCCCGGACCGCACCAGCACCCCCGCCAGCCGGTCCGACCAGTCCTCCAGCGCGCGGTAGTCGAGCGTGGTGGCGCCGTCGGTGACCGCCACCGCGTCCGGGGTCAGCGCGGCCTGTGCGGCGAACGCCCCGGGGAGCGAGGTGGCGGGCGGCGGCGGGGCCGCGGTGTGCCACTGCGCCGCGGCCGCCCGGCGCTCCGGCCCGGTCAGCAGCTCCAGCGCGTCCACGGTGCCCCCGGCGCCGTCGGCGATACCGGTCAGGAGGGTCCGCAGATGGCCCGCCGCCCGCTCCGCCGTGGCCGCGTCGAACAGCGCCGGGTCGTAGGCGATGTCGAAGCCGAGCGTCTCGCCCAGATAGGCGCGCAGACACAGCGGGAAACTGGTGGAGTCCTCGGCCCGCACCTCGTGGAGGACGATCCCGGCCCCGGCCGCGGAGGACTCGTCGAAGGGGTAGTTCTCGAAGACCACCATGCTGTCGAAGAGCGCCTCACCCGGCGGCAGCGCGCTCAGTGCCTGGATCCGCGGCAGCGACACGAAGTCGAAGCGGCGGGAGTCGCTCTGGTGCTCCTGGAGCTCCCGCAGCCACGCCGCCACCTCCCGGCCGCCCTCCACCACGGCCCTGGTCGGCACCGTGTTGATGAACATGCCGACCATCGTCTCCACACCCGGCAGTTCGGCCGGACGGCCCGAGACGGTGGTGCCGAACACCACGTCGGGCACCCCGCCGTAACGGGACAGCAGAAGCGCCCACGCGCCCTGCACCACCGTGTTGACGGTCAGCCCGTGGCGGCGTGCGGTCTCCCGCAGCCGTGCGGACACCTCCCGGCTCAGCTCCAGCCGGGTCAGCTCACCGGAGTCGGCGCGGTGCGCCCCGGCCGGCTGCCGGTCGTACGGCAGCGGGGTGCGCTCGGTGAACCCCGCCAGCGCCTCCCGCCACCAGCCCTCGGCCCGCTCCTGGTCCTGTTCGCCCAGCCAGTGCAGGAAGTCCCGGAACGGACGGCGCGCGGGCGGCTGGGGCGTGCGGCCCTCGGTGAGCGCGGCGTAGCCCTCGCACACCTCGGCGAACACCTGGCCGGTGCTCCAGCCGTCCAGCATCACATGGTGCGAGGTCCACACCAGGGTGATCTCGTCGTCGGAGAGCCTGGCCAGCGCGATCCGGCTCAGCGGTGCGGCCGTCAGCTCCATCCCGGCCGCCCGGTCCTCGGCCAGCAGCCGCCGCAGCGCCGCCTCCCGCGCCGCCGGGGACAGTTCCCGCCAGTCGTGGTGCGCCACCGGCAGCACCGCCTCGCGGTACACCACCTGCACCGGGGCGGCCAGCCCCTGCCAGCGCACCGCGCTGCGCAGCACCGGCGTCCGGTCCACCACGGCCTGCCAGGCGGTGGCGAAGGCGTGCGGATCGGTGATCCCGCCGATGCGCAGCGCCATCTGGTCGACGTAGGCGCCACCACCCTCGCCGGTGTCCGTCTCCACCAGCCCGTGGAAGACCATCCCGGACTGCAGCGGCGTCAGCGGACAGATGTCCTCCACCGCGGCGCCGTCGCCCGCGAGCAGATCCACCTGGTGCTGGTCCAGTCCGGCGAGCGGGAAGTCGGACGGGGTGCGGCCGCCCGCACCGGGCGTGGCGCAGTGCTCCACGATCTCCCGCAGCGCGGCCATCACGCCGTCGGCCAGCCCCCGCACCGTCGCCTCGTCGTACATCCGGGACGGATAGGTCCAGCCCAGCTCCAGCCGGCCGTCCTGGACCGCGCCGGTGATCTCCAGCAGACAGCCGCGGGTCTCCCCGCCCGGCGTGTCCCGGCCGGTCACCGGCAGTGTCTCGCGGCAGAGGCCGGACGCGGCGCCGCGGTCGGACACCTCCCAGCGGCCGTGGTAGTTGAAGGACACCTGCGGCTCCGGACCGGCGCGCAGCGCCCCGGCCCCGGATCCCTCCGCCGCGAGCTGGCGCAGCGCGCCGTGGCCCAGACCGCGCCGGGGCACCGCCCGCAGCTGCTCCTTGACCGACCGCAGGGTGTCCCGCCAGTCCGCGTCGCCCGCCACGGTCAGCGCGAGCGGGAACTCGGCGGTGAACCAGCCGACCGTGCGCGACAGATCGATGTCGTCGAACAGGTCCTCACGGCCGTGGCCCTCCACCCCGATCAGCACGGTGTCCCCGCCGGTCCACCGGGCCAGGGTGCGGCCGAGGGCGCTGAGCAGCACATCGTTGATCCGGGTGCGGTACACCCCGGGGACATCGCGCAGCAGCGCACCGGTCTCGGCCCGCCCGAGGACGGCGGTCACCGTGGCGGCGGTCTCCTGGGTGTTGACGCCGTCCCGGTCCACCGGCAGTGCGGTGGCCGGTGTCCGCGCGGTGCGCGTCCAGTACGCCCGCTCGTCGTCGAGGCCGCCGGAGCGTACGTGTTCCGCCAGCCGGGCCGCCCACTGGGCGCAGCCACTGCCCACCGGCGGGAGTTCGGGCGTGCCACCGTCGGCCGCCTGCCGGTACGCGGTCTCCAGATCGCCCAGGAGGACGCGCCACGACACCCCGTCCACCACCAGGTGGTGGGCGGTGAGCAGCAGCTCGGGCGGCTGCTGGTGGCCGGCGGTGAACAGCAGCGCGCGCACCACCGCTCCCGCGCCGAAGTCCAGACCGGTCTGGGCCCGGACGGTGGCCTCCCGCACCGCCTCCTCCCGCGCCTCGTCACCGAGTCCGGACAGGTCGTAGCGCTGGAACACCTCGGCCGGGGCCGTGGGAAGCACCTCCTGCCGCCACTGCCCGTCGCGGACGGTGAACCGGGTGCGCAGCGCCGGATGGTGGGTCACCAGGGCGTGTACCGCGCGCCGCAGCGCGGTCACGTCGAGGTCGTCGGTGAGCCGCAGCCGGTGGGTCATGGTGAAGTGGTGCGCCTCGCCGGGCCGCCGGTGCTCCAGATACGCGTGCTGGATCGGGGTCAGCGGTGCCGGACCGGAGGGTGCCGCGGCGGCCACGGGCCCCGGAGCGGCGAGCGCGACGGTGCCGACCGCGAGTTCCGCGACCGTCTGGTGGCGGAAGATGTCCTTGGAGGTCAGCCGCAGACCGGCCTGACGGGCCCGGGAGACGATCTGGATGCTGAGGATCGAATCGCCGCCCAGCGCGAAGAAGTTGTCCGCCACGCCGACCCGGGGGACGCCCAGCACCTCGGCCCAGATCCGGGCCAGTTCGGCTTCGACCGGGGTGCGCGGCGCGGTGTACTCCCCGTCCTCGGACGGGAGCGGCGGTGCGGGCAGCGCCCGCCGGTCCGCCTTCCCGCTGTCCGAGCGCGGGATCCGCTCCAGGGTGACGAAGGCGGACGGGACCATGTAGTCGGGCAGGGTCCGCTTCAGCCAGGCGCGCAGCTCCACCGGATCGCACGGGGACCCCGGCTCCCCGGCCACCAGGTAGGCCACCAGCCGCCGGTGGCCGGTGTCCTCCCGGACCACCACCACGGTGTCCGCCACCGCCGGATGGTCGCGCAGCGCCGACTCGATCTCACCGGGCTCGATCCGGAAGCCACGGATCTTGACCTGCTCGTCGGTGCGGCCCAGGAACTCCAGCGTCCCGTCCGCGGTCCAGCGGGCCCGGTCGCCGGTGCGGTACATCCGGGTGCCGGGCGGACCGTACGGGTCCGCCACGAACCGCTCCGCGGTGAGCCCGGGGCGGCCGTGGTAGCCGCGGGCGATCTGGGCACCGGCCAGATGCAGTTCGCCCGGTGTCCCCGGTGGCACCGGCCGCAGTGCGCCGTCCAGGACATAGGCCCGCAGATTGCGCCCGGGCCGCCCGATGAGCGGCCGGTCGCCGAGCCCGGCCAGCGGTCCGTACACCGCGTCCACCGTGCACTCGGTGGGTCCGTAGAAGTTGTACGCGGCCGTCTCCGGCAGGGCGCGCAGCTCCCGCCACAGCGCCGGGTCCAGGGCCTCACCGCCCACCATCACCACGCGCGGGTGGTGATGTCCGGGGGCGAACAGCCCGGCGGCCACCAGCTCGTGGAGATAGGACGGGGTGAGGTCGAGGAAGTCCAGTTCGCGGCCGCGGATCAGCTCCACCAGCGCGGCCGGGTCGAGCCGTTCGGCATCGCCGATCAGATGCACCTCCTGCCCCAGGGCCAGCATCAGCGGGCCCTCCCAGGAGGTGTCGAAGGAGAACGCGGCGGTGAGCGCGGTACGCAGCGGCCGGCCGCCCCCGGCGGTGTGCGGCTCGACCAGTGCGGTCCGGTGGTCATGGCAGAGATTGACCAGCTGGCGGTGTTCCACGGCCACGCCCTTGGGGCGGCCGGTGGAGCCCGAGGTGTAGTTGAGGTACGCGGTGTGCTCCGGGCACAGCGGGGCCCGCCGGTCGCCGTCCACCGGATCGGTGGCGGGCAGTCCGCCGAGGGGCGCGGCGGCCAGGCTCTCCGGGGTGAGGACCACCTCCGGGCCCGCGTCCTCGAGCAGGAACCGCGACCGCTCCTCGGGCAGTTCGGGGTCCAGGTACAGATATGCCCCGCCCGCCTTGAGGACGGCGAGCAGCGCCACCAGCAGCGCGGAGGTGCGCGGCAGCCGGACCGCGACCACCGTCTCCGGGGCGACCCCGAGGCCGATCAGATGGTGGGCCAGCCGGTTGGCGCGGGCGTTGAGCTCCGCGAAGTCGCAGGCCGCGTCCTCGGCCACCAGCGCGGTGGCGTGCGGGGTCCGGGCCGACTGCTCCTCGAACAGCCGGGGGAAGGTGGTGTCCGGCACCGCGAGGGCGGTGGCGTTCCACTCCTCCAGCACCGTGTGGCGCTCATCCTCCGAGAGCAGCGGCAGTTCGCCCACCGTGCGGTCCGGGTCCTGTGCCACCGCCGCCAGCAGCAGCCGCAGCGACGCGCACATCCGCTCCACGGTCTCCGGATCGAACAGATCGGTGCTGTACTCCACGAACGCGGTGACCGTGTCCCCGTGCTCCACGAAGTCGATCCCGAGGTCGAACCCCGTGGTGCGGCCGGGCATCCGGACGGCCTCCACGGTCAGACCGGGCAGCCGCGGCACCTCTCCGCCCAGGTTGTGCAGGGCCACCATCACCTGGAACAGCGGGCTGCGGCTGGTGTCCCGCTCCGGCTGGAGCTCGTCCACGATCCGCTCGAACGGCACGTCCTGGTGGGCGAAGGCGTCCAGCACGGTGGCGCGCACCTCGGCCAGCAGCTCCGGGAACGGCCGGTCGGCGCGCACCCGGTTCCGCAGCACCAGTGTGTGCACGAACATGCCCACCAGATGTTCCAGTTCGGACCGCTCCCGGCCGGAGGTCACCGTGCCGACGGTGATGTCCTCCTGTCCCGACCAGCGGGCGAACAGCACCTGGCAGGTGGCGAGGAGGGCGGTGAACAGGGTGCCGTCCGCGCGGCGGCCGGTCTCCCGCAACCCCGCCACCAGCTCGGCGTCCAGGGCGAACTCCAGCAGCGCCCCGTTCCGGGTCTGGACCGGCGGCCTGGGGCGGTCGGTCGGCAGCTCCAGCGGGACCAGCCCCGCCAGCCGCTGCCGCCAGTGCTCCAGTTGCGCCTCCACCGGTGCGGCCCCGCCGTCCGGATCGCGCTGCCAGGCCGCGTAGTCGGCGTAACCGATGGGCAGTGCGGGCAGTGCGGCGGGCCGGCCGGCCACCGCCGCCGCGTACAGCTCGGTCAGATCGGTGCCGATGACGGCGGTGGACCAGCCGTCCGTGACGATGTGATGCATCGTCAGGGTGAGGATGTGCTCGGTGTCCGCCAGCCGGATCAGGGATGCCCGCAGCGGCGGGCCGGTGCGCAGGTCGACGGGGGTCGCGGTCTCCCGCGCCAGCAACTCCTCCAGCTCCCGCGCGCGCCCGGCCCCGTCGGTCCCGCTCAGGTCGCGCAGCGGCAGCTCCACCCGGTACGGCTCCCGCACCCGCTGCACACCGCGCCCGTCCACCTCGGCGAAGGTGGTGCGCAGCGGTTCGTGCCGGGCCACCAGCCCGTCCAGCGCGGCGCCCAGCGCGGCGGTGTCCAGCTCTCCGCGCAGCCGCAGTCCGAACGGGGTGAGGTACTCCGTGCCGTCGTCGTCGAAGGAGTCGAGGAACCACAGCCGTTGCTGGGCGAAGGACAGCGGCAGGTCCCCGCCGCGCGGAACGGCCGGGATGGCCCGCCCGGTCTCCGCCGCGGCGGGCGCGGTGAGCGCGGCGGCCAGGGCGGCCACCGTGGCATGGGTGAACAGGGCGCGCGGGGACACCTCCGTACCGAACGCGGTCCGCAGCCGCGAGGCCACCCGGATCGCCAGGATCGAATCCCCGCCCAGCGCGAAGAAGTTGTCCTCCGCGCCGACCTCGGTGACGCCCAGCACCTCGGCCAGCGCCCCGGCCACGGTCCGTTCGGCCGGGGTGCGCGGGGCGACGCGCTCCCCGCTGGTGGCGAAGCCCTCCGCGCCGGGCGCGGGCAGCGCCGCCCGGTCCAGTTTGCCGTTGACGGTCAGTGGCAGCGCGTCCAGCGGGACGTACGCGGCCGGGACCATATGCGCGGGCAGGGTGCGGCCGAGCGTCTCCCGCAGCTCGGCGGCGGACGGCCGTGCGGACTCCTCCGCCGCCACCGTGTACGCCACCAGCCGCCGCACCCCGGGCTGGTCCTCGCGCACGGTCACCACCGCGTCGGCCACGTCCGGACGGGCGGTCAGGGCCGCCTCGACCTCACCGGGCTCGATCCGGAAGCCACGGATCTTCACCTGGTGGTCGGCGCGGCCCAGGTACTCCAGGGTGCCGTCCGCGGTCCAGCGGGCCCGGTCGCCGGTGCGGTACATCCGGGTGCCGGGCGGGCCGAACGGGTCCGCGACGAAACGGGACGCGGTCAGCCCCGGGCGGCGCAGATAGCCTCGGGCCAGCCCCGCCCCGGCCACGTACAGCTCACCGGCGGCGCCAGGCGGCACCGGTTCCAGACCCTCGTCGAGCACGTACACCCGCAGATCGGGGATGCCGGTGCCGATCCCGCTGCCGGTGGCGCGGGCCGCGCCCGCCCGGTCCAGCGCGGTGTGGGTGACATGCACGGTGGTCTCGGTGATGCCGTACATATTGACCAGCACCGGCGCGGTGTCGCCGTGGCGCGCGTACCAGCCCGCCAGCCGCCGGGGCTCCAGCGCCTCACCGCCGAACACCACGGTGCGCAGGGCCAGTCCGGTGCCCGGGTGTTCCTCGTCGGCGCGCGCCAGCGCGGCGAACGCCGAGGGTGTCTGGCTGAGGACGGTGACCCGCTCCTCGGCCAGCAGCCGCAGGAACTCCTCCGGGGAGCGCGAGACGGCGTAGGGCACCACCACGAGCCGTCCGCCGTGCAGCAGCGGGCCCCAGATCTCCCACACCGAGAAGTCGAAGGCGTAGGAGTGGAACATCGTCCACACGTCGTCCGGGCCGAAGCCGAACCAGGGGTCGGTGGCGGTGAACAGCCGCACCACGTTGCGGTGCGGCACCACCACGCCCTTCGGCAGTCCGGTCGAGCCGGAGGTGTAGATGGCGTAGGCGGGGCTGTCCGGCAGCGGTCCGCACCCGGCCGGGACGGTGGCGGGACGGCCCGCCAGATCCCCGGACACCGCCGGGTCGTCCAGGCACAGCGCCGCCACCTCCCCGGCACACCGTGGCGCCAGCTCACGGGTGGTCACCACCAGCACCGGTGCGGTGTCGGCGAGCAGATGCGCGATCCGGGCGGCGGGCAGATCGGGGTCCACCGGCAGATAGGCCGCACCCGTCTTCAGCACCGCCACGATGGCCACGATCATGTCGAGCGACCGGGGGAGCGCCAGCGCCACATACCGCTCCCGTCCGGCGCCCTGGGCGGTGAGCCGGTGGGCCAGCCGTCCGGACCGCGCGTCGAGTTCGGCGTAGGACAATGTCTCCCCGGCGCAGCTGACGGCGGTGGCGCCGGGGGTGCGGGCCACCTGCTCGGCGAACGCCTCCACCACGGTCCGCTCGGGAGACGGCCACCGTGCGGTGTCCCCTCCGGCCCATGCGCCCACCAGCCGGGCGCGCTCCGCGTCGGTGGTCCACGGCAGTGCCCGCAAGGGCCGGGCCGGGTCGGCGGCCATCTGGCGGAGCAGCAGACACAGCCGGTCGGCGAGGTCGGCCGCGGTCCGCTCGTCGAACAGACCGGGGTCGTAGCCGAGGTCGAAGCCGAGCCGGTCCGACAGATGGGCCCGCAGGCTCAGCGGGAAGTTGGTGGCGTCGGTCGACCGCACCTCGGCGATCCGCAGACCCGCCTCGCGCGCCGAGGAGTCGTCGAACGGGTAGTTCTCGAAGGCCACCATGCTGTCGAAGAGCGCGGTGCCCGCCGGGAGCTCGCTCCAGCCGGTCAGCTGGGCCAGCGAGACCGCCTCGTACCGCCGTGACCCGGCCTGGGCCAACTGGAGCTCCCGCAGCCACTCCACGGTGTTGCGGGTCCCGTCCACCCGGACCCGGGTGGGCAGGGTGTTGATGAACATGCCCACCATCGCCTCCACCCCGGCCAGTTCGGCCGGGCGGCCCGAGACGGTGGTGCCGAAGACCACGTCCCGTTCACCGCTGTACCGCGACAGCAGCAGCGCCCAGGCGCCCTGCACCAGGGTGTTGACGGTGAGCCCGTGGCCCTGCGCGGTACGGCGCAGCTCGTCCGAGGCGTCCTTGCCGAGTGCCACCGCCAGGGTGGCGGAGGACCGGGCCCGGTGCGACTCCAGGGGGCCGCGGTCCCAGGGCAGCGGGGTGGGCGCGGTGAAGCCCGCGAGCAGCGCGCGCCAGTGTTCCCGCGCCTCCGCCTCGTCCTGGCCGTCCAGCCACTGGAGGTAGTCGCGGAACGGACGGCGGGAGGGCAGGACGGGACGGTCGCCCCGCGTCCCCGCGGCGTACCGCTCGCACACCTCGGTGAACACCTGCGCCAGGCTCCAGCCGTCCAGGACCAGATGGTGCGAGGTCCAGATGAGCGCCACCCGGTCATCGGTGAGCCGGGCCAGCGTCAGCCGCATCAGCGGTGGTGCGCTCAGCTCGACACCGTGCGCCAGGTCCTCGGCCCGGACCCGCTCCAGCTCCTCCTCGCGCCGCTCCCCGGACAGCGCGCGCCAGTCGATGTGGGTCACCGGGACGTCCACCCGCCGGTGGACGACCTGCACCGGCCGTTCGACGTCCTCCCACACCACACCGCCGCGCAGCACGGGGGTGCGGTCCACCGTCTCCTGCCAGGCGGCGGCGAATGCCCGCGGGTCGGCCACCCCGTCCAGGACCAGGGTGGCCTGGTCGAGGTAGACGTCCTCGGCGCCGCCGACCAGCCGGTGGAAGAGCATGCCCTCCTGGAGGGGGGTCAGTGGGTGGATGTCCTCGATCTCGCGGCCGTCCCCGGCCAGCCGGTCCACGGCCGCCTGGTCCAGCCGGGCGAGCGGGAAGTCGGAGGGGGTGCGACCGCCGGCGTCCGGCCGTCCGCAGTGCCACACGATCTCCCGCAGCGCGCCGAGCATGGCCTCGGCCAGCCGCCGCACCGTGGCGGCGTGGTGCACCTGGTCGGAGTAGAGCCAGGTCAGCTCCAGTTCGCCGTCGGCCACCAGACCGGAGACATCGAGTGCGTAGGTGGACGGCTCCCCGGCCGCGAGGTCCGGTCCCAGGCTCTCGCCGGTGAGGGTGAACCCGTCCTCGTCCCCGGAGGACTCCCACTGGCCGTGGTAGTTGAAGCACACCTCGGGCAGCGGCAGCCCGGCCAGCGCGCGGGCGGGGGAACCGTGCGTGCCGAGGTGGGCCAGCGCCTCGAAGCTCAGCCCCCGGTGGGGCAGGGCGCGCAACTGCTCCTTGACCGACTTCAGCACCGCACCCCAGTCCTGGCCGGGCAGGGTGAGCGCCACCGGGTACTGGGTGGTGAACCAGCCGACGGTACGGGACAGGTCGACCGTTTCGTCGATCTCCTCCCGGCCGTGGCCCTCCATGGCCACCAGCACCCGGTCATCGCGCGTCCAGTCGGCCAGCACCCGTCCGAGCGCGCTCATCAGCACATCGTTGACCTGGGTGCGGTACACCCCGGGCACCCGGCGCAGCAGTGCGTCGGTGGTCTCCCGGTCCAGCCGCACCCGGACGGTACGGGTGGAGCCCGCGGTCGCCCGGCCCGGGAGGTCCACCGGGAGCGGGGCGCCGCCGGTCCGGCCGACGCCCTCCCAGTACGGCAGCGCACCGTCCAGTGCGCCGGCGCGCACCTGGGCGGTGAGCCGGTGGGCCCAGCGGGTGAAGGGGGTTCCGGCCGCTTCGAGCCGTATCGGCTCCCCGGCGGCAGCCCGGCGGTAGGCGCCCTCCAGATCGCCGAGCAGGATGCGCCAGGAGACGCTGTCCACGGCGAGGTGGTGTGCGGTCAGGAACAGCCGCGGCCGGGCCCCGGCACCGCGCAGCAGCAGCGCGGCGCGCAGCAAGGAGCCGCTCTCCAGGTCGAGTTCGGCGCGGGCGGCCCCGGCCGCCGCCTCCGCGGCGGTGTGCTCCTCCTCGCCGTCCAGCGCCGACAGGTCGTGGCGGCGCAGCAGGGGGCCGGACGCGGCGCCGTCGGTCCGCTGCCACCAGGTGCCGTCGGTGGCGGTGAACCGGGTGCGCAGGGCCGGATGGTGGGCCACCACGGCGTCCAGGGCGGCGGCGAGCGCGGTCTCGTCCAGGTCGTGGGGCAGATCGGCCACCATCGACATGGTGAAGTGGCGCAGCGGACCGTGGGTGGCGAAGAACCAGTGCTGGATCGGGGTCAGCGGTGCGGGCCCGGTGTCGTCGGCGGGTTCGGTGTCCGTGGTGTCCGGCGCGCTCCGCTCGGCCACCGCGGTGGCCAGCTCGGCCACGGTCTGATGGAGGAAGACATCGCGTGAGGTGAGCCGCAGCCCGGCCTGGCGGGCCCGGGAGACGGTCTGGATGCCGAGGATCGAATCCCCGCCGAGCTCGAAGAAGTTGTCGGTGGCGCCCACCGGCCCGGCGCCGAGCACCTCGGCCCAGATCCGCGCGAGCTCCTTCTCCACCGGGGTGCGCGGCGGTACGTATCCGTGCTCCCGCCGGTCCGCCTCGGCCCGCGGGGCGGGCAGGGCCCGCCGGTCCAGTTTGCCGCTGGTGGTCAGCGGCATGGTGTCCAGCGCGGTGAAGACCGCCGGGACCATATGGCCCGGCAGGGTCCGTCCCAGGGCGGCCCGCAACTCGGCGGCGGCCGGCGGCTCCCCGCCGGGCGACGGGACGTAGTACGCGGCGAGCCGGGCGTGGCCCCGGTCGTCGGCCACGGCGACGACGGCCGCCTCGGCCACCGACGGCAGGGCGAGCAACGCGGCCTCGATCTCGCCCGGTTCGATCCGGTGGCCGCGGATCTTCACCTGGTCGTCCACCCGGCCGAGGTAGTCCAGTTCCCCGTCGGCGGTCCAGCGGGCCAGATCGCCGGTGCGGTACATCCGGCTGCCGGGCGGTCCCCAGGGGTCGGCCACGAAGCGCTCCGCGGTCAGCCCGGGGCGGCGCACATAGCCGCGTGCGAGCTGCTCACCGGAGAGATACAGCTCACCCGCCACGCCCACCGGCACCGGATGGAGCCGGGCGTCCAGCACCTGGGCGCGCAGATTGCCCAGCGGCCGCCCCACCACCGGCCGCCCGGTCCCCGTGACGCGGGCGGAGAGCGCGTCGACCGCGCATTCGGTGGGGCCGTAGAAGTTGTAGGCGGTGGTGCCGTCCACCTCGGCCAGCTCGCGCCACAGCGCCTCACCGACGGCCTCGCCGCCCAGCATCAGCACCCGCGGACGGTGGCGGGAGTCGCTGAGCAGTCCGGCCGGGAGGAGCTGGCGCAGATAGGAGGGGGTGAGATCGAGGAAGTCGACGCGGCGCTCGACGACCCGGCGGACCAGGGCGGCCGGGTCCAGCCGGGTGGCCTCGTCGATCAGGTGCAGCTCATGGCCGTCGGCCATCAGCAGCAGGCCCTCCAGGGAGGTGTCGAAGGAGAACGAGGCGGTCAGCGCGGCACGCAGCCGTCCGCCACCGGCCTCGGCCACCAGCCCATGACGGTGGTTGACCAGCAGGTTCACCATCGCCCGATGGGACACCGCCACCCCCTTGGGGCGGCCGGTCGAACCGGAGGTGTAGATGATGTACGCGGCGCCGTCCGGGTGCGGTGCGGCGGTCCGGCCGGTGTCCCGGGGACCGGTCACCGGCGCCTCGGCGGACAGCTCCCGCAGCGCGGCCTCGTCCAGCACCAGTGCCGGTTCCGCGTCGGCGACCAGGAACGCCAGCCGCTCCTCGGGGAGTTCGGGGTCGAGCGGGAGATAGACCCCGCCGGCCTTCAGCACGGCCAGGATCGCCACCACCATGTCTGCGGTGCGTGGCAGGCGCACCCCCACGACCCGCTCGGGGCCCACCCCGCGCCCGGTCAGCAGTCGGGCCAGCCGGTCGGCGGCCGCGTCCAGTTCCGCGAAGGTGTACTCCGTCTCCCCGGCGACCAGGGCGGTGGCCTCCGGGGTACGGGCCGCCTGTGTCGCGAACACCTCCGGGAACGTGGTCGGGCGGATCGCGCGGAGGGGACCGCGCCCGGCCTCGGTGACCCGGCGCCGCTCCGCGTCGGTCAGCAGCGGCACCTCCCGCAGCGGCCGCTCCGGCTCGGCCGTCACCCCGTCGAGCAGCGTCAGCAGATGGCCCGCCATCCGCTCGACGGTCGCCGTGTCGAACAGCTCGGTGCTGTACTCCAGCAGCCCCCGCAGCTCACCGCCCTCCGCCCCGTCGTCCACGAACTCGATGCTGAGGTCGAAGGTCGAGGACCGCCGGGGCACGTCCACGCCCTCCGCCGTCAGCCCGGCGGGGCGGGGTGTGCCCCGCGGGGTGCTGTGCAGCAGCACCATCACGTCGAACAGGGGGTTGCGGCCCGCCTCCCGGCGCGCCCCCACCGCCTCCACCAGCCGCTCGAAGGGGGTCTCGTCGTGTGCGAAGGCGTCCAGCACCAGGGCGCCCGCGTCATCGAGGAGTTCCTGGAACGGGCGCGCGGTGTCCACCGCCGACCGCAGTACCACCGTGTTCACGAAGAAGCCGACGGCCCGCTCCAGTTCGGTGCGGCTCCGCCCCGAGGTGACCGTGCCGATCGCGATGTCGTCCTGCCCCGACCAGCGGGCGAACAGCCCCTGGCAGACCGCCACCAGCGCGGCGAAGAGGGTGGTGCGCCGCTCGGTGGCCAGCGCCCGCAGCCGGGACGCGGTGGCCGCGGACACGGTGAAGGTGTGCACCGCGCCCGCCGAGGTGCGCACCGCGGGCCGCGGCCGGTCGGTGGGCAGCGCCAGCGGTACGGTGTCCTTCAGCCGCTCCGTCCAGTGGCCGAGCTGACGCTCCAGTGTCTCCCCGGACAGCCGGTCCCGCTGCCACACCGCGAAGTCCGGGTACTGCACCGGCACCGGCGGCAGCGGATCCTGGGCCCCGGGAGTCGCCGCGGCGCCGTACAGCGCGCACAGCTCATCGGTGAGCACCCCCATCGACCAGCCGTCGGTGATGATGTGATGGGCCGTCAGCAACAGGACGTGGGCCTCGTCGGCCACCTGGATCAGCAGCGCCCGCAGCAGCGGTCCGGTCCGCAGGTCGAACGGCCGGGAGTACTCCTCCAGCAGCAGCCGGTCCAGCTCCGCCGCGCCGTCCGCCGCACCGCCGAGGTCCGTCACCGACAGCGGCAGCGGGGCGGGTTCGGACACCACCTGTACGGGACGGCCGCCGCTCTCCTCGAACGTGGTCCGCAGCGCCTCGTGCCGGGCCACCAGACCGTCCAGCGCCCGGGAGAGCGCCGGGCGGTCCAGGACACCGGTCAGCCGCAGCGCCACCGCGCTGTTGTACCCCGCCTCGTCCGGCTGGAGGGTGTGCAGGAACCACAGGCGGGTCTGCGCGAAGGACAGCGGAAGCGGCCGGGCGCGGTCCGCGCGGGGGATCGCCTCGGCGCGTCCGGCCCTGCCCGCCAGCCGGCGCCGCAGCGCCTCCTGCAACTCCTCCGGCAGGGCGGCGGCGCGGCTCTTCCTCGAAGACGTCATCGTCTGTTGTGTCCTCTACCGTTCGTCGTGGTCGCCGCTCACGGCGGCGTCTTCGAGTTCGCGCAGGACGTACTCCTCGACCAGGTCGGCGAGGCCGCGGACGGTGCGCGCGGTCAGGATGTCCCGCGGGGTCAGCTCGACACCGAACGTCTCCTTCGCCCTCGATGCGATGAGCAGACTGCGCACCGAGTCACCGCCCAGAGCGAAGAAGTCGTCCTCCGCGCCGACCTGTGCCGCGCCCAGCACCGCCGCCCAGATCTCCGCGAGCACCTCCTCGGTGGGGGTGCTCGGGGCGACGAAGCGGGCGGCGGGGGCGGTCGCGGGGGTGGGCACGGGCAGCGCCGCCCGGTCGGTCTTCCCGTTCTCCGTGAGCGGCAGCCGGTCCAGGACGGCGAAGGCCGACGGGATCATGTGGTCCGGCAGGGTGCGGGCCAGCAGGGCGCGCAGCTCGGCTCCGTCCGGGGCGGTGACCCCGGCGCCGGGGACCACATGGGCCACCAGACGGCGCACTCCGGGCTCGTCCTCCCGGACCGTCACCACCGCATCCACCAGGTCCGGATGGCCGCACAGCGCGGTCTCCACCTCCCCGGCCTCGATCCGGTAGCCGTGCAGTTTCAGCTGGTGGTCGGTGCGTCCCAGGTGGTGGATCCGGCCCCGGGAGTCCTGGCGGGCCAGATCGCCGGTGCGGTACATCCGGCTCCCGGGCGGTCCGTAGGGGTCCGCCACGAACCGTTCTGCGGTCAGTCCCGGACGGCCCAGATAGCCGCGGGCCAGCGACGGGCCGGAGATCCACAGCTCACCGGGGACCCCTGGGGGCACCGGGCGCAGCCGCCGGTCGAGCACCCGCGCCCGGGTGCCCGGCACCGGCCGTCCGATCGGCGGTGGGGTGCCGTCCGGCTCCAGCGGGTCGGACCAGGTGGCCACCACCGTGGTCTCGGTGGGGCCATAGGAGTTGATCATGCGGTGGTGCGGGGCCCAGCGGCCTGCCAGCTCCGCACCGCAGGCGTCCCCTCCGACGATCAGCGTCCGCAGCTCCGGCAGTTCCTCCTCGGTGCCCGGGGGCAGCGTGGCCAGGGCCGCGGGCGGGATGAGGGTGTGGGTGATCCGCCGCTCCCGCAGTACCCGCGCCAGATGACCGCCCAGCAGCGGACCGGGTTCCGGTACCACCAGGGTGGCCCCGGCCGGCAGCGACATGCACAGCTCCAGCACGGAGGCGTCGAAGCTGGGTGAGGCGAACTGCAGCACCCGGTCGCCCGGCCGCACCTGGTAGTGCTCGGCCTCGGCGGCGGCGAAGCCGCCGAGCCCGCGGTGGGTGACCACCACCCCCTTGGGGGTCCCGGTGGAGCCCGAGGTGTAGATGACGTACGCCGCGTCGTCCGGGCCGACGGGACCGCGCCGGTCCGCCTCGCCGGGCCGGTGGTCCGGTCCGCCGGGCACGTCCACCGCGTCCGGGCCCTCCAGGGTGACCAGCGGTGCGGCGTCCCGGAGCATCAGGTCGATCCGCCCGGCCGGGTAGTCGGGGTCGACGGGCAGATAGGCGCCCCCCGCCTTGGCCACCGCGAGCTGGGCCACCACGATCTCCACCGAACGCGGCAGGACCAGCGCCACGATCCCGCCCGGACCGACCCCCCGGGCGATGAGGTGGTGGGCGAGCCGGTTGGCCCGCCGCTCCAGCCCGGCGTAGGTCAGCTCGGCGCCGGGGGAGAGGACCGCGAGGGCGTCGGGATGACGGTCCACCGCCGCCTCGAACAGCTCGGCCAGGGTGGCGAGCGGCGCCTCGCGGGCGGTGTCGTCCCCCTCGGCGAGGATCCGCAGCCGCTCGGCGGCGGGCAGGATGTCGATCCGGTCCAGGGGCAGTTCGTCGGGGGCCGCGGCGAGGGCGCCGAGCACCTGGGTCAGCTGGCCGGCCAGCCGCTCGGCGGTGATCTCGTCGAACAGCCGGGGGTCATAGCCGAGTTCCACCGCCAGCTCGGCGCCGGGGGAGACCACCACGGTCAGCGCGTAGTTGGTGCTCTCCAGGGCATGGAGGTCGCGGACCGCGAGTCCGTGTTCCGCCGCCGCCGAGCTGTTGATGGGGTAGTTCTCGAACACCACCAGGCTCTCGAAGAGGTTGGCGCCGCCCGGCACCCCGCTCCAGCCCTGGATCCGGGACAGCGGTACGTGACCGAAGCCGCGCGCCTCCGCCTGCTGGGTCTGGAGCGTCCGCAGCCAGGCCGCGGTGGGGGCGTCGCCGTCCACCTCGGTCCGCACCGGCAGGGTGTTGATGAAGATGCCGGTGATGTCGTCGGCGCCGGGCAGTTCGGTCGGCCGTCCGGAGACCGTGGCCCCGAAGCACACGTCGCGCTCACCGCTCCAGCGCGCCACCAGCAGCGCCCAGGCGCCCTGGACCACGGTGTTCAGGGTGAGCCGGTGACGCCGGGCGAACTCCTGGAGCGCCGTGGTCTCCCGCTCGGCGAGCCGCCGGGAGAGCCAGCGCGCGGAGCGGGTCGGGGTGTGCGGCGCGGGCCTGCGGTCATACGGCAGCGCGGTGGCCGCCGCGAACCCGGCCATCACCGTCCGCCAGTGCTCCTCGGCCCGGCTGCGGTCCTGACGGCCCAGCCAGGCCACGTAGTCCGCGAACGGCCTGCGGGAGGGCAGACGGGGTGTGGTCCCCGCGGCCAGCGCGGCATGCGCGGCGAACACGTCCGACAGCACCTGGAAGACGCTCCACCCGTCGAGCAGCACATGGTGGAAGGTCCACAGCACCCGCACCTCGGTGGGCGACAGCCGGGCCAGGGCGACCCGCAGCAGCGGCGCCGCGGTGAGGTCGATCCCGCGGGCGCGGTCCTCCTCGAGCAGCCGCTCCAGCGCGGCGGCGCGGCCGTCCTCGTCCAGCGCCGTCCAGTCGTGTTCCCCGACGGGCACGGTGGCGGCGGGCCGCACGATCTGGAGGGGTTCGGGCACCCCGTGTACCACCACCTCGCTGCGCAGCACCGGGGTGCGGTCGACCACGTGCTGCCACGCGGCGGCGAGCACGGCTATGTCCCGGACCCCGTCCAGGACGAACGTAGCCTGCTCCACGTAGAGCCCCTGGCCCCGCTGGGCCAGTCCGTGGAAGACCAGCCCGGACTGGGTCGGGGTGAGCGGATAGATGTCCGCCACGTCCCGTCCGTCGCCCGCCAGCCGGTCCACGGTCTCCTGGTCCAGGGCGGCCAGCGGGAAGTCCGACGGCGTCCGGCCGCCCGCGCCCGGAGCGGCGCACAGCGCGACGATCGACCGCAGCTCCGCGGCCATCTCCCCGGCCAGCCGCAGGACGGTGTCGCGCCGGTGCAGACTGCGCGAGTACGCCCAGGACAGCTCCAGTTCGCCACCGGTCACCCGGCCGACCACGTCGATCAGATGGGCCCGGGGCGCGTCCGCGCTCATCCCGCCGTCCAGACCGTCGCGCAGGGAGTGCAGCAGTCCGCCGTCCGGGCCCGCGCCGGGCAGCTTCCAGTCCAGCTGCCCCAGATAGTTGAAGCTGATCCGCGGTGCCGCGGCCGGGAGGTCCGCGCCGCCGGGCAGCAGATGGCGCAGCGCGCCGTGGCCCAGTCCGCCCCGCGGCACCGCCCGCAGCCGCTCCTTGACCGACTTCAGCGACTCCGCGAGCCCGTCCCCGCCGCAATCCTCCAGCGCGACCGGGAACATGCTGGTGAACCAGCCGACGGTACGGGAGAGGTCCACGCCTTCGAAGATCTCCTCGCGGCCGTGCGCCTCCAGGTTCACCAGCACCCGGTCCCGGCCGGTCCAGCGGCCCAGCACCCGCCCCAGCGCGCACAGCAGGACGTCGTTGATCCGGGTCCGGTAGACCCCGGGCACGTCCTGGAGCAGGGCGCGGGTGGTGCCGGTGTCCAGCCGGACGGCCACGGACTCCTCGAAGGCCACCGTGTTGGGCCCCTCGCTGTCCGTGGGCAGTTCACCGTGGCCGTCCACCGCCGCCCAGTGTTCCCGCTCGGCGGCGAAGCCCCCGGCCGCGGTGTGATCGCGCAGCCGCAGCGACCACTCGCGGAACGAGGTGGTCTTGGGCCCGAGTTCGGGTGTGCGGCCCTCGGCCAGCGCCCGGTAGGCGGTGTCCAGGTCCTCCAGCAGGATGCGCCAGGAGACGGCGTCCACCACCAGGTGGTGGGCGGTGAGCAGCAGGACGGGGCGCTCCCCGTCGCCCCGGGTGAACAGGACGGCCCGCAGCAACGGGCCACGGACCAGGTCGAATCCGGCCTCGATCCGTGCCGTGGCCTCCCGCAGCGCCGCCTCCCGGCCCGCGGGCCGGTGGCCGGACAGATCGATCCGTTCGAGCACCGGTTCCGCACCGGGCGGGGCGCTGTGCTGCCGCCACGGACCGTCCCCGGTGCGCTCGAACCGCAGCCGCAGGGCGTCGTGGTGTTCCAGCAGGGCGGTCAGCGCGGCGCCGAGCGCGGTGGTGTCCACCGGTCCGGCCAGCTCGGCGGAGAGCGACTGGGTGAAGTGCCAGGGGCTCTCCGGCAGGCTCTCGAACAGCCAGTGCTGGATGGGGGTGAGCGGCACCTCGCCGAGGACCGGACCCTGTTCCGCGGTGGCCGCGGAGGACACCGCGCCCTCGGTGGCGGCGGCCAGCGCCGCCACGGTCTGGTGGACGAAGAGATGGCGCGGTGTCAGTTCGATCCCGGCACGGCGGGCCGAGGACACGATCTGGATGCTGAGGATGGAATCGCCGCCGAGGGCGAAGTAGTTGTCCTCGGCCCCGACCGACTCAAGACCCAGCACCTCGGCCCAGATCCCGGCCAGCGCCTTCTCGGTCTCCGTGCGCGGCGCCACGTGTCCCGCCGCGGGGGCGGCCCAGTCCGGCGCGGGCAGCGCCCGCCGGTCGAGTTTGCCGCTCGGCCCCAGCGGCAGCCGCTCCAGGGAGACCACGGCCGCCGGGACCATGTGGTCGGGCAGCGTACGGGCGAGGAACGCCCGCAGCGCCGCCGGGTCCACCGACGCGCCCGGGGCCGGGACCACATAGCCGGCCAGCCGCTTGTGGCCCGCGGTGTCCACCACGGACGCGGCTGCCTCCGCCACCTCCGGGTGGCGCGCCAGCGCCGCCTCGACCTCGCCCAGTTCGATGCGGAACCCCCGCACCTTGACCTGGTCGTCGGTCCGGCCCAGGTACTCCAGCTGCCCTTCGGCGTCCCAGCGCACCAGATCGCCGGTGCGGTACATCCGGCCCCCCGCGGGGCCGAAGGGGTCGGCGGTGAACCGGTCCGCGGTCAGCCCCGGCCGTCCGGCGTAGCCGCGGGCCAGTCCGGCCCCGGCCAGGTACAGCTCCCCGGGTACGCCGACCGGCACCGGCCGCAGCCGCGCGTCCAGGACGTACGCCCGGGTGGCGGCGACCGGGGACCCGATGGGCGGGGTCCGGCCGGGGTCCGCCGGGTCACAGATCCACGCGGTGGCGTAGACGGTGGCCTCGGTGGGCCCGTAGATATTGGCCACCCGGCAGCCCGGGACGGCCGCGCGCACCTCCTGGACGGTGCGGGCGGCGAGCCCCTCGCCCGCCAGCACCACGGTGTCGGCGGACACCGACACCGCACCCCTGCCGAGCACCTGGCCCAGCGCGGACGGCACCGCGCTCAGCAGACTCGCCGACCACGGGCCGGTCCGCTCGGTGAGGGTGAGCAGATCGCGGACGATCTCCAGGGAGCCCCCGGCCAGCAGCGGACAGAGGATCTCGAACACCGACACATCGAAGTTGAGCGAGGTGGAGGCCACCACGTGGGAGAGCCCTTCCGCACCGAACTCCGCCGCCGCCCAGGCCGCCAGGGCCGCCACACTGGCGTGGGTGACCACCACGCCCTTGGGGGTGCCGGTCGAGCCCGAGGTGTGGATGACGTAGGCGGGGTGGGCGGGGTCCAGCGGGCGGTGCCGCGCGGCGTCGGTGAGGTCGTGGGCGTCCTCCCCGGCCATCCGCTCCGCGCACTCCGCGCCGTCCAGCAGGAGGAGAGCGGCGCTCCCGGCCGGGATCCGCGCCGCCTGCTCCCCGGTGGTGAGCACGATGTCGGGGGCGATGTCCCCGAGCATGAAGGCGATGCGCTCCGCCGGGTACGCCGGATCCACCGGCAGGTATCCCGCCCCCGATTTCAGCACCGCGAGCAGCGCCACCACCAGGTCCGGGGTGCGCGGCAGGGAGAGCGCCACGAAGCGCTCGGGTCCCGCGCCCCGCGCGACCAGCAGCCGGGCCAGCCGGTTGGCGCGCTCGTTCAGCTCCCGGTAGGTGAGGGATCCGCCCTCCCCGCGGACGGCCACCGCCTCCGGGGTCAGGGCCGCCCGCGCCTGGAACAGCTCCGGCAACACCGCGTGCGGCGCCGGGGCCACCGGTCCGCTGAACTCCTCCAGGATCCGCCGGGTCTCCTCCGCGTCCGCCGGCGGCAGCTCCGCCACCCGGCGCGCCGGATCGGCCGCCATCTCCGCCAGCAGTCCGCGCAGAGTGGCGCCCAGCCGCTGGACCGTCGGCGCGTCGAACGCGGCCGGGTCGTAGTCCAGTGAGACCGACAGCCGCTCCTCGGGCGCCACCACCACACTGAGCGCGTAGTTCGTCGGCTCCAGATCCCGTTCCTGCCGGATGCCCAGACCGTGCGCGGCGATGGCCTCGCTGTCGAAGGGGTAGTTCTCGAACACCACGATGCTGTCGAAGAGGTTGCTCCCGCCGGGCACATCGCTCCAGCTCCGCAGCTGTGCCAGGGACACGAAGTCGAAGCGGCGGGACTCCGACTGGGCGGTCTGCAGCTCCCGCAGCCAGGCCAGCAGCGGTGTGCCGCCGTCCACCCGGACCCGGGTGGGCACCGTGTTGATGAACACCCCGACCATCGACTCCACACCCGCCAGCGCGGCCGGACGCCCGGAGACCGTGGTGCCGAACACCACGTCGTCGGTGCCGCTGTAGCGCGCCAGCAGCAGCGCCCAGGCCCCCTGCACCACCGTGTTCATGGTCAGCCCGTTGCGCTGGGCCGCGGTCCGCAGCCGGGCCGACTCCTCGGCCCCGAGGGTGACCTTGTGGGTGCCCGAGGAGGCCGTGCGGTGCGCCTCCACCGCGGGCCGGTCGCGGGGCAGTCCGGTCGGCGAGGTGAAGCCCGCCAGCGCCTCCCGCCAGAACCGCTCGGCCTCCGCGGTGTCCTGTTCGGCCAGCCAGCCCAGATAGGCCCGGAAGGGCTGCCGGGAGGGGACCACCGCGGCGCGTCCGGTGGTGAGTTCCGTGTACCGCTCGCAGATCTCGTCGAAGACCTGCGCCGCGCTCCACCCGTCCAGCAGCACGTGGTGGAAGGTCCAGATCAGCCGTACCTCGTCGGGGGACAGCCGGATCAGGGCCAGCCGCATCAGCGGGGCGGTCCCCAGGTCGATCCCCTCGGCCCGGTCCTCGGCGAGCAGCCGGTCCAGTTCGGCGTCCCGCCACCGCTCCGGCCGCTCGGTCCAGTCGTGGTGGACGATCCGCACCGCGGCCCGCCGCCGGACGACCTGGAGGGGTTCCGGGGTGTCCGCCCACACCAGGTGGGTGCGCAGGATCGGGTTGGCGTCAGCGGTGCGCTGCCAGGCGGTGGCCAGTGCCCCGGGGTCGGTCACCCCGGTCATCGTCAGCTGCACCTGGTTGACGTAGGCGTCCGAGGCCGGGTCCACCAGGTGGTGGAAGAGCATGCCCGCCTGCATCGGGGTCAGCGGGTAGATGTCCGCCACCTCCCGGCCGTCGGCGGCGATCCGGTCCACCGCGGCCTGGTCCAGCCGGGCCAGCGGGAAGTCCGACGGGGTGCGGCCCCCGGCGCCGGGTCCGGCGCAGTGGCCGACGATCTCCTCCAGGGCGCGGAGGGTCTCCCGGGCCAGCCGGGACACCGTCTCCTCGGTGTGCGTGGCCGTGCCGTAGTACCAGGTGAGTTCCAGCCGCCGCTGTTCCACCCGGCCCACCACGTCCAGCAGATGGGCGCGCGCGGACTCCGGCGCGGCGTCGCCGCCCAGCCCGCCCCGTACGCCGCGCACCAGGGACGCGGTGTCCTCCCCGGCGTCCGACCAGTCGAACTGCCCGAGGTAGTTGAAGCTGATCCGGGGCGCCGGGGCGTCCCGCAGCACCCCGGCCGCGGGGTGGTCCGCCGGGGCGAGGTGGCGCAGCGCCCCGTAACCGATACCGCGCGCGGGCACCGCCCGCAGCTGCTCCTTGACGGACTTCAGCGTCTCGCCCCAGCCGCCCGCCGGAACATCCAGGGCCACCGGGAACATGGTGGTGAACCAGCCGACGGTGCGGGACAGATCCGCCCCGTCGAGCAGGTACTCCTCCCGCCCGTGGCCCTCCAGGTCGACGGCGACCCGGCGGCGCCCGGTCCAGTCGGTCAGCACCCGGCCCAGCGCCGCCAGCAGGACGTCGTCGATCCGGGTGCGGTAGACCCCGGGCACCCGCTGGAGCAGCGCGGTGGTCAGCTCACGGTCCAGCCGCACGGTGACCGTCCCCATGGCGGCCACCGTGTTCTCCCCGGCGCCGTCCACCGGGAGTTCGGTGGCGCATTCGGCCGCCACCGAGGCCCAGTGGGGCAGTTCGCCGTCGAAGCCGCCCGCGGCGGTGTGCTCGGCCAGCCGCCGGGACCAGTCCCGCAGCGAGGTGGTCCGCGCGCCGAGGGCGACCGGCTCCCCCCGGACGGTCTGGCCGTACGCGGTGTCCAGGTCCTCCAGCAGCACCCGCCAGGAGACCCCGTCCACCACCAGGTGGTGCACGGTCAGGAAGAGCGAGAGAGGCTCACCGGGGGCGCCGCGCAGCAGCAGCGCCGCCAGCATCGGCCCCTCCTCCAGGGCGAGTCCGGCGTTGGCCCCGGCCATGGCCGCGTCCCGCGCGGCCTTTCGCTCCGCCGCGTCCGGGCCGGACACGTCCACCTCGCGCAGCGGTACCGCGGCCGCCGGGTCCGGGAGCGGGCAGTACTGCCGCACGCCGCCGTCCGCCCGCCGCTCGAAGCGCATCCGCAGCGCGTCGTGGTGGACGGGCAGCGCGGCCAGTGCCGTGCGCAGCGCCGGAAGATCGGTGTCCGGGGCGAGTTCGGCCACCACGGACTGGTTGAAATGGCCGGGCCGGGCGGTCTGGGTGGCGAAGAACCAGTGCTGGATCGGGGTGAGCGGAAGCTCCCCGGAGACCGGCCCGGTGTCGGCCGCGGGACGGGCGTCGCTGCGCGCCACGGCCGCCAGCGAGGCGATCGTGGGGTGCCGGAACAGCTCCCGGGGCGTCAGCGAGAGCCCCGCCTGCCGGGCCCGGGACGCCACCTGGATGCTGAGGATCGAATCCCCGCCCAGCATGAAGAAGTTGTCCTCGACCCCGATCCGCTCCCGGCCCAGCAGGGTGGCCCAGATCTCCGCGAGCGCGCGTTCGGCGTCGGTACGCGGCGCCACGTATCCGGCGCCGGCCGCCGCGGTCCAGTCCGGTGCGGGCAGCCGCCGCCGGTCCACCTTGCCGTTGCCGGTGAGCGGCAGTTCGTCCAGGGTCGTGAAGGCCGCGGGCACCATGTAGTCCGGCAGGGCGGCGCCGAGGAACTCCCGCAGCTCCTCGGCCCCGGGCAGCACACCGCCGCGGACCGGGACCGCGTAGGCCACCAGCAGGGCTCGTGCACCGTCCCGGGCGAGGTTCACCACGGCCTCCGCCACGGCCTCGTGGCGCACGAGCGCGGCCTCGATCTCGCCCGGTTCGATCCGGAAGCCCCGGATCTTCAGCTGGTCGTCGGCCCGCCCCACGAAGGTCAGTTCACCGTCGTCGGTCCACGCCACGATGTCCCCGGTGCGGTACATCCGGGACCCCGGCGGACCGAACGGATCGGCCACGTACCGCTCGGCCGTGGCCCCCGGGCGGTTGCGGTAGCCGCGCGCGAGTCCCGCCCCCGCGATGTACAACTCGCCCGGGATGCCCGGCGGCTGGGGCTGGAGGGCGGTGTCCAGGACATGGACCCGGGTGTTGTCCAGCGGCCGTCCGATGGGCAGCGCGCGGGGCAGCTCCTCCCCGGCGCGGAAGGCCCGCCGGGTGGCGAAGGTGGTGGTCTCGGTGGGTCCGTAGCCGTCGACGACCGTCAGCTCCGGGCAGGCGTCCAGCACCCGGCGCACCGCCGCCGCGGGCACCACGTCACCGCCCGTCCACACCTCCCGGGCACCGCGCAGACACTCCGGCGCGTCCTGTGCGAGCAGCCGGAACAGCCCGGCGGTCAGCCACAGACAGCTCACCCCGTGGTCGTCGATCGCCCGGCGCACGGTGTCCGCGTCCACGTCCCCCTCGGGCGCGAGGACCGCGGTGCCGCCCCGCAGCAGCGGCACCCACACCTCGTAGGTCGAGGCGTCGAACGCCTGCGGGGAGTGCACCAGCACCCGGTCGTGCCCGGCGAAGGCGCGGTCGGCGGCGAGCGCGGCCACGTCGCGGTGGCGCACCGCGACCCCCTTGGGCCGCCCGGTGGACCCGGAGGTGAACATCAGATACGCGGCGGAGTCGGGGAAGACCGCCACCCGCGGCGGATCGCACGGACCGTCGTCCTCCGCGCCGTCCCGCCCGGGCGCCACCACCACGGTCCGGCCGCCGTGCGGGATCCCGGCCGCCGTGCGCTCCCAGGCGCGGTCGGTCAGCAGCACCGGCGCCGACGCCTCGGCCAGCACCGTGCGCAGCCGGTCCTCGGGCGCGCGCACATCCAGCGGGACGTAGACCCCGCCCGCCTTCACGACCGCGAGCTGCGCCACGATCAGCTCCACCGAACGGTCCATGAGCACCGCCACCGGGTGCTCGGGACGCACTCCGAGTCCGGTCAGCCGGTGGGCCAGCCGGTTGGCGCGGACGTCCAGCTCCCGGTAGGTCACCGGACCGCACGCGCCGTCCAGCGCGATGGCGTCGGGGGTCTCGCGGACCCGGTCGGCGAAGAGCCGCGGCAGGGTGCCCCCGGCCACCGGGACCGCGGTGTCGTTCCACTCCTGGAGCACGCGCAGCCGCTCCGGGGTGAGCATCGGCAGCCGGGCCGGTGCCCGGTCCGGGCTCTCGGCCATGGCGGAGAGCAGCACCGACAGGTACTCCGCCATCCGCTCCACGGTGGCCGCGTCGAACAGCGCCGGGTCGTAGCCGAGCCGCAGCGTCAGTTCCTCACCCGGGTAGACCACCAGGCTCAGCGGGTAGTTGGTGGTCTCGACACCGTCGAGCTCCCGCAGCTCCAGCCCGTGCGCGGCGGCCAGGTCACCGCCCACCGGATAGTTCTCGAACACCACGATGCTGTCGAACAGGTTGACCCGCTCGGCCAGCCCGGTCCACGACCGCAGCCGGGGCAGACCGACGAAGTCGAACCGCCGGTCCTCGGTCTGCGCCGACTGCAGCTCCCGCAGCCAGCTCAGCACGGTGGCACCGGAGGGCACCCGCACCCGGGTGGGCAGGGTGGCGATGAACAGCCCGTTCATGTCCGGCGCGCCCGGGAGTTCGGCGGGGCGGCCGGACACCGTCGTGCCGAACACCACCTCCGCCCGGCCGGTCTGCCGGGACAGCAGCAGCGCCCACGCCCCCTGGAGGAGTGTGTTGACCGTCAGCCCCTCGTCCCGCGCCAGCTCGGCCAGCCGACGTGAGGTGTCGGCGGACAGGGTGGTCCGCACCGCCTCGGTGGACTCCGCGTGATGGGTCTCGGTGGGCTCCCGGTCGAACGGCAGCGTGGTGGGTTCCGACAGCCCGGCGAGCCGGGACCGCCAGTGCCGCTCGGCCCGCTCCCCGTCGCGCTCCCGCAGCCACGCCACATAGTCGCTGAACGGACGGCGGCTGGGCAGTCCGTCGGCCATCGCCGCGCCGCCCGCGCCCTCACGGGCCCGCGCATGGCAGTGGAAGACGTCCGACAGCACCTGGAACAGGCTCCAGCCGTCCAGGATCAGATGGTCGAAGGTCCACACCAGCTGGACCTCGGTGGCCGACAGCCGGGCCAGCGCCAGCCGCGACAGCGGTGCCGCGCCCGGGTCGAGACCGCGCTCCCGGTCCTCGGCCAGGAACCGCCGCAGCTCCTCCCGGCGGCCGTCCCCGGTCAGTTCCCGCCAGTCGAGATGGATGACCGGCACCCGTACCGCGCGCTCCACCACCTGGAGCGGTTCGGCCACCCCGTCCCACACCGCGCGGCTGCGCAGCACCGGGGTGCGGTCGGTGACCCGCTGCCAGGCCGCGGCCAGCGCCTCCGGGTCCGGCACCCCGTCGAGCACGAACGCCAACTGCTGGAAGTAGACGCGCCGGTCGTCCTGGGACAGCCGGTGGAACAGCATGCCCGCCTGGGTGGGGGTGAGCGGGTAGATGTCCTCCACCCCGGAGCCGTCGCCCGCCAGCCGGTCCACGGTGGCCTGGTCGAGCGTGGCGAGCGGGAAGTCCGACGGGGTGCGGCCGCCGGCGCCGGGTGAGCCGCCGTGCCGGGCGATCTCCACCAGCGCCCGGCGGAACTCCTCGGCCAGCCCGGCCACGGTCTCCTCGTGGTGCAGCCCGGCCGAGTAGAACCAGGTGAACTCCAGCGTCCGCCCCTCGACCCGGCCGACCACCTCCAGCGGATGCGGCCGCGGGCTGCCGGGGTCGGCGTCCAGGGACAGTTCGCGGTGGGTGTCCCGGAACAGTCCCTCGCCACCGCCCGGCAGCTCGAACTGGCCCAGGTAGTTGAAGCTGATCCCCGCCGTCGGTCCGTCCGGGAACCCGTCCGGACGCAGCAGGTGGCGGCGCACCCCGTAGCCGAGGCCGCGCCGCGGCACCGCCCGCAGCTGCTCCTTGACGGACTTGAGCACCGCGCCCCAGTCACCCTCGGGCAGGTCCAGCGCCACCGGGAAGCGGGTGGTGAACCAGCCGACCGTACGCGACAGG
This sequence comes from Streptomyces sp. NPDC045899, assembly GCF_056431485.1. Taxonomy (NCBI): domain Bacteria; kingdom Bacillati; phylum Actinomycetota; class Actinomycetes; order Kitasatosporales; family Streptomycetaceae; genus Streptomyces; species Streptomyces sp. NPDC045899. Next base: position 130,308 of record NZ_JBWKKP010000005.1, read on the forward strand.
TCCACGTCCTCGAAGAGCTCCTCGCGGCCGTGCCCTTCCAGGTCCACCGGTACCCGGGACCGGCCGGTCCACCCGGTCAGCACCCGCGCCAGCGCGCTCAGCAGCACATCGTTGACCTGCGTCCGGTACACCTCGGGGAGGGTCTGGAGAAGGGCGGCGGTCTCGTCCTCCCCCAGCCGCACGGTGACCGAGCGGGCCGAGGCGTAGGTGTTCTCGCCCTGACGGTCCGTCGGCAGCGCCGGATCGCATCCGGCGACCACCCCGTTCCAGTACGCCGTCTCGTCGTCGAACCCCCCGGCCTCCGCGTGCCGGGTCAGCCGCAGCGCCCAGTGGCGCAGCGCGGAGGACTTCGCGGGCAGCCGGACCGCGCCGCCCCGGGCCAGGGCGCGGTAGGCGGTGTCCAGGTCCTCCAGCAGGACGCGCCAGGACACCCCGTCCACCACCGCGTGGTGCACGGTGAGGTGGAGCACCGGCCGCCGCCCGTCGCCGCCCGCCTCGAACACCGCGCGCAGCGGCGGTTCCTCCGCCAGGTCGAAGCCGCCGAGGTGGTGGCCGCTGTCCGCGGTGGCGCGGCGCAGCACCTCGGTGGACCCGACGCGGTCGATCCACTGGGCGCGGTCCGGAGCGCCGTCGCGCAGCGGGAAACGGGAGCGCAGCGCGTCATGGTGGGCCAGCAGCTCCGCCAGGGCGCCGCGCAGCGCCTCCTCGTCCACGTCCTCCGCAAGCTCCAGGGACACCGTCTGGTTGAAGTGTCCGGCCCGCTCGGCGTCGTGCTCGAACAGCCACCGCTGGATGGGCGTCAGCGGCAGCTCCCCGGTGGCCTCCTGGTCCGCGCCCGCGGCGGGCCGCCCGGCCGGGGCGGCGGTGTCCAGGTGCAGCGCGAGCGCGGCGATCGTCTGGTGGCGGTAGACATCGCGCGAGGTGAGCGGAAGCCCGGCCTGCCGCGCCTGGGACACCACCTGGATGCTGAGGATCGAATCGCCGCCCAGCGAGAAGAAGTTGTCCTCCACGCCGACCCGCTGCACCCGCAGGATCGCCGCCCACACCCCCGCGAGCGTCCGCTCGGTCGCCGTTCTCGGTGCCACGTAGCCGCCGGCCGCGGTGGCGCTCCAGTCCGGGTCGGGCAACCGGCCGCGATCCAGTTTGCCGTTGGGACCGAGCGGCATCCGGTCCAGCACCAGCACGGTGGCGGGCACCATGTAGTCGGGCAGCCCGCGCCGCAGGAAGCGGCGCAGCCCGGCCGGGTCCGGTGTGGCCCCCGGCGCGGCCACCACATAGGCGATCAGCCGCTTGACGTCGCCGGACTCCTTGGCCACGGCGGCCGCCCCGGCCACGTCGGGGTGGCGCAGCAGCGCCGTCTCGACCTCGCCCAGCTCGATGCGGAAACCGCGGATCTTGACCTGGTCGTCGGCCCGGCCCATGTACTCCAGCTGGCCGTCGCCGTTCCACCGCACCAGGTCGCCGGTGCGGTACATCCGGCTGCCGGGCGGGCCGAAGGGGTCCGCCACGAAGCGACGGGCGGTCAGCTCGGGCCGGTTGAGGTAGCCGCGCGCCAGCCCCCGGCCACCGAGGTAGAGCTCCCCGGTCACCCCCTGCGGCACCAGCCGCAGGGTGGGGTCCAGGACGTAGGCGCGGGTGTCCGCCACCGGACGTCCGATCGGCGGGGCCTGCTCGGGCGCCTCGCCGTCGCAGAACCAGGCGGTGGCGTACACCGTGGCCTCGGTCGGCCCGTACAGATTGGCGATCCGGCTGGACGGCAGGGCGGCGCGGACGTCCCGTACGGTCTGGGCGGGCAGCGCCTCGCCCGCCAGCACCACCGTCCCGGCGGCACCCTCCGCCCAGGCCGCCGCGTCCGCGCCCAGGATCCGGGCGAACACCGACGGCACCCCGCTGATCAGCCCGGGGGTACGCGGCCGCTCCCGCGGATCGATCAGCGCGGGCAGGTCCCGGACCACCTCGACGCTGCCCCCGGCCAGCAGCGGGCAGAGGATCTCGAAGACCGACACATCGAAGTTGAGCGAGGTGGAGGCCACCACATCGGTCAGCCGCTCCCGCCCCAGCTCCGCCTCGGCCCACGCCGCGAGCCCCGCCACGCTGCGGTGGGTGACCACCACGCCCTTGGGCCTGCCGGTGGATCCGGAGGTGTAGATGACATACGCCGGGTGCGCCGGGTCCAGCGGCCGGATCCGCTCACCGTCGGTGATGTCGCCGTCCGGGCGCGAGCCGAGGTCGGCGCGGACCGCGGTGTCGTCCAGGACCAGGATCTCCGTGCCCGGGGGCAGACTTCCGGCCGCCTCACCGGTGGTCAGCACCACCGCGGGCGCGGCGTCGTCCAGCATGAGCGCGATCCGCTGGGCCGGATAGCCGGGGTCCACCGGCAGATAGCCCGCGCCCGCCTTGAGCACCGCCAGCACCACCACGACCAGGTCGGCGGAGCGCGGCAGCGCCAGCGCCACCAGGCGCTCGGGACCGATCCCGCGGTCGATCAGCAGCCGGGCCAGCCGGTTGGCGCGCCGGTTCACCTCGCCGTAGGTGAGCCGGACGTCCCCGTGGGCCACCGCGGGGGCCGAGGGACGGCGGGCCGCCTGCGCCTCGAACAGCTCGGGCAGGGTGGTGTCCGGGGCCGGACGGCCCCGTCCGTTCCAGGAGTCGAGCAGGGTGTGCCACTCGGCGTCGGTGAGCATCTGGAGCTCGATCAGGGGTGTTTCCGGCGCCGCCGCCATCCCCGTCAGCAGCCGGTGCAGATGGGTGGCCATCCGCTCCATCGTCCCGGCGTCGAACAGATCGGAGTTGTACTCCACGGTGAGCCCCAGCGAACCGCTCTCCCGCGGCAGGAACTCCAGCACCAGGTCGAACCGGGCGGCGGGGCGCGGCAGCGCGTGCTCGGTGATCCGCAGCTCCCCGGCGTCGCGGGTCGGCACCATCGCGCCCTGCTGCACCACCAGCGCCTGCACCAGCGGGTTGCGGCTGGGGTCGCGCTGCGGGGCCAGCTCCTCCACGACCCGCTCGAACGGCAGCCCGTCATGGCCGAACGCGTCCAGCACCGTTTCCCGCATGGTGTCGAGGAACTGCTCGACGGTGGTGTCCCCGTCCACCTCGGAGCGCAGTACCAGGGTGTTGACGAAGAACCCGGCGACGGACTCCAGTTCGCTGCGGTGACGTCCGTTGGTGACGGTGCCGAAGGAGATGTCCCGCTGTCCCGAATACCGCGCGAACAGCACCGACACGGCCGCCGCGAGCAGGGTGAACAGCGTGGTGGAGCGCTCCCGGCCCAGCCGGACCAGATCCGCCACCAGATCGGCGGGGAGCTCGTGCCGGTGGACCGCGCCCGCGGTGGTGCGCACCGGCGGCCGGGGCCGGTCGGTGGGCAGCTCCAGCATCTGCATCCCGGCCAGCTTGCTGCGCCAGTACTTCAGATCGGTCTCCTGCCGCGGCGGGGCCGGACGGTCCCGCTCCCACACCGCGTAGTCCGGGTACTGGAGCGGCAGCGGCGGCAGTCCGGCGTCCGTATCCGCCACCTGCGCCCCGTAGAGCGCGGCCAGTTCCCGCACCAGCACCCCGACCGACCAGCCGTCGGTGACGATGTGGTGCTGGGCCAGCAGCAGGACGTGGTCCTCGTCGGCGAGCCGGAACAGCGAGGCCCGGGTCAGCGGCCCGTGCTCCAGGTCGTAGGGGCGGTTCAACTCGTCGGTGAGCAGCCGCTCGACGGCGCCGTCCCGCTCGGCGGCGGGCAGCCCGCCCAGATCGGTGCGCTCCAGCGGTAAGGCGCCCCGCTCGGCCACCCGCTGCACCCCGTGGCCCTCCACGGTGGCGAAGGTGGTGCGCAGCGCGTCATGGCGGGCGGCCAGCGCGTCCAGCGCCCGGGACAGCGCCTCCTCGTCCAGCGGGCCGCTCAGCCGCAGCCCGGCCCCGGTGTTGTACTCGGTGCCGCCGGAGGTCAGGTCGTCCAGGAACCACAGCCGCCGCTGGGCGGCGGACAGCGGCAGCGGGCGGTCCCGCGGTACGGCCGGGATCGGCGGGTCCGCGGCCGGGGGTTCGGCGGGCAGCGCCCGCGCCAGCCGCGCCACCGTCCGGGCGTCCAGCAGCTCCCGCAGCGTCAGGTCCGCGCCCAGTTCGGCCCGGACCCGGGACAGCAGCCGCACGCCCAGGATCGAATCGCCGCCGAGCCCGAGGAAGTCGTCCTCCACGCCCACGGTGTCCACCGGCAGCACCTCGGCCCAGATCCGGGCCAGGGCGGCCTCGGCCGCGGTGCGCGGGGCGATGTGACGGGCGTCCCCGTCGGGCGTGGAACGCGGCGCGGGCAGCGCCGCACGGTCGATCTTGCGGTGCGGGGTGAGCGGGAAGGCGTCGAGTACGACATAGGCGGACGGCACCATATGGGCGGGCAGCGACCGGCTCACCGCCGCCCGCAGTCCGGCGGCCGACGGCGGGGTGCCCCCGCCGGCGGGCACCACGTACCCGACCAGCCGGCGCATGCCCGGCTCGTCCTCCCGGACGGTGACGACCGCGGCCCCCACCTCCGGGTGCCGGGCGAGCGCCGCCTCCACCTCACCCAGCTCGATACGGAACCCGCGCACCTTCACCTGGTGGTCGGTCCGGCCGAGGAACTCCAGCTCACCGTCGGCCGTCCAGCGCGCCAGATCGCCGGTGCGGTACATCCGGGTGCCCGGCGGACCGGAGGGTGCGGCGACGAAGCGGTCCGCGGTCAGCCCCGGCCGGTCCAGATAGCCGCGGGCCACCCCCGCGCCGGTGATGTACAGCTCACCGGTGGTGCCGACGGGCACCTGCCGCATCGCCCCGTCCAGTACGTACACCCGGGTGTTGGGCAGCGGCCGGCCGATCGCCGGGGTGCCGGAGCCCGCGCGCAGCGCACCGGTCCAGGTGGCCACGACGGTGGCCTCGGTCGGACCGTAGGAGTTGACCAGTCTCCGGTCCGGTGCCCACAGGTCCACCAGACCGGCCGGGCACGCCTCGGCGCCCACGATCAGCGTGCGCAGCGACGGCAGCCCCCGGCGCACCTCCTCGGCGGGCACCGTCGCCAGCGCCGCCGGGGGGACCAGCGCGTGCGTCACCTCGTGGTCCCGCAGTACGGCGGCCAGCTCCGCCCCCAGCAGCGGCCCTTCCGGAGGGACCACCAGCGCCGCGCCCGCGAGCAGCGAGGAGCACAGCTCCAGCACCGAGGCGTCGAAACTGGGCGAGGAGAACTGGAGCACCCGGTCGCCCGGCCGTACGGCGTAGTGCTCGGCGGCCGCGGCCGAGAAGTTGCCCAGTCCGCAGTGGGCCACCACCACCCCCTTGGGCACACCGGTGGATCCCGAGGTGTAGATGACGTACGCCGGGTGCTCGGGCAGCAGCGGCGCCGGCCGGTCCGTATCGCCCGGTGCGTGGCCGGGGCCGGTCACCGCGCGGATGGCTGCCGGGTCGTCCAGGACCGCGACGGGCCGGGCGTCCGCCAGCATCATGGCCCGGCGCTCCTCGGGATGTGCCGGGTCCACCGGGAGGAACGCGCCCCCGGCCTTGGCCACCGCCAGTTCCGCCACGACCAGTTCGGCCGAGCGCGGCAGCACCAGCGCCACCACCCCCTCGGGCCCCGCCCCCTGCCCGATCAGCCGGTGGGCCAGCCGGTTCGCCCACTCCTCGACCTCGCCGAAGGACCAGATGCGGTCCTGTGCCACCAGCGCCGCGGCGTCCGGGGTGCGCGCCGCCCACACCGCGAAGAGCGCGTCCAGCGGGGCGCGGGAGGCGTCCCGGCCGGTGGCGTTCCACTCCGCCGGAGGCAGGCCCGGGGCCCCCTGGGACGCGGAAGCCGGACCGGCGGTTGCCTGACCGGATGATGTCTCGTGGCGGTCCATCATGATGGGGCGGCCCTTCGGAGCGGGTGTTCGGGCGGGGACGGGGGACGTGGTGCCGCGCGGCCCGGCGGTGGGCGTGGGGGAGTGCGCCGTGGCGGTGCGCTGGGGGGTGGTGCGATCCGGTGCGGGGAGGACCGGAAACGGCCGTCAGACCAGGGCGTTCTTGCGGGCCATCCGGCCCGAGAGCTGGATGCGGTCGACCGCGCCGGTCCGCGGATCGCGCACGAAGCGGCCACCGGGCATCCGGCGTCCCGAGTGCGGGTCCACCAGGTCACAGGTGAGGTCCTCGTGACAGACCAGGGGCGCGGGCAGATCGCCGTCCACGGACAGGGCCAGACTGCCGCTGTCGTTCATCGTCACCTGGTACTCGACGTCACCGTTCAGATAGGTCCCGGTGCACTGGGCCGTCGCGGCCATCGGGGTGGCCGCGGCCCGCCGGGCGGGTGTCGCGGGCACCCGGATCCCGGTGATGTCCTCGAGTCCGTCGGCCAGTTCGTGCCACAGCTCGGTGCCGCCGCTGGCGTTGCTGGTGAACGCGACCACGGCACCGCCGGCCGGGTCCGCCCGCAGATGGCAGGAGGTTCCCTGGGCGTTGCCGTCGTGGCCGAACCACAGGGTGTCGTCCCGCCGGAAGAGCGCGAGGCCCAGCCCCCAGCCGTCGGCGAGCACCCCGGGGTCGGCGCCGGACACCGGGCGGCGCGCACGTGTCGCGAGCTCGGGCGGCAGCAGCCCCGGGGGGCCGTCGCCGGTGTGCACCCGGGCCAGGGCCACCAGATCGAGCGCACTGACCGCGAGTGCCCCGGCGGCGGCCTCCGCCGCGGCGAGGTTCTGGCGCACCGGTCGGATCCTGCCGGTGGCGGTGTTTCCCGCGTGGCCGTGTGCCAGCGGGCGGCGCGCGGTGCCGTTGGCGCCGATGAAGCACGGCGCCGTGCCCAGCGGTTCCAGCAGCACCGACCGCACGGCCTCCGCCCAGCTCATCCCGGTGACCGTCTCGATCAGCCGGCCCGCCGCCACATAACCGGCGTTGGAGTAGGAGAAGTCGGTGCCGGGCGCCATCACCAGGCTGCGGTCGGTGCAGTGGTCCAGCAGATAGCGCGAGGCGGTGAGCGCGGCCACCTGGTCGGAGTCGGGACCGGACGGCAGCCCGGCGGTGTGGCTGAGCACCTGGCCCACCGTGCACGGCGGTCCGGCCCGGCGCAGCTCCGGTACGTGGTCGCCGAGCTGGTCGTCGAGTTCCAGGTCCCCGTCGGCCACCAGCAGCATCACCACCGTCGCGGTGTAGCACTTGGTGATCGAGCCGATGGGCACGGCCGTGTCGGCGGTGAACGGCTCCGCCGTGTCGGCGTCCAGCACTCCGGTCTCCACGGCGATCGTGGATCCCCCGGTGTGCACGGCCAGTTGGGCGCCCGGCACCCGGTGGGCGCGGGCCAGGGCGGTCAGACGGTCTTCGAGGAGGCGGCGGTCTTTGGGACGCCGCTCCTCTCTGGAGGCGGTCTCGGACCGGTGGAACACGGTGTACTCCTTGACGCACGAGGGGACGGTCGGCGTACCGGGCGTCACGGCAGCCGGCTGGTGGCGGTCACATCGCGGGGGACGATCCGGAAGCCCTGCCAGTGGGTGGGCATGGGGTCCTCGTCCTCGTCCCGGGGGACGTGGTGGAAGTCCACACTGACCCAGGCCACCGGGTCGGTGAGCTTCTCGCCGTTGACGTACTTGTCCACCGAGGCGGCACACCCGGACGCGCCGGTGCCGTAGGCGTTGGCGGTGTTGCCGTAGGCCAGCCGTTCGCACGTCCGGTACTGCGTGAAGTACATGTCGTGATGGGTGAAGTCCTCGGTGTGGTCCGGCCCCCGGTACTGATCGCTCTCGTGGTTGTCGATCTCCCACGACTTCGGGTGGCCGTCGGCGTTCTCGGCGGTCGGGTTCAGCACCCGCCAGAAGCGGCTGGGGGCGATGTCCGCCGCCGTCTCACGGGAGAGCACGGCGCGTTTGGTGGTGCGCTTCGCGGTACCGCTGCCGGGGAAGTCGTACTGCTCGACGGAGTTCTTCTTCTCCCCGTCGACATCGAAGTCCATCCGCCAGAACACGTTGTGCGTGTGGTTCTCGCTGAACCGGGTGGAGCCCACCCCGGTCGGCCAGCCACGGCTCGCGTCGGAGAACTGGAACGGCGACAGGGATCCGGTGGCGCCCGCCCTGGGGGAGATCGAGCCGTCGTCGGCGAAGCGCCACTCGATGATGTAGTCGTACCAGCCGATCTCCGAGACCGAGAACACGGTCAGATCGCTGCCGTGCAACACCCCCTTCTCCACCGCGCTCTTGTAGGCGAAGGGCCTCGGCTGCTCCTCGCTGCACACCACGGCGGTGTCCCGGAAGCTGCCGAGCCGCCCGGTGGGGCAGTCCTTCTTGCCGAGCTCGGTGAGGGTGCCCTGTTCCAGGTCACCGAAGCCGATGGCGGACACGTCGTAGAAGCGCGGCTGGCCGCTGTCGTAGGGCACGTGCACCTCGGCCAGCGACGCGCTCTTCAGCACCCGGGTGGGGGTGCCGCGCAGCGGGGTGTACGTCACATCGCTGAGCACCACACCGGTGTTGCGGTCGACGTCCCAGCACATCTGCCAACGGGCGCCGTTCTTCAGGGTCTTGTCGATGCGGCCGGCCGCGGGGCACCCGGCCGCCGCCGAGCGCTCCCGGGGCGCCGCGGAGGCCGGGACCGGCAGCCCCAGGCCCAGCAGGACCGCCGCTGCCACCAGTACACGGGCACGCCGAAGGACACGGAACACGAACGGGGCTCCCCTCAGAGGCCGATGACGGCGGCGCGCCGGGCCGACAGATCGATGACGATGCGGCTGGTGTCGATCCACTTGCCGCCGCGGCCCCGCTCACCCGGGACGCGTACGAAGAGCTGCACACATCGGTGCGTACCGCACCGGGACACCTGCCGGGCCCCCTTGACGCCGTCGGCGCGGGCGGCCAGGAACGCAAGACCCTGGAGCTTCAGCTGGGCGGGCGAGGTGAGCTTCTCATGCGTCACGGACGCGTACGACGCGCGCATCCCCGGACCGAGGCGGCGGTCGGCGAGCAGGATCCGTACCGCCTGCCGGACCTCCGCGAGGCTGGGTGGCGGCTGCACACCACGGCGCCGGTGGGAGGCCAGCACCTTCCCGGAGCGCAGATCGACCCGGCGGGTGATCAGGCTGTCCGAGCCGTAGTCGTAGAGCTGGACCTCGGCCTCACCGTCGGGGGCCGCGGACGCGGACTTGGCCCGTGGCGGACGGTGGGTGTCCAGCAGTTCGGCCCCGGCCGCACCCGCGGCGTTCCGTTCCCGGCCGGTGCCGTTCCCTCCCCGGCGGGAGGCGGTGTGACCGAGGGCGATCCGGGCGGCCTTGCCGGCCTCCTCCGAGGTCAGCGGACCGTTGTGGGAGGCGATCACGGCGGCGGGGGCAGGGGAGGTGCCGGGTGCGGATCCGGTGGCCTTCAGGACCGCCGTGCCTCCGGCGGCCAGCAGGGCCGTCAGGCCCAGGGCCACGGGTATTCGCCATCGTCGTGTGCGGCCGCCCTTCGCATCGGCCGCACCGTTGTGAGTGGCGTTGCTTCTCATCACCCAGCCGTTCCGGTCGTCGGTCAGTCGAGCCCGGGTGGGGCTCGGGGAGGACAGCACGGCGATCGCCGTGCCACCAGCGCGATTCGAGACGCTTCCGACGGCTCGCCCGGACACCTCCGAGGTGCATCGCTGTCCACTGTCGGCTCACGTTTTCACCACTCCGGGCGGCGTAACAGTTGCTTTTGTAATCAAGCGACTGTGAGAAACGCATGTTCTGGCCGGAATCCGCTGAGGACGGGGGAGACTTCAAAGCGACTACGGAGCAAGCCCACCCGCAACCCGTCTGCCATCATGCGCTCATGAGCCATTGGATCATCATTCGATGTGACCTCTGTGGCGCCACTCATTCATCCCACGCGGCCGAGAGCGTCAGCGCGGTACGGGAGGCCATGGCCCTCATGGGCTGGGCGGTGGCGCGACAGGACGGCCGGATGATCGATGTGTGCTCAGCGTGCACCACCCTGCGGAACACACCGGAGAACCCCGGTGGGAAACCCCGCTGCTCATGCGAGGGCGGTGAACTCTTCGACGCGCTCGGCCACGACAGGATCGGGCACCGGCTCGCCAACACCCTGCTGCGGGCGGGCATCGACAACCTGGAACTCCTGTGCAGTTTATCGGCGCGCCAGCTCCTCAGTCTGGAGGGGATCGGCACCGCCGGGGCCCACCACGCGCTCAGCCGGCTGCGTCCCGAACCGGAACGGGACACCACGGGTTGAGCCGTTCGACGACCACGCTCACGGCCGAGAGGTGACCCCATGACCGATGTCCCCACCCGCGCGACCACCACCACCTTCTACGCCACCGGCCGGAGCCGGACGCTGTGGGTGCTGGGGGTGGTGTTCTCCGCCGGGCTGCTCGGGCCGGCACTGTTCCTCGCCGCCGCCCGGAAAGGCGTCGTCCGTCCGGCCGTCCCCGCGGTGTACGCGGCCCTGATCTACCCCATCGCGCTGGGCCGCACCTGGCTGCCCAACCCGGGCGACTGGATCCCGTGGGTGCTCGGGACGGTGGTGCTGACGGCGGCGGCACACGCGGCCCTGCTGGACGCGGGGGAGCGCCGGGGGTGACCGGCCGCCGCGCGCCGGGACCGGCATCCCCGGCGCGCGGCGGGGAGCCATACTGGACCCATGAGCACCCGCGAGTTCGTGCGGGCCACTCCCGGACTCGACGGCATGGTCGTGTCCGCGGTCGGTTACCGCTCCGCCGGGGTCACCCCGGCCCTGCACCGCGGGCTGCCCTCGCCCTCGCTGACGCTGATCTTCTCCCTCGAGGTGCCGGTGATCACCGGCAGCAGCCCCGAGCAGGTGTACGGCGCCGGCGCCGCGCGGACCGACATCGTGGTCGCCGGGCTGCACCAGGCCCCCGCGTACGTGGCCCAGGAGAGCCACGAGGCAGGGGTCCAGCTCGCGCTGCACCCGCTGGCCGCCCGTGCGCTCCTCGGGCTGCCCGCCGCCGAACTCACCTCCCAGCTGGTCGTGTCCGGCACGGACGTCCTCGGCGCGGAGGCCGCCGAGGTGCGCGAGCGGATGTGCGCCCAGGACACCTGGGACGAGCGCTTCGCCACCCTCACCGGCTATCTGCGGCGGCGCGCCGCGTCGGCCCGGCACACCACGGTGCGCCCGGAGGTGGCCGGGGCATGGGCCTGGCTGGCGCGCCACCGCGGCACCGGCACGCTCTCCGGACTCGCGGACCACGTGGCCCTCAGCCCGCGCCGGCTGACCACCCTGTTCCGCGCCGAGACCGGACTCGCCCCCAAACAGGCCGCCCGGCTGATGCGCTTCCAGCGCGCCAGGTCGGCGGTGGCCCGTGCGGCCGCCGGGAACCGCCCGCCGGAGCTGTCCCGTATCGCCGCCGAATGCGGCTACTACGACCACTCCCACCTCGTCCGTGACTTCCGCCAGTACACCGGGCTCAGCCCGACCGGCTGGCTGGCCGAGGAGTGCCGGAATATCCAAGCCGGGGCACACGGCGACGGCGAAGAGTGGGAGCCATGAACACCACGCACAGCACGGACAGCACACAGGCCCCCGGGGAGCGGCGGCTCCGCGCCCCCGACGTCTGGCCCACCTTCCAGGCGCATGACGCCCCCGCCTTGATCGACTTCCTGACCGACACGGTCGGCTTCGAGCGCACGGCCGTCTACCGGGACGGCGACCGGGTCGCCCACGCCCAGCTCGACTGGCCCGAGGGCGGCGGCATCATGCTCGGCTCCTACGACCCGTCCGGCGAGAAGGGCTGCCTCCAGCCCGGCAGCTCCGGCGCGTACATCGTCACCGCCCGGGTCGACGCGCTCCACGAGCGGCTGACCGCGGCCGGGGCGAGGATCGTCCGCCCCATCGAGGACCAGCCCTACGGCAGCCGGGAGTTCGCCATCGCGGACCCGGAAGGCAACACCTGGTCCTTCGGCACCTACCCCGGTGAACCCCGCCGCGGCCAGGACTGACGGCCCCTGCTCGCCAGGCACCCGCGCCCGTCCGGGCACCGGCCGGGCGCGGGTGTGCCGTGGCGGTGGGGCGGGAGAGCGCCGGAGCGGCCCATGGTTGGGGTCCGCGGCGCGGGCGCGGATACTGGGCGGCATGCGTATCGACTTTGATCCCGAGGCCATGGACCGGTACCCCTTCTACAAGCTGCTGACCTCGGTCGTGGTGCCCCGGCCGATCGCCTGGGTGTCGACGATGTCGGCCGACGGGACGGCCAACCTGGCCCCGCACTCGTTCTACTCCGTCTCCTGTGTCTCACCGCCGATCGTGCAGTTCACCTCCGTGGGGCGGAAGGACTCGCTGCGCAATGTCGAGGAGACCGGGGAGTTCGTGGTGAACTTCGCCCCCGAGCAGCTCTTCGAGCAGATCAATGCCACGGCGACGGACTTTCCGCACGGGGTCAGCGAATTCGAGAAGGTGGGGATCGAGCAGGAGACGAGCCTGCGGGTGAAGCCGCCGCGGGTGGCCGCCTCGCCGGTGGCGCTCGAGTGCGTGCTGCACAGCACGCTGGGGCTGGGCGACTCCACGGTGGTCTTCGGCCGAGTGGTGCACGCCGCCGTCGACGATGCCGTGCTGAACGACGGCCACCCCGAGATCGACCGGCTCAAGCCGCTGGCCCGGCTGGGCAAGAACGAGTGGGGGACCACCGGCGAGGTGCTGGACCGTGCCCGGATCCGTTACGCGGACTGGGAGGCCGGCCGGAGCGAGCCCCGGGGCTGAACGGAGCGCCCCCGGGGCGGGAGGGCGGTCGGCCCGTAGGGTGCTGCCGGTGATGCAGACCTTCGTGTTCGACGTCGGCTCGACCCTCATCCGCGAGGACCGCCACTGGGCCGCGTGGGCCGACTGGTTCGGTGTTCCGCGGCACACCCTCTCCGCCCTGGTGGGCGCCGTGGTCGCGCAGGGGCGCACGGACACCGACGCGCTCCGGCTGGTGAAGCCGGGGATGGACCTCGCCGCCGAGTGGCGGGCGCGCGAGGCGGCCGGACACGGCGAACGGCTGGACGAGGCGGATCTGTATCCGGACGTCCGGACCGCGCTCGGCCGGCTGCGCGGGACCGGGGCGCGGATCGTCGTCGCCGGGAACCAGACCGTCCGGATGGGCGAGCTGCTGCGGACACTGGAGCTGCCGGTCGACGCCGTCGCGACATCCGGCGGATGGGGTGTCGCCAAGCCCGAGGCCGGATTCTTCCGCCGGGTGCGCGAGCTCGCGGGCGGCGCGCCCGACCGCACCGTCTATGTGGGGGACCATCCGGCGCTCGACATCCGTCCGGCGAAGGCCGCCGGACTGAGGGCCGCGCATATCCGGCGCGGACCGTGGGGACATCTGTGGTCCGGGACCCCGGACGCCGCCCTCGCGGACTGGCGGATCGACGCCCTGGACGAGCTGATCGGCACCGCCGCCGGGTGAAGCCGGGCGAGGGCCGGGGAGTCGGCAGAAGGGCGCAGCTCAGGGCAGGGTTTCACGGTGTGTGAGCCATTCACACCCCGTGTGACCAGAGCGCTTGCATATATCTACCGCACACCCTTCCCGGTCCGTACCACGGGGCGATTGACTCTTCCCATGCCGCTCAGGGGGCGCCAGACCTGAGCGAAGGGGCCGCCGGACTCCTCCCTCCTCGGCCGGCGGCCCATCTCCTTCTGCCCGCGGCGTCCGCGGCGCGGATCAGCGCCCGCTCGCGGTACCGGTCGGGCGCGTCAGCCGGCCGACTCGGCCGCGTGGGCGCTCAGCACGCCGAAGCCGATCAGGGCGAAGAGGACCAGACCCAGCACGATCCGGTAGATCACGAACGGCATGAAGCTCTTGGTGGAGATGAACTTCATGAACCAGGCGATGACCGCGTATCCGACGACGAAGGCGATCACCGTCGCGAAGATGGTGGGACCCCAGGAGGTGTGCCCCTCGGACGCGTCCTTGAGCTCGAAGAGCCCGGACGCCAGCACCGCGGGGACGGCGAGGAGGAAGGAGTAGCGGGCGGCGGCCTCACGGGTGTAGCCCATCAGCAGACCGCCGCTGATGGTCGCTCCCGACCGGGAGACGCCCGGGACCAGAGCCATCGCCTGGCAGACACCGAAGATCAGCCCGTCCTTGACCCCGAGCTCCTTGAGCGTCTTGCGCTGCTTGGCGACCCGGTGCTTCCCGCCCGTCTCATCGCGTGCCGCCTGCCGGTCCGCGAAGCCCAGCACCAGACCCATGACCACCAGGGTGGTGGCGATCAGCCGCAGATCACGGAACGGGCCCTCGATCTGGTCCTGGAGCGTGAGGCCGAGCACGCCGATGGGTATGGAGCCGACGATCACCAGCCAGCCCATCTGCGCGTCGTGGTCGGACCGCCACTCCTTGCTGAAGAGCGAGCGGAACCAGGCCGAGACGATCCGGACGATGTCCTTGCGGAAGTAGATGAGCACCGCGAGCTCGGTCCCGATCTGGGTGATCGCGGTGAAGGCGGGCCCCGGGTCGTTCCAGCCCGCGAAGGCGGCCGTGAGCCGCAGATGCGCACTGGAGGAAATCGGAAGGAACTCGGTCAGCCCCTGGACAAGTCCAAGAATGAAAGATTCAAACCACGACATCGCGTCTACGTTATCCAAAGGCTGATCATGCGCTGTCCCGGGGCATGGCAGGGCATGACCGGGTCAGGCGGGGGTGGCCGACGGGAGGAAACCGGGGGTCGACGATCAACCTCCGGGTCCGTGGGGCAGCGTAGCGCCCCCGGGTGACCGCCCACCAAGGGCCCGGTCCGCTGACCCGTTAATCGCATGGATCATGGGGTACCCGGCCGCTCGGCACACCGCGTCCGCGATGCCGATGACCTGCCGAGGAGCCATGCCTATGACCGCGACCGGGCACGCAGCGTCAGGCGGCGGGAACTGCCGCGCGGAGACCGGTACGGTCACGACCGAGGTCCCGGCCCGGCTGGACCGGCTGCCCTGGTCCCGCTGGCACTGGATGATCGTCATCGGACTCGGCACGGTGTGGATCCTCGACGGTCTGGAAGTGACCGTCGTCGGCAATATCGCCAGCCGCCTCTCCGAGCCCGGCAGTGGGCTGCCCATCACCGATGCGCAGGTCACCGGTATGGCCGCGGCCCTCTACGTCGCCGGTGCGTGCTGTGGGGCGCTGTTCTTCGGCTGGCTCACCGACCGGTACGGCCGCAAGAGGCTGTTCATGATCACGCTGGTGGTCTATCTCGTGGCGACTGCCCTGACCGCCGTCTCCTTCTCCGTCTGGTGGTTCTTCCTCTGCCGTTTCCTCACCGGTCTGGGCATCGGTGGCGAGTACGCGGCGATCAACTCCGCGATCGACGAGCTGATCCCCAGCCGCTATCGGGGCCGGGTGGACCTGATCATCAACGGCAGCTTCTGGCTGGGTGCGATGGGCGGCTCACTGCTGTCCGTTCTGATGCTGAACACCAGCATCTTCCCGCAGGACATCGGATGGCGGCTGACCTTCGCCCTCGGAGTGGTCCTGGGGCTGGTGATCCTCCTGGTGCGCCGCCACGTCCCGGAGAGCCCGCGCTGGATGTTCATCCACGGCAGGTCGGACGGGGCCGAGCAACTGGTCGCGGACGTCGAACGGAGCGTCGAGGACGAGACCGGCCGTCCGCTCCCCGCACCGGACCGGTCGATCACCATCCGGACCCGCAAGAGCACCGGCTTCCTCGACATCGGCCAGACCCTCTTCCGCTCCTACCCCCGGCGTGCCGTGCTCGGCCTGGCCCTCTTCATCGGGCAGGCGTTCCTCTACAACGCCATCACCTTCGGCTTCGGCTCGATCCTGGTGAAGTTCTTCTCCGTGTCCAGCGGCACCACCGGCTACTTCTTCGCGGTGATCGCGCTGGGCAACTTCCTCGGTCCGCTGCTGCTCGGCAAGCTCTTCGACACGGTGGGACGGCGGCCGATGATCGCGGGCACGTACGTCCTCTCCGGTCTGCTGCTGTACGTCACCGCCTGGTTCTTCGGGCAGGGCTGGCTCACCGCGACGACGATGACCGCGTGCTGGTGCGTGGTCCTGTTCTTCGCGTCGGCCGGGGCCAGCTCCGCCTATCTGACGGTGAGCGAGATCTTCCCCATGGAGACGCGGGCGCTGGCCATCGCCTTCTTCTACGCGATCGGTACGGCGGCCGGAGGGATCACCGGCCCGCTGATCTTCGCGGACCTGACCGCGAGCGGTGTGGTCGCCGACACGGTGCTGGCCTTCTGCATCGGGGCGTCGTTGATGGTGGTGGCCGGACTGATCGCCGCGTTCCTGGCGGTACCGGCGGAGCGCCGTTCCCTCGAGGACATCGCCGAGCCGCTGTCCGCCCGTGCCGCGGCGGCGTCCCCGGCGTCCGGCGCGCGACCGGCACCCGGAGCGGGTCCGGCTCCGGAGGCGGGCGCCACCTGAACGCTTCAGCGCCGCCCGGGTACGGCGCGGACCTGGGGCACGGAGGTCTCCGGTGCGGCGACATCGGCGACGGCCACCGGGACGCCGACGGCGGTGCCCCCGGCGGCCTCCGGGGCACGCACGGCACCTTCCACGTCCGCTGCGTCGTGCGGAGCGCGCAGTCCACCGCGTTTGCGCCAGGCCACGACCACCCCGGCCAGTGCGGGAACGGCGATGCACGCCATCGCGATGAGGAACACGGGCGAGGTGGGCGTGGTCGCGTGGCTGCCCGCCACGACGTACGCGGCGGTGTTGGGCACACAGCCGAGACCGGTCGCCAGCAGGAACGACGGCCAGCCCATCCGGGAGACCGCGGCACAGTAGTTGGCGGCCGCGAACGGTACGCCGGGGAAGAGCCGGATCGCGAGCATCGAACGGAAGCCATGACGGCTCAGGAGCCGGTCGGCCGAGGTCAGCCAGCGGCCCCGGAGCAGCGGGCGCAGCGCGTCCTGGCCCAGCAGCCGGCCCAGACCGAAGGAGATTCCGGCGCCGATCACCGTACCGGCGGTCGCCGCCGCCAGCCCGGCCTGCCAGCCGAAGAGCGCGCCCGCCGCCAGGTTCAGCAGCGGCCGCGGCACCAGCGCCGCGGTGCACAGCCCGTAGGCGACGGTGAACAGCACGACGGCGGCCGGACCGGACAGCTGGGGCGGCCAGCCGTGGGACAGCAGCCGGTGCGGCTGCCACATCCAGACCGATGTCGCCGAGCCCACCAGCAGCGCGGCGAGCAGTCCCAGCCGCGACCACGGCGACAGCAGCACCGCACGGGCGCGGCGCACGGCCGGTTTCGGGGAGGGGGCGGCGATATCGAGCATCGGTGGAGCGTAACCGACCGGTCATGATCGCCGCTGTGACGTCGTGCTTTCGTCGCGGGATCGTCGGCCGATCGTCGGGTGACCGTCGGACTTTCGTCATGGGCGAGGACGCCATAACGACCCCTCCCGCACCACAAGTTCGTTCCCGGCGCACTGAACCCAGCCGCCCCGAAAACCATTCGACGCGGATCGTACGGTGCGCAATGATCAACGGCATGTTCCGGTACGCCTTCCTCCCGCCGACGTCCGCTTTCGCGGACGCGCCGAAGGCTGCCGCCGTTCCCCGGACCGTGACCACGGCCACCGCCGCGAAGGCCATCGCCGTCGTCACCGATCCCGCCTGCCTCGACGGCGCCCGAAGCTGACCCTCCTCGGACAACTCCGACGGATCCCGTAAGGGGAGGGTCGGAGGGGCCCTGGGGTCCGCGCTTCCCTTCGCCGTTCCGAGGAGGAACCGCAGCATGTCCAAGCAGACATACGTGCGTACCAAGCCGCATCTGAACATCGGCACCATGGGCCACGTCGACCACGGCAAGACCACCCTGACCGCCGCCATCACCAAGGTGCTCAGCGAGCGCGGCAGCGGCGGCACCTATGTGCCCTTCGACCGCATCGACCGGACGCCGGAGGAGGCCGCGCGCGGTATCACGATCAACATCGCCCATGTCGAGTACGAGACCGACACCCGGCACTACGCCCATGTCGACATGCCCGGCCACGCCGACTTCATCAAGAACATGGTGACCGGCGCGGCCCAGCTCGACGGCGCGATCCTCGTGGTCTCCGCGCTCGACGGCGTCATGCCGCAGACCGCCGAGCATGTGCTCCTCGCCCGTCAGGTCGGGGTCGACCACGTCGTGGTCGCCCTCAACAAGGCCGACGCGGGCGACCCCGAGCTCACCGACCTGGTCGAGCTGGAGGTGCGGGACCTGTTGTCGGCGCACGGCTACCCCGGTGAGAGCACGCCCGTCGTACGTGTCTCCGGGCTGCGGGCGCTGGAAGGGGATCCGCGCTGGACCGGTGCCATCGAGGCGCTCCTGGACGCCGTGGACTTCTACGTGCCGACGCCGGTGCGCTACACCGACGCCCCGTTCCTGCTCCCGGTGGAGAACGTGCTGACCATCACCGGGCGCGGCACGGTGGTCACGGGAGCCATCGAGCGCGGCACGGTACGCGTCGGCGACCGGGTCGAGGTGCCCGGCGCGGACGTGGCGACCGTCGTCACGGGGGTCGAGACCTTCGGCAAACCGATGGAGGTCGCCGAGGCGGGCGACAACGTCGCCCTGCTGCTGCGCGGTGTGCCGCGTGACGCGGTGCGCCGTGGCCACGTGCTCGCCGAGCCCGGCAGCGTGGTGCCCCGGCGGCACTTCACCGCGCGGGTCTACGTCCTGTCCACGGACGAGGGCGGGCGGCGCACACCGGTCTCCACCGGCTACCGGCCGCAGTTCTACCTCCGTACGGCGGATGTGGTCGGTGCCGTCGACCTCGGGCTCACGGGGGTGGCGCGCCCCGGTGACACCGTCACCATGGCGGTCGAGCTGGGCCGCGCGCTGCCGCTGGAGCCGGGGCTCGGTTTCGCGATCCGGGAGGGAGGCCGCACGGTGGGCGCGGGAACGGTGACCACCGTTTCCGACCGGCTGTGACACCGCGCTGAACGATCTGTCCGCGTCCCGTGCGCCTTGCGTGGCGCGGACAGATCGATGCCGGCGCACAGACCGGCGGACAGAAGGGAAAGGGAACGGCAGGAGAGAGTGGGAGCCGCCGTGCGCCGGGCCGGGCCGCGGCAGGGCGTCCGGCCCGGCAGAATGAGAGCGTGGACGAGCCCATACCCGTGACCCGCGCCGTGGACGGCGGCACCGCCAAGCTGATGCCGGACCTCGACCGGCCGCACTCCTGGCTGCTCACGGTGGACGACGCCCCGCAGTCGTACGTCGACCTGAACGACCCCACCCACCTCGAGTTCGAGTACGCGCAACGGCTCGCGCACGTCCTCGACGAGACCGGCGGGTCCGGCACCCCGCTCGACGTCCTGCACCTCGGCGGCGGGGCGCTCACCCTGCCGCGGTACGTGGCCGCGACCCGGCCCGGTTCGCATCAAGAAGTGATCGAAGCCGACCGCGGGTTGCTGCAACTCATCGGCGAACATCTGCCGCTGCCACCCGACTCGGGGATCACGGTACGCCGCGCGGACGCGCGGAAGGCCCTGGAGGCCGCGCCCGAAGCGTCCGCCGACATCGTCATCGCCGATGTCTTCGGCGGCTCCCGGGTGCCCGCGCACCTCACCTCGGTGGAGTACGCCCGCGCCGCCGAGCGGGTGCTGCGGCCGCACGGCCGCTACGCGGCCAATCTGGCCGACGGAGCGCCCTTCACGTTCCTCCGCTCCCAGCTGGCCTCGCTGCGGGCGGTGTTCGCGCATCTGTGCCTGATCGCCGAACCCGCTGTGCTGCGCGGCCGGCGGTTCGGCAACGCCGTGCTGGTGGCCTCGGACAGCGAGCTGCCCGTCGCCGTGCTGGCCCGCCGCGCCGCGGCCGACGCCTTCCCGGCCCGGGTCGAGCACGGCGAGGCGCTGGAGCGCTTCATGGGCGGTGCGGCGCCGGTGGCGGACGCCGACGCGGTGCCCTCGCCCGAACCGCCCGGTGGTGCGTTCAGCGTGGGTTGAAGGCCGTTCGGCCGAGGCGACATGACCGAAGTCGCTGTCCGACGCTACTCATGTCGCTTTCCGCGCGGACGGGTTCCTCCTTCGGTCGCCGAGGCGCAGACCTTCGGCCGACGACAGCGCGCACCGGCGCTTGCCAGAGTGGAGTCATTCCGCGGCACCGAGGACGCCGTGGCCGACGGACGATACGCATGGCACAGCGGGGGAGACATGGCGCACAGCAGGGGGATCAGCCGGGCCGGATTTCTGGCCAGGGCGGGGGCGGTCGGTGTCGCGGGAGCGATGGGACCGTTGCTGACAGCGGGCCCGGCGGGGGCCGGAGGGGTGCCCGAGGAGACCGGGGCGCCGGACACACCGGGCGGTCGGCGGGGGCTGACCCACCGCGGGGTGTCCTATGAGGTCATCGACGGAGAGACACCGTTCACCGGCTGGGATGCCACCCGGATGCGCCGGGACATCCAGGTGATCAGGGACGAGCTGCACGCGAGCTCGGTCTCGGTCTTCGGCACCGGTGTCGAGCGGCTGGCGGCCACCTCGTCGGAGGCGGCCGAGCGCGGGCTGCACGTATGGCTCCAGCCACGGCTGGCCGACGTTCCTCGGGCGGAGATCCTCGAGCATCTGGCCGAAGCGGGGCGCCATGCCGAGCGGATGCGGCGTCAGGGGGCCGATGTCCACCTCAGCGTCGGCGCCGAGTTCATGCTCTTCGTGCCCGGTATCGTGCCCGGTGCCGACGCGGTGGAGCGCATCAGGAACCTGACGAGCGGGAACTACGACCCGCGGACCCTGGTGCGGGAGCTGCGCTCGTTCACCGCGCAGGCCGCGAAGGTCGGCAGGTCCGTCTTCCGGGGCCGGATGACCTACGGCGCGGCACAGGACGAGGACGTGGACTGGAGCCTCTTCGACCTGGTCAGCGTCAACTACTACGCGTCCCGGCCCCGGCGGGCCGACCATGTCCGTGAGCTGGCCCCGTTCCGGCGGTGGGGCAAGCCGGTGGTCGTCTCCGAGTTCGGCACCTGCACCTACCGGGGAGCCCCGGAGCGGGGCGGGATGGGCTGGGACACCGTGGACTACGACAAGGAGCCCCCCGAGATCATCGGCGACCTGGTCCGCAGTGAGCGCACCCAGGCCGCCTATCTCACCGATCTGGTCGATGTGTTCGAGTCGATGGGCCTCTACGCGGCCCTGGTGTACCAGTTCGTCACCCCTGACGCCCCGCACCGGCACCAGCCGCGCCATGACCTCGACCTGGCGAGCTACAGCCTGGTGAAGGCGATCTGGAAGACGCCCGAGGAGCCCACGGCCCACTGGCACTGGGAGCCGAAGGAGGCGTTCCACGCACTGGCGCGGCACTACGGCAGGGCGCGGTGCTGACCTTCGTCCGTCGTCGGGTCGGGGAGGACGGACTCCACGCGGAGCGGTCTCTCGGCGGCGGGCATCCCCTCCGCGACCGGCCCCTTGACGACGGGCCCCGATTCCCGCCGCCGCAGTCGGCGGACGTCCGGCACGGTCAGTACCGCCAGGGTCAGCAGCAGGATCAGCGCCGAACAGCCCCACAGCGAGGCCGTCCGGCCGAAGGCGCCCTCGGCCGGGCCCGCGAGGGACATGGCCACGGGGAGGAAGGCGATCGAGCCGAGCATGTCGTAGGCCGCGACCCGCGACAGCTTGTTCTCCGGGATCTCCTGGTGCAGCGCGGTCATCCAGGACACGCCGAACACCTCGATGGCGGTCCCGCTGAGGAACATCACCACGGCCAGCAGCGGCACCGGGAGCGGGACGGCGAGCGCGGCCGACGGCATGGTCAAGGGCAGGACGCACAGGGTGCCCGCGAGCAGCATTCTCTGCGGCCGCCAGCGCGTCATCAGCACTCCGCCGAGGACGGTTCCGGCGCCGAACGCGGCCAGGGCCAAGCCCCACGGCCGGGCCCCGCCCAGATGCTCCTCGGCGACCAGTGGACCGTAGACCGCCTCGGCCGCGCCCACCACGGCGTTCACCACGGAGAACTGCAGCACGATGCTCCACAGCCAGGGCCGGGTGGCGAACTCCCGCCATCCATCGCGCAGATCGGCCAGCATCCCGCCGCCCGGCTCGCGCGGGGCCACCTCGCTGACGTCGAGAAAGGCGCGCAGGGAGCCCGCGACGGCGAAGGCGAGGGCGTCCACGGCCAGCATCCACCCGGGGCCCACGACCGAGATCAGCGCGCCGCCGAGCGCGGCGCCGCCGATCTGCGCGCCGTTCACCCCGATCCGGAAGAACGCGAAGGCGCGGCCCGCCTGTTCGCTGGTGACGGTGGACAGCAGCATGCCCTCGGCGGCGGGGGAGAAGAAGGCGTGTCCGGTGCCGCCGATCGCGGAGAGCAGAGCCATCTGCCACAGCTGTGCCTCGCCGGAGAGCACCAGCGCCGCGAAGGCCGCCTGCGACAGACAGTTCACGGCGTTGGCCGTGACCATCACCCGATGCCGCGGCAGCCGGTCCGCCAGTGCCCCGCCGATCAGCAGGAACACCACGAGCGGCACGGTGCGGGCCGCGGCCACCAGACCGACGTCACCGCTGTCCCCGCCCGCGTCGAGCACCGCGAACGCCGCGGCGATGAGGGCCCCGGCGTTTCCGAGGCCCGTCGCCACGGCGGCGGCGGTCAGCAGTGTGTAGTTGCGTCCGGCCCACGAGGGGCGGCGGGGTCGGGAGCGCGGGGCCCGGGCAGTGGTCACCAGCGGACTATCCCTGGGAGCGGGGCCCGGCGTCCAACCGGAATCCGGCCAAGGCGATCAGAAGCCGGTCTCGGACTTCAGCGGACGCAGACTGCTCATGATCTTCTTGATGGTCGCGTCCGGGACCTCGTTCTTGGTCCCCTTCTCGGAGTAGAGCACCCATGTCGCGAAGTCGCCGTTGGTGTCGGTGTAGGAGACGGCCACCGACTTCCCGTCCGTGCTGCACTTGTCGGTCTTCTTGACCCCGGTGACGGTGGCCGAGGAGGTGTAGCCCTTGAGCCCGTGGTCGCTGCTGAACTTCTTGGGCTGGCTGACCTTGAGCTTGCCGGTCTTGTCCTGGTCGAAGGCGGCGAAGGCCCAGTTGCCCGCCTCGATACGGGCGGCGGACGCCTCGCTCTTGGCTCCCTGGGCGCCCTTGGAACCCGCCCCGGCGGCGTCGCTCTTGTTCTCGTAGCCGTCCTCGTCCTTGACCGTGCAGTAGTCCTTCTTGTAGATCCCGGGGGCGGACATGACGACGAGCGGCTTGCCGTTGTCGTCCTCGAAGCCGATGCTCAGACCGGAGGACTCGACCCCCCAGTTCGCGGGCACGTCGAAGGCGTTGTGCCGCTTGGAGCTGACCACCGTCTTCCAGCCGGGTATGACGGGCTTGACGTCCTCCTCGTCCTCCCCGTCCCGCGGGTTGTCGTCCTCCCGGCCGCTGCCGGAAGAGGCCTCCGAGGAGGCGGGGGCGGAGGAGGAGCCGCCGGGCTTCTTGCCGCTCGACTCGTCGTTCTCGCCGTCGTCCTTGCCCAGGACGAACACCGCGGCCACCGCGGCGGCCGCCACCACCGCCACCGCCGTGACGACCGCGATGGTGGCCGTGCGCTTCTTGTGCGGAGGCTCCGGGGCCCCGGGCGGCGCGGAAGGGCCGCCCCATCCCTGGGGCTGCTGCTGCGTGTGCGGCTGCTGATGCGGTCCGGCGTACCCCGGCTGCTGCTGCGGCTGACCGGGATAGGTGGGCTGGCCCGGCTGTGGCTGCTGCTGGGGCTGCTGTTGCTGCGGCGGCTGCTGGTAGGGATTCGGCTGTTGATAGCCCGGCTGCTGATACGGGTTGGGCTGGTGGTACCCCGGCTGCTGATAGGGGTTCTGCTCGTGCGGGTTCTGCTCGCCCCCGGGCGGCTGCTGTCCTGGCCACATGGCCAGTAACCCTAAGGGTGGGTGCTGACCGCGGCTACGGCTGCCCCTTTCCCCGCTTTGCTACCGGGTGGTAACTTCCGGGGCATGTCACAGACCATGCCGTCCATCGGCGAGATGCTCGCTGCCACCGTTCCCATGGTGCGCACCCTGAACCTGGAGATCGTCGAGGCGACGGCCGAGAGCGCCGTCCTGCGCCTGCCGGACCAGCCCGACTTCCACAACCACGTCGGTGGGCCGCACGCGGGCGCGATGTTCACCCTCGCCGAGTCCGCGAGCGGCGCGATCGTGATCGCCGCCTTCGGCGACCAGCTCGGCCGTGCCGTACCGCTGGCCGTGCGCTCCGAGATCGCCTTCAAGAAGCTGGCCATGGGCCCCGTCACCGCGACGGCCCGGCTCGGCCGCCCGGTCGCCGATGTGATCGCCGAGCTGGACGCGGGGGAGCGTCCGGAATTCCCGGTGAACGTCGAGATCACCCGTGAGGACGGCGCGGTGACCGGCGAGATGTCGATCACATGGACCCTGAGGCCGCAGTCCTGAAGCCGCCCCTTCCGCAGTACGCCGACGCGCCCCGGAGCACGACCTGGGGATGATGGCGACGGCTCGCTGATTGAGTAGGCTTCCCGGGCGTGCGCCGAAAGCGGTGCGCGCCCGGCAGGGATCGGCACACGGGGAGGAACCGGCGTTGCACATCGAGGAATGGCTCGAGAGCGTACCCGCGGTCAGCGTCTATCTTCTCGTAGGCATCGTCATCGGCCTGGAGAGCCTGGGTATCCCGCTCCCAGGAGAGATCATCCTCGTCAGCGCGACACTGCTGGCGGCCTCGCAGGACCACATCAACCCCTACATCCTGGGGGCGTGCGCCATCGCGGGCGCGGTGATCGGCGACTCCATCGGCTATCTGATCGGCCGGAAGGGCGGCGAGCCGCTCCTGGAGTGGCTGGGGCGCAAGTTCCCCCGGCACTTCAGCGCCGAGCATGTGGCCACCGCCGAGCGCTCCTTCCAGAAGTGGGGCATGTGGGCGGTCTTCTTCGGCCGTTTCATCGCCCTGCTGCGGATCTTCGCGGGTCCGCTCGCCGGTGTGCTGCGCATGCCGTACTGGAAGTTCTTCACCGCCAATGTGCTCGGCGGCATCATCTGGGCGGGCGGCACCACGGCGGTCATCTACTCGGTCGGCAAGGTCGCCGAGGACTGGCTCAAGCGCTTCTCCTGGCTCGGTCTGCTCATCGCCCTGCTCTTCGGCCTCGGTTCGATGCTCGTCATGAAGCGGCGCTCGAAGAAGGCCAACGCGGCGGCGGCCGCCAAGGCCGCAAACGAGGCGGCCGAGCCGGAGCCCGTCCCGGCCGCCGACTGAGCGGTTCCGCTCAGCTGGGCAGGCCCTCCTGCCGCGCCCGCTCCTCCGCGGCCGCGCGGTGCTGGCGGGCCAGCTCGACATAGCCCGTGGCGTTGAACCGGATCGACTCGCGCTCCTCCTCCGTGAGCTCGCGCCTGACCTTCGCCGGGACCCCGGCCACCAGTGAGTTCGGCGGCACCTGCATCCCCTGCGGTACCAGTGCCTGGGCGGCCACCAGCGAGCCCGCCCCGATGTGCGCGCCGTTGAGGACGGTCGCGCCCATGCCGATCAGCACATCGTCCTCGACGGTGCAGCCGTGCAGCACCGCGTTGTGGCCCACCGACACCCGCTCGCCGACGCTGGCCGGGAATCCGGGGTCGGCGTGCACGGTGCAGTTGTCCTGGATGTTGCTCTGCGCCCCGACACTGATCGGTGCGGTGTCCCCGCGGAGCACGGCGTGGTACCAGACGCTCGCCTCCGGTGCCACCGACACCTCACCGATGACCACGGATGTCGGGGCGGCGAACGCCTCCGGGTCGACCTTCGGCTCCCTGCCGCCCACCCCGGCTATCAACGCCCGCTCCGTCACAGCATGTCTCCCTCGGTCCGTCTGGGCATGTCCCCGGCACGGTACCCCCGTACCGAACCACCGCAACCGGCGGAACCACAGCAATCGATCATGCGTCCTGTTCTCCGTGGGAACACCGGGAGGGTTCATGGGGACCCGGCGAGAGCAGACACAGGAACCGCGCCGCTTCTTCGTGGCGGGCGACGGCGAACGGCTCGGCTGTGCCGCGTTCGCCCCCGCCGCCCCGGCGGTGGGCGCCACCGCGGTGGTGCTGCACGGTGCCGGGACCAGCGACAAGGAGCGCATGCTCGGCCTGATGCGGGACGTGGCGGCCACCGGCCGCACCGCCGTCGCCTGCGACTTCTCCGGCCATGGCGAAAGCTCCGGTGAACTGGGCGAGTTGAGCCTGGAGCGGCGGTTCACCCAGGCCCGGGCCCTGATCGACCAGTCGGTACCCGCCTCCGATGAACTGGTCCTCATCGGGTTCAGCATGAGCGGTCAGACGGTCGCCGATCTGCTGGCCCACTACGGCCCACGAGTGACCACGATCGGTCTGTGCGCCCCTGCCGTCTACGCCCGTGACGCCTGGCAGGTGCCGTTCCGTGCCGGATCCGGCTTCACCGAGATCATCCGCAGCCCGGAGAGCTGGCGCTCCTCCGCCGCCCTCGACACCTTCCGCGCCTACCGCGCGCGGGCGGTCCTCGCGGTGCCCGCCCGGGACGAGGTCATCCCGCCGGAGGTGACCGAGGCCGTGGCGGACGCGCTGGCCGAGGGGGCCGGTCTCGGCCATCTCGTGCTGCCCGAGGCCGAACACTGGCTCGGCGCGTGGTTCCGTGACCAGCCCGGGGACCGCCGCCGCTTCGTGCGGGCGCTGGTGGACGCCTGAGTCCCTGCGGACCGAGTGAGGATGCGCGGGGCGCCGGCCGGGGACCCCGCGGCGCCCCGCCGGCCTCTCAGCCCGTCGCCAGCAGCAGGGTTCCGACCAGCGCCAGTCCCGCACCGCCCGCCTGGATGGCCCGCAGCCGCTCGTTGAGCAGCCCGCGGGCCGCGAGCGCGGTGACCACCGGGTAGAGCGAGGCGAGTACGGCGGCCACCGCGACCGGGCCGTGGTGGGCGGCCAGGTTGTAGGTGCCGTTGGCGGCGACATCGGACAGGCCCACGAAGGCGAGCGCCGGAAGCGCCGCCCGGACCACGGCGATACCGCCCTCGGGACCCTCGGGCAGTGCGGGGTTGCCCCGCCGGACGGAGACGTAGAGCGCCGCGCCGCCGACCGCGACATTGCCCAACCGCTGCACGAACAGCGCGAGGAAGAGCCCGGTGAGGGTCGAGGACGCCTCCGCGATCAGCGCCATCACCGAGCCGAAGCCGAGCGCGGCGACCAGGGTGAGCACCAGGGTCTGCCGCTGGACGGGCGCGCCGCCGGTCTGCGGTCCGCTCGCCAGGACCACACCGGCCACCGCGACCACGATCCCCGCGACCTGGAGCACACCCGGCCGCTCGCCCAGCACCAGCGCCAGTCCGAGGGGCACCGCCACTCCGCCCAGCGCGCCGAGCGGGGAGACGACGCCCATCGGGCCGAGCGCGAGGGCCCGGTAGAAGCAGAGCATCGCGGCCGGTCCGACCACACCCGCCGCGACCGCGAACCACAGCTGAGGTCCGGCCTCGGACCAGCCGCCGGTGGCCACCACGATCGCCCCGAGGACGGCCACCGCGATGGTCTGCGAGACCACGACCACGGTGAGGGCGGGCATACGCCGGGTGAGCAGCCCTCCGCCGAAGTCGGCCAGCCCCCAGAGCAGGCTGGTGGCAAGAGCGAAGAGTGCGGACATGGTGGAACCTCGCCGTACAGTGTGTTGGACGTGGGAGTACACCCCACCGTAGTTCAATGCGTTCGACTAAGCCATTCAAAATATTGGACGGACATCCGGACCGTGACGGACCTCGACCAGCTCACGCAGTCACTCGCCCGCAATCTCAAGCGCTGGCGCAATGAGCGCGGCTACACCCTCGACGCCCTCGCCGCCCGGGCCGGGGTCAGCCGGGGCATGATCATCCAGATTGAGCAGGCCCGCACCAACCCCAGTGTCGGCACCACCGTGAAGCTGGCCGACGCCCTCGGGGTGAACATCACCACACTGCTCGACTATGAACAGGGACCGCAGGTACGCCTGGTCCCCGCCGATCAGGCGGTGCGGATGTGGTCCACCGATGGGGGAAGCTACACCGCGCTGCTCGTCGGGACCGAGGCGGAGGGGCCGCTGGAGTTGTGGGAGTGGCGGCTGATGCCCGGTGAGGGCAGCACATCCGATCCGCATCCGGCGGGCACCTTCGAGCTGCTGGTCGTGACGGCGGGGGTGCTGACCCTGGTGGCGGGCGGCGAGGAGCACACCGTACCGACCGGGACGTCGGCCGCCTTCGAGGCCAACACCCCCCATGGCTACCGCAATGACGGTGATGTCCCGGTGGCGATGACCATGGCCGTGTCGGTCCCGCCCGCCCGTTGAACCGTCCCTCCGCCCGCTCGGCTAGCGTGACCCCATGAGCACGCCGATGGACGCCTTCGACGACGTCCGCCCCGCCGTCGAGTGCCTGGACCTGCTGACCGCCCCCGTCGCCGCCGCCCTGCGCCACTGGCGCGGGAATGTGCCGGTCGAGCGGGTGCGCTACGTCGACACCGACCCGGAGCGGGCCGACACCGCCGTACTCGTCGAGCACTACGGGGCGTGGCTGCTGGAGCAGTCCGCCAACTGCGTGGTCGTCGCGGGCAAACGGGGCGGTGCGGTCACCCTCGCCGCCTGCATGGTGCTCGCCCACACCCGCGCGGATGTCAACGGTGTGGTCCGCCGTCATCTCGGCGCCCGGAAGGCGTCGTTCGCCCCGGCCGAGACCGCCACCGGGGAGAGCGGTATGGAGTTCGGCGGCATCACGCCCATCGGTCTGCCCGACGGCTGGCCGCTGCTGGTGGATGCCGCCGTCGCGGAGATCCCCCATGCCGTGATCGGCAGTGGCAGCCGCCGGGGCAAGCTGATCGTGCCGGGCGCACTGCTGGCCGGACTGCCGGGCGCGGTGGTCCTGGAGGGTCTCGGCGTCTGACCCGCCGGTCCGGGCCCGCCCCGCCCGCGGGTGCGCCCAGGAGTCGTGGCGGACGTGCGGTTCAGCCGAGCCGCGGGATCTCGATGGCCGGGCAGCGGTCCATGACCATGTCCAGTCCGGCGGCCCGGGTGCGCTCGTACGCGGCCGGGTCGATCACGCCCAGCTGGAACCAGACGGCCTTCGCCCCGACGCTCACCGCCTCGTCCGCGATTCCGCCCGCCTGTCCCGCGTTCACGAACACGTCGACCACGTCCACCGGGAAGGGGATGTCGGCCAGGGAGGCGTAGCCCCGTTCGCCGTGCACCGTCTCGGCCCTGGGATGCACCGGCACGATCCGCTTGCCGAAGCGCTGGAGCACGCCCGCGACCCCGTGGGCCGCGCGCTCCTGGTTGGCGGAGAGTCCCACCACGGCCCAGGTGTCACCTCGCTCCGTCAGGATCCTGCGGACCGTCTCCGGGTCGCCGTACATGGGTGCCTCCTGCGGGGATGCTCGAACGTGCCGTTCCAGGGCTCTTCGCAGGACAACCGTCACCGGCGCCCGCGGATTCCCGGTGATCCGGTCACCCGCCACGCCCCGGCAGCAGGACGCCCGCCACCTCGGCCATCACCGCCCGCCAGTGGTCCCGCCGCTCGGCGCGGTCCCGCGTACCGGAGAGCCGTTCCTGGTGGAAGCGGAGGACGCAGCCCGCGCCCTGTGCGGTGACCGTGATCTGCACCGTGGTCTCCCGCTCCGCCGCCGCGGGCCGGTGCGTCAGCCGGAGCCGGGAGCCCTCCTGATAGCCGCGCACCTCGCCGGTCACGCCCTCGTCGGTGCGGTACGCGGAGCCGCGCTCGGGGCGGATCCGGACGCCGTGCCCCAGCCACAGGGCCAGCCCCTCCGGTCCGGTGATGAAGCGCCAGACGGTCTCGGGCGGCAGCGGCAGCGTCTTGGAGACGCCGATCTGGAAGCCGGCGGTCCTGGTGAGTCCGGTGGGATGCGTCATGGTGCGGTGTTCTCCTCGGTGTCTCGGCGGGCGCGCAGCGCCCGGACCTTGTGGCGGTTGCCGCAGCGCTCCATCGCGCACCAGCGGCGCCGCCCGGGACGGGAGGTGTCGACGAAGACCAGGAAACAGTCGTCCGCTCCGCAGACCCGGATCCGCCCGGCGAAGCGGCCGGTGAGCAGTTCGACCGCGTCACGGGCGATCGTGGACAGCGCCTGGGACGCCTCCGCCGGGGCGTGCCAGCCACGGGTCCGATCCGCTGTGACGTACGGGACCAGCGGGGGACGGGCCGCCGCGCGGTGGAGTCCGGCGAGGTCCCCGGCGGACAGTGGTCCGCCGTCCGTCGCGGCGCGCGCCAGGCCCCACAGCGCGTCACGCAGCCGACGGCCCGCGGCCACGTCCTCCGGGGCGGTCCGCACATCGGCCGGGTCCAGGCCGAGCCGGCAGCGGCCCAGCCAGTCGGCCAGGTCCGCCGGGGTGTGCAGTACCTCGTGACGGCTCAGCGCTCCGGGCCCGCCGGTGGTCAGGAACTCCAGGCACAGCGCGCCCGGATCGAACGGGTAGCGGGTGCCCTCGGGGGAGGTCAGGACCAGGCTGTGCGCCGACTCGTTCATGTAACCACCATAACCAGTTACCGGACGGTGGGGCAGTCCGGAGGACGGGCTCCGCGCGGCGCATAGGGTGGACGGATGCAGGAGCGGTACCGGACGGTCGCCCGCGCGGGCGTGCATGAGATCGAGATCAACAAGTCGCGCTTCATCTGCTCACTCGCGCCCGCCGCGACCGAGCGGGAGGCGCAGGAGGTCATCCAGCGCGTCCGGAAGGAGCACCCCACCGCCTCGCACAACTGCTTCGCCTACGTCATCGGAGCCGACGGCGGAGTGCAGAAGGCGTCCGACGACGGTGAGCCGGGCGGTACGGCGGGTGTGCCGATGCTCCAGATGCTGGTGCGCCGGGAGGTGCGCTACGTGGTGGCCGTCGTCACCCGCTACTACGGCGGTGTGAAGCTGGGCGCGGGCGGGCTGATCCGCGCCTACGGCGGAGCGGTCGGCGAGGCGCTGGACACCCTGGGCACCGTGGTCCGGCAGCGCTTCCGGCTGGTCACCATCACGGTCGACCACCAGCGGGCCGGAAAGCTGGAGAACGATCTGCGTGCCACGGGCCGGGCGGTGCGCGATGTGCGCTACGCCGAGGACGTCACGATCGAGGTGGGGCTGCCCGAGGCGGACGTCGAGGCGTTCCGCGGCTGGCTCGCGGACACCACCGCCGGGACCGCCGTCCTGGTGCTGGGCGGCGAGGCGTACCAGGACGCGTAGCCGGACGGTCCCGGCGGCGGAAGCGACCGTGCGGAGTCCGGCCCCGCGGTCTGATTCACGAAGATCCGGACGATACGACCCGGGCGGAACCGCGGACCGGTGGCTCCGCGTCGGACGCGGCGTCCGGGGAGCCCTGCTGTCCCGGCCCCGGCGCCCCCGACGCTCTGCGGCCGAGGGTGATCCTCACCGGACGGGCCGCATCGGCGCGGGACACCCGCCGCAGCCGGACAAAGGCGTCCAGCCCGCCGCCGGGTGCCGCGGCCAACGTCGCCTCCCCGCCGCTCACATGGGCCAGTCGCTGGACCAGCGACAGGCCCAGACCGGTGCCGCCCTTGGGTGCGTCGGGGGCGCGCCAGAAACGGTCGAAGGCGCGCCGCCGCTGTTCGGCCGTCATCCCCGGCCCCTCGTCGATCACATGCAGTTCGACCCAGGACGGCCGCGTCTGGTGACCGGGCAGATGGAGAGGGCGCCGGTCGGAGACGGAGAGCCGGGGGCCGAGGGTGACCGTGCCGCCCGCCGGGACCGCCCGCAACGCGTTGGAGAGCAGGTTGTCCAGGATCTGTTCCACGGCCCCGGGCGCCGCGAGCGCATGGCCGACCGGTCCGCCGGTCAGCACCAGCCGGGCGTTCTCCCGCTCGAACAGCGGCGCCCAGGTGCGCAGTCGGCCGGCGCACACCTGGTCCACGTCGACCGGTTCGGGGACGACGGCCCCCTCCTCCAGGCGCGCCATCGCCAGCAGCCCTTCCACCATCCGCGCCAGCCGGTCCATCTCGGTCATCGCCGCGGTGAGGCAGTCGTGCGCATGACCGGACACCTCGGGCTCCAGGTTGTCCAGGCGCAGCCGCAGCGCCGCGAGGGGCGTTTTGAGCTGGTGGGACGCCTCGGCGGCGAAGGCGCGCTGGGAGGCCAGCAGATGTTCCAGCCGGGCGGCGGTCTGGTTGAAGGTCGCCGCGAGGCTGCGCACTTCGGGCGGTCCGGAGCTCGCCGGGGCCGGGGTGGCCAGTTCGCCGTCGGCCAACCGGTGTGCGGCACGCTCGAGTTCACGGATCGGACGGCTGGTCCAGCGGGCGAAGACCAGGGCCACGACGGCGACGGCGACCAGGATCGCGAGCCCGGCGAGGGCCAGGATCAGCCAGATCCGGTGGACGCGGCCCTCCACCGCGTCGGTGGGGAGGGTGAGCCAGACCGCGCCCTGCGGCCGGTCGCCGTGGCCGATGGGCGCGGCCATGGACAGATGGCGCACCCCGCCGATGGTGGAGGTCCGGACGTCGAACGCGTCATGGCCGTTCAGTGCGGCCCGCAGTTCGGGCCGCGCCGCCGCGGTCCGCCGCTGCCCGGCGGAGAGCGGTTGCGACGTGGCGAGCAGCCGGCCGTGG
Organism: Streptomyces sp. NPDC045899; assembly: GCF_056431485.1. Classification (NCBI taxonomy): domain Bacteria; kingdom Bacillati; phylum Actinomycetota; class Actinomycetes; order Kitasatosporales; family Streptomycetaceae; genus Streptomyces; species Streptomyces sp. NPDC045899. Next base: position 162,670 of record NZ_JBWKKP010000005.1, read on the forward strand.
ACACCGACGATGAGTACGGTCCCGCCGATGCGCTCGGCGCAGTGCGCCACCCTCGGTGGCAGCCGGTCCTCCCGGCCCGCGGCGATGGACAGTGAGGCGAACGCGGCGACGGACTCGGCCTCGTCCTCGGCGGCGGTGATGATCCGCTCCCGTTCGGCCCGGCTGTAGACGTACCCCAGCGGTATCTCAAGGCTCAGCAGCACCAGGGCCGCCAGGGTCAGATAGCCGAGCAGCAGACGGCGGGTCACGGCCGGGCGGTCTCGGGCACCCGGGCGTGCACCGCGAGCCGGAAGCCGACGCCGCGCAGGGTCTGGATCCAGGCCGGATCCCCCAGCTTGCGGCGCAGGGTGGCGATGTGGACGTCCAGCGTCTTGGTCGGCCCCTCGAAGTGGGGGTCCCATACGCGGTCGAGGATCTGCTGACGGGAGCAGACGGCGCCGGGGTCCTCGGTGAGCAGGGCCAGCAGCTCGAACTCCTTGGGGGTGAGGGGCACGGGGGAGTCGCCCACCCAGACCTGCCGGGTCCGCCGGTCCACGACCAGCGGCTCGGCGAGGGGGCCCCGGAGATCGGCGACCGTGGGCCCGTGCGCCGGCCCGGCCGGACGGCCGGCGCCGGAGGGACCCGGGGCCGGGACCGCCGCCGGAAAGGCGGCGAGCGGCGGGAACGTGCCCGCGGAGGCGGCGGGCCGGGTGCGGCGGGTGATCGCCCGGATCCGTGCGATCAGCTCCCGCATGCTGAACGGTTTCGCCAGATAGTCGTCCGCCCCCAGTTCGAGTCCGAGGACCCGGTCGGCCTCCTCACCCCGGGCGGTGAGCATGATGATGGGCACCTCGGACGTCCGCCGGATGCCGCGGCAGACATCGATGCCGTCCATGTCCGGCAGTCCCAGGTCGAGCAGGACGATGTCCCCGTACGGCCCCCGGAGCCCCTCGGCCCCGGTGCGGACATGGTCGACGGTCAGCCCGTAGCGCCCTAAACCCTCGATCAGGGGCTCGGCGATGGTCTCGTCGTCCTCGATGAGCAGTGCACGTACCGTCATGCGGTCTGTCTACCGCAGCCGCTCCGGGCCCCGCCGATTTTTGTAATCTTCCGAGCGGGGGCCGGAATGGGCGGAACGGGACCGCCGCGGAATACGTACATACGGCGGTCGGCAATTGCCTCGGCCATTCCGGATCGCCCCTTTCCGGACCGTTCGGGGGTCATGCGGGTGGGACGGGCGGCGCGGATGACACGGGCGGGGAGAGAGGGCCCTGTTATGGCGGGGCTCCGATCGCCGATACCGTGGTCGGAGCCCGTACCGTCCATGCGGTGCGGGCGCGATGGTGACCGAGGCCCATGGGGCGGGGGAAGGACAAACGTGCGGGTCGGGGATGAACGGTGAGAATTCTGCACACCTCCGACTGGCACCTCGGACGGTCCTTTCACCGGGTGAACCTGCTCACCGCCCAGCGTGAGTTCATCGACCACCTGGTCACCACCGCGCGGGAGCGGGAGGCCGACGCCGTGGTCGTCGCGGGGGACGTCTATGACCGTGCGGTGCCGCCGCTCGCCGCCGTCGAGCTGTTCGACGACGCCCTGCACCGGCTGGCGGAGCTCGGCGTTCCCACCGTCATGATCTCCGGCAACCATGACTCCGCCCGCCGGCTCGGCGTCGGCGCCGGACTGATCGAACGCGCCGGGGTCCACCTGCGCACCGACCCCGCCGAGTGCGCCACCCCCGTCGTCCTCGACGACGCCCATGGAGCGGTGGCCTTCTACGGTCTGCCGTATCTGGAACCCCGCCTGGTGCGCGAGACGTTGGACGCTCCGGCCGCCGGGCATACGGCGGTGCTGGACGCCGCCATGCGGCGGGTGCGCGCCGATCTCGCCACCCGGCCGCCCGGCACCCGCGCCGTCGTCCTCGCCCACGCCTTCGTCACCGGTGGCGCGGTCAGCGACAGCGAGCGCGACATCAGCGTCGGCGGTGTGGCCTCCGTCCCCGCCGAGGTCTTCGACGGCGTGGACTACGTGGCGCTCGGCCATCTGCACGGCTGCCAGACCATCACCCGACGGATCCGCTACTCCGGCTCACCGCTCGCCTACTCCTTCTCCGAGGCCACCCACCGCAAGTCCATGTGGCTGGTGGAACTGGGCCCGGCGGACATGGGAGAAGCGGTGGGGCCGGGCAGCGCAGCGCTGTCCGCCGAGCGGGTGGACTGTCCCGTGCCCCGGCCGCTCGCCCGGATCCGCGGCCGTATCGAGGACCTGCTCGCCGACCCCGGTCTCGCCCGGCACGAGGACGCCTGGGTCGAGGCGACCCTGACCGACCCGGTCCGTCCGCAGGAGCCGATGGCCCGGCTGACACGGCGCTTCCCGCACGTCCTCACGCTCGTGTTCGACCCCGAGCGGCCCCCCGAGGACCCGCTCGCCTCCTATGCCCGGCGGCTGCGCGGCCGCGACGACCAGCAGATCGCCGAGGACTTCGTGGCCCATGTGCGCGGGGGACGCGGCCCGGACGCGGCGGAGCGCACGGTGCTCGGCGACGCGCTCGAAGCCGTGCGGACCGAGGAGAACGGCGCCGGACGGGACGCCGGAGCCGGCACCGGCGGCACGGAGGGGACGCGATGAGGCTGCACCGGCTGTCCCTCACCGCCTTCGGTCCGTTCGGCTCCACCCAGGAGATCGACTTCGCCGAACTCTCCGCCGCCGGGCTCTTCCTGCTCCACGGGCCCACCGGCGCGGGCAAGACCTCGGTCCTCGACGCGGTCTGCTACGCCCTGTACGGGCAGGTGCCCGGGGCCCGGCAGGGCAGTGCGCCGTCCCTGCGCAGCGATCACGCCGATCCGTTCACCCCGACCGAGGTCGTCCTCGAACTCACCGTCGGTGAACGGCATCTGGAGATCACCCGCAGTCCCGAACAGCCCCGCCCCAAGAAGCGGGGCACCGGGACGACGCGCGAGAAGGCGCAGAGCCTGCTGCGCGAACGGGTCCCCGCGACGGGTACGGCGCCGGGCCGGCCGGGGGAGTGGAAGGCGCTCAGCCGCTCGCACCAGGAGATCGGCGAGGAGATCGGGCAGCTGCTCGGGATGAGCCGCGAACAGTTCTGCCAGGTGGTGCTGTTGCCGCAGGGCGATTTCGCGCGCTTTCTGCGCGCGGATGAGATGGCGCGCGGAACGTTGCTGGGCAGGCTGTTCGACACCGGCCGCTTCGCCGCCGTCGAGGCCCGGCTCGCCGAATTGCGGCGGGCCGCCGAGAAGCGGGTCACCGGCGGTGACGAGAGGCTTCTGACGCTCGCCCACCGGATGGCCCAGGCGGCGGGACCGGCCCCCGACCTCGCGGCGTGGCCGCTCCCCGAACTGGCCCCCGGCGCACCGGGGCTGGCCGACGCCGTCCTGGAGTGGGCCGCCGTCGCCCGTGCCGGGGCGCGTGAGCGGCGCGACATCGCGTCCGCTGCGGTGCACGCCGCCGAGGCCGCGCATGACGCGGCCCGGCGCGCGGCCGACACCGAGCGCGAACGGGACCGGTTGCAGCAGCGCCACGCCGAGGCCCGGCGGCGTGCGGACGACCTCGAACGGCAGCGGGCCGAACACGACGGCGTGCGTGAGCGGCTGGAGCGCGCCCGCGCGGCGGACACGGTCGCCCCGGCCCTCGAACTGCGCGCCGCCGCGGACCACGAACACCGGGCCGCGGCCGACGCCGAACGCGCCGCCCGTGCCCGACTGGCCGCCGATCCCCGGCTCGACACCCTGACGGCCGCGCCCCACCGGCCCGCCACACCCGGGATCCCGGGCCAGCGCCCGGTGGACGAGCGGGAGGTCCCGGCCGACGCGGTGGCCGCCCCGGACCCGGCCCACCGCACCTCCGGCGCCGCGCGGGGAGAGGTGCCCGGGGCGGGGACCGGGGACGGAACGAGGGGCGGGGGCTCCGCTGAGCCGGGCGCGGCCCCGCGGTCCGAGGACAAGGGACGGACCGATGAGGCCGCAGCGCCTGCCGAGGGGACGCCGCGGCGGCCGTCCGCCGTGCACCACCAGGACGACGACACCCGGCCGTGGCTGCCGGGCCCCGCGCCGGACGGGTACCTCCGCACCCGTCTCTCCGAGGCGGACGCGGTCTCCCTGGGCCGGGTCGAGCGCGGGCTGCGCGAGGAACTCGGCTCCCTGGCCGCCGCCCGGCGCGCCGAGCAACGGGCCGAGGCCGTGGCCGACGAGATCGCCGGGCTCGACCGGGAAGCGCGCGCCGACGACGAGGCGCTCGCCGAGGCCGCCGACTGGCTCACCGGCTGGGAGACGGTCCGCGCGGAGCACCAGCGGCGTATCGACGACGCCCAGGACGCCGCCACCCGCGCCGAACAGCTCGGCGGCCGGATCGAACCCGCCGAACGGCGGCTCGACGCCGCCCGGTTGCGCGACCGGCTCACCATGGAGGCTTCGGAGGCGCGCGAGCACCGGCTGCGGTGCCGGGAGGAGGCCACCGGCGCCCGGCAGAACTGGCTGGACCTCAAGGAGGGCCGACTGCGCGGGATCGCCGCCGAACTCGCCGCCGGGCTGCGGGCGGGGGAGCCGTGCGCGGTATGCGGATCGGCCGACCACCCGGCCCCGGCGCGCCCCGGCGACGGGCATGTGGACCCGGCAGCCGAGGAAACCGCGCTGGCCGAGTACCAGAGCGCCGAGGCACGCAGGGAGGAGGCCGAGCGCGTTCTGCACGGGCTGCGCGAAACCCTCGCGGCAGCCGAGACCACCGCCGGGGGCGGCGAGACCGCCGAACTCGCCCGCGCGCTGGCCGAACTGCGGTCCGCGTACGCCGGGGCCCGTGAGGCGGCGGCGGACGGTCATCCCGCCCGCGAGGCGCTGGACCGGGCCGGGCGCGAGTACGAGCGGCGGCTCGCCCAGCGTCAGGAGGCCGAACGGCGGGCCTCCGCGCGCACCTCGCACCGCGAGGCGCTGCTGCGCGAACGCTCCGCGCTGCGCACCGAACTGGAGCGGGCCCGGGGTGGCGCCGCCACCGTGGCGGAGCGCGCGGAGCGGCTGGAACGGCAGGCCGCCCTGCTGGCACGCACCGCCGAGGCAGCCCGCGCGGCCGAGTCCGCCGCGCGGCGGCTGAAGGACGCCGACGCCCGGCTCGCCGACGCCGCCTACCGCGCGGGCTTCGACACCCCCCAGGCCGCCGCGGGCGCACTGCTGCCCCCCGAGCGGCAGCGTGAGGCGCGGCTGCGCGTCGAGCAGTGGCAGACGGAGTCCGCGGCCGTCGCGTCGGAACTGGCCGATGAGCGGGTGCGCGCCGCCGCGCAGACACCGCCGGCCGACCCCGAGGGCGCGCGCGCCGCCGCCGACGTGGCCACGAGGGCGCTGCGCGACGCCTCGGCCGCGGACGCCGCGGCCCGCGCCCGCTGCACGGACCTGGACGCGCTGTCGTGGCAGGCGGTCGCCGACGCCCACCGCGTCGCCCCGCTGCGGGAGGAGTACGACCGGGTGGCCCGCCTCGCCACGCTCACGGCGGGCACCGCGGCCGACAACGAGCGCAGGATGCGGCTCGAGGCGTATGTGCTGGCCGCCCGGCTGGAACAGGTCGCCGCCGCGGCGAGCGTCCGTCTGGCCCGGATGTCCTCGGGCCGCTACACCCTGGTGCACTCCGACGCCCGCGCCGGCGGCCGCGGCCGCTCCGGCCTCGGACTGCACGTCATCGACGCATGGACCGGCCGTGAGCGCGACACCGCCACCCTCTCCGGCGGGGAGACCTTCTTCGCCTCGCTCGCCCTGGCCCTGGGCCTGTCCGACGTGGTCACGGACGAGACGGGCGGGGTCCGCCTGGACACCCTCTTCATCGACGAGGGCTTCGGCAGCCTGGACGAGCAGACCCTCGACGAGGTCCTGGACGTCCTGGACTCGCTGCGCGAGCGGGACCGCACGGTCGGGATCGTCAGCCATGTCGCGGATCTGCGCCGGCGGATCCCGGCCCAGCTGGAGGTCGTCAAGGCCCGTCAGGGCTCGACGGTCCGCCACCGCCTGACGACGGGGACCTGAGCCCCCGGTCGGCACCGGGCCCACCGGCCCTGTCGGCCGCCGGGGCGTCGGTCAGCGGGCGGCGGCCGCCGCCAGGGACGTGAACAGGGGGCGTGGATCGGTGTCCCGGGGCAGACCGCTGACCTGTCCGTCGCCGACCTCCACCACGCGCCACCGCCCGTCCTCCCGGAGCGCCAGGTCCGTGGTGATGAAGCGGCAGCCCAGCTCCCGTACCGCCGACCCGATACCGGTCAGATCCGGTACGGGGCGGAGGGCGGGGGAGTCGGGATGGGGGCCGATATGCGCCGGTTCACCGTCGAGCCACCAGACCCGCGCCTCGCCCACCGGCCGGAACCGCTCGAAGCGGCGCAGCACCACACCCCCGGTGAGGAAGTCGTCCTGGAGCTCGACGAAACGGGCAGCGACCGCCGTGAGGTGCTTGGTGTCGGCGAGGTCGGGGACGTAACACGCCTCGTCCCACTCATGTTTGCGGGACTTGACCCAGTCCTTCACCACGGCCGGACCGGTACCGCCGAGCCGGGCCGCCAGCCCGGCGAGCGCCGCTTCCCCGGGACTCCTGCCCGGGGCGGTGGGCAGCCAGGCGCTGGTCGGAGTGAGGGGGGCGAACACCTCGTACCAGCCGGGGAGTTCATGGGCGGTGCGGTAGCGCTCGGGCGTGGTGAGCAGGGTGCGGCCGCACCCGGCGAGCGCGGTGGCCAGCTCGGCGTAGCGGTCGCCCGGCAGCATCCAGCCGCGGTACCAGGCGGGCCCGCTCTCCCGTGGCACCCGGGCCACCGCGCCCGCCGTGTCGCCGGAGACCAGGGCCTCGTGGTCGATCAGGGCGACGGCGCCTCCGGCCGTGCGCACGGCCCGCGCCTCGTCGGCGAACTCGGGGTCGACCCGGCGCGGTACGAGCGGATCGCGGGAGAAGAGGAAGACGGCGCCCATGGGCGGACCCTAGGAAGCGGGGCGGCCCGGCCACAAGCCGGTTTCCCGGCCGGGCCGCCCCCGTGCGCTTACGCGGCCGCCGCGCCCGTGGAACCCTCGGGGCTCACAGCGCCGACAGCTCCTCGACCAGATCGTCCAGCCCCAGTGACCCCTGCGAGAGCGCGGCCATATGCCACTTCTTGGCGTCGAAGGCGTCGCCGTGGGCCTTGCGGGCGGCCTCACGGCCGGTCAGCCAGGCGCGTTCGCCCAGCTTGTAGCCGATGGCCTGGCCCGGCATCCCGAGGTAGCGGACCAGCTCGCTGTCGAGGAACTCGGCGGGACGGCCGCAGTGCAGGCCGAAGAACTCCCGGGCCAGCTCCGGGGTCCAGCGCTCACCGGGGTGGAACGGGGAGTCACCGGGGATCTCCATCTCCAGGTGCATCCCGATGTCGACGATCACCCGCAGCGCCCGCATCATCTGGGCGTCCAGATAGCCCAGCCGCCGCTCCGCGTCGGAGAGGTAGCCCAGCTCGTCCATCAGCCGCTCCGCGTACAGTGCCCAGCCCTCGGCGTTGGCGCTGACCATGCCGACAGTGGCCTGGTAGCGGGAGAGCCGGTCGGCCACGTGGGCCCACTGGGCGAGCTGGAGGTGGTGGCCGGGGACGCCCTCGTGGTACCAGGTGGAGACCAGGTCGTAGACCGGGAAGCGGGTCTCGCCCATGGTCGGCAGCCAGGTCCGGCCGGGCCGGGAGAAGTCCACCGAGGGCTGGGTGTAGTACGGCGCGGCGGCGCCACCGGGCGGGGCGATCATCGACTCGACCCGCTTGACCCGCTCGGCCAGGTCGAAGTGGGTGCCGTCCAGCTGCTCGATGGCCTCGTCCATCAGCTCCTGGAGCCAGACCCGGGTCTCCTCCACGCCCTCGATGTGGGTGCCGTGCTGATCGAGGTGGCGCAGCGCCTCCCAGGGGGTGGCACCGGGGAGGATCTTCTCGGCCTCGGTGCGCATCTCGGCGTGGATGCGGTGGAACTCCGACCAGCCGTAGGCGTACGCCTCGTCCAGGTCGAGATCGGTGCCGTTCCACATCCGGACCCAGCGCCGGTAGCGCTCGCGCCCGACGACGTCCGGGGCGCCCTCGACGGCGGGCGCGTAGGTGTCGCGCAGCCAGTCGCGGAAGGTGACCAGCGCCCCGGTGGCCACCGCCGCGGCCTCGTCCAGCTCCGCGCGCAGTTCCTTCGGACCGCCCGCGGCGAACTCGGCGAACCAGCCGCCGTCGGTGCCGATCCACTCCGCGAGCTGCTCCAGCACGGTGGTCACCTGCCGGGGCCCGGCGGGCAGCTCCCGGCGCAGCCCTTCGGCGAGCGAGGCGCGGTAGCCCTCGAGCGCGGCCGGTACGGCGCGCAGCCGGGCCGCGATGGCCGCCCAGTCCTCGTCGGACCCGGTGGGCATCACGGTGAAGATGCCGCGCACCGAGTGGAGCGGGGAGTGCAGATTGCTGACGGCCCGCAGTTCCTCATGGGCGTCGTGGACCGCGAGCTCCGCGGTCAGCCGCTCCCGCAGCAGCCGGGCGCAGCGCCGCTCGGCGTCACTGTCCGCGCCGGGCCGTGCCTCGGCCTCGGTCAGCCGGTCCAGGGTGGTGCGGGCCAGCTCGGCGAGGGCGCCGGCACCGGCCGGGGAGAAGTCCGGGAGGCGGCGGGAGCTCTCGGGAACGCCCATGTAGGTGCCGGTGATCGGGTCGAGTTCGATGAGGGCGTCGACGTAGGCGTCGGCGACGTCACGGGGCAGCGGAGCGTTCTTGATGTCGGACATGCGGCCATCCTCGTACGCGCGGGGCCACTGCGTCAGCAGCAATTCCGGTGACGTACCTGAACCCGCCGGTCACGGCGGCCGGAAGCGCGTGCCTAGCCGATTGGTGCGCCACCGTGGACGGGGGGCAGCATGGGCCCGCACGCCCACTGCTGGAAGATCAGCCGGGTCTCCACCCGGGCCACCTCACGGCGTGAGGTGAATTCGTCCAGCACCAGCCGCTGGAGATCGGCGGTATCGGCGACCGCGACGTGCACCAGGTAGTCGTCGGGCCCGGCGAGGTGGAACAGCGACCGGGACTCCGGCAGCGCCCGGATCCGTTCGACGAACGGTCCGACCAGCTCACGGCGGTGCGGCCGCAGCTGCACCGAGAGCAGCGCCTCCAGACCGCGCCCCATCTTGGCGGGGTCGAGCCGGAGCTCATGGCCGAGAATGACTCCCGAGCGGCGCAGCCGGGTGACCCGGTCCAGGCAGGTCGAGGGCGCCACACCCACCTGGGCTGCGAGGTCCCGATAGGTGGTCCGGGCGTCGTTCTGCAAGAGCCGCAGAATCTGGAGATCCACCGGATCGAGAGCGACTGTTTCGGCCATCGGCCGAACGTAGCACGAACATCAGTCGTATTGAATCGGTGCTTGTTCACCCTTCACCCATGGACTTCACGGAGAGCACGGAGACCACGGAGAGCACGCGGTACGGCGGGAGCCACGCACTCGCCACCGAGGCCGTCCACGCCGGTCGCGAGGACCTCGCGGCCATGGGACTGCACGCCGTGCCACTGGACCTGTCGACGACCTACCCCTCGTACGACAGCCGCCAGGAGGCCGCCCGGATCGACGACTTCGCCACCACCGGGGCCCGGCCGGACGGCCCGCCCGTCTACGCCCGCCTCGACAACCCGACCGTCGGCCGTTTCGAGACCGCCCTCGCCCGGCTGGAGGGCACCGAGAGCGCCGTCGCCTTCGCCAGCGGGATGGCCGCGCTCAGCGCCTGTCTGCTGGTGCGGGTGGCCCAGGGACTGCGGCATGTGGTCGCGGTCCGTCCGCTGTACGGATGCAGTGACCATCTGCTGGACGCCGGACTCCTGGGCACCGAGGTGACCTGGGTGGACCCGGCCGGGGTGGCCGACGCCATCCGCCCGGACACCGGTCTGGTGGTGGTCGAGTCCCCGGCCAACCCGACCCTGCGCGAGCTCGATCTGCGGGCCATCGCCCACTCCTGCGGCACGGTGCCGCTGCTCGCCGACAACACCTTCGCCACCCCGGTCCTCCAGCGCCCGGCCGAACAGGGTGCGAACGTGGTCCTGCACAGCGCCACGAAGTACCTCGGCGGACACGGCGACGTCCTGGGCGGCGTCGTCGCCTGCGACGAGGGCTTCGCCCGGTCGCTGCGCCAGGTGCGGTTCGCGACCGGCGGGGTGCTCCACCCGCTCGCGGGCTATCTGCTGCTGCGCGGGCTGTCCACGCTGCCGGTGCGGATGCGGGCCGCCTCGGCGACCGCGGCGGAGCTGGTCCGGCGGCTGGAAGCCGACCCGCGGGTGGCGCGGGTCCACTATCCGCGGCTGGGCGGCGCCATGGTGGCCTTCGAGACCCACGGCGATCCGCACGGGGTGATCGCAGGGGTCCGGCTGATCACCCCCGCGGTCAGCCTCGGCAGCGTCGACACCCTGATCCAGCACCCCGCCTCCATCAGCCACCGCATCGTGGCCGAGGGCGACCGGCACTCCCACGGCATCAGCGACCGGCTGCTGCGGATGTCGGTCGGTCTGGAGGACGTCGAGGACCTGTGGGGCGACCTGGACCGGGCGCTCAGTGCCCGTGCGGCCGGGCGGGCGCCGGAAGCGGCGCCGGAGCAGCGGCCGGCGCCGGTGCCGGGCTGAGCCGGGCGGTGATCACGAGGGTGCCCTGCTCGATCTGGTAGTCCAGCGGCAGTTCGAGGGCGCGCATGGCCGCGACCATGCCGGTGTTGGCCGACTGGGTCACGGCGTAGACGCTCTCGCAGCCGGTCTCGGCGGCCATCGCCACCAGCCGCCGCAGCAGCCGGCCGCCGACACCGCGCCGCTGCCAGTCGTCCTCGACGATCAGCGCGACCTCGGTCTCGTCGCCGTCCCACAGCAGATGGCCGAGGGCCACCAGCCGCCCGGAGGCGGTGTAGGCGGCCAGTGTCCGGCCGAAGCGGGGGCTGAGCAGATGGCCGAGGTAGCGGTCGGCGTCGCCGATCGGGCCGTGGTAGCGCAGACCGAGCGTCGCGGGGGAGCAGCGGCCGTGCATCGCGCGGGCGGCGGGCAGATCGCCGGTGCCCGCGCGGCGCACGGTGATCTCGTTGCCCTCGGGCAGGGTCAGCACATCGCTGCGGTGCGGTATGCGCGGACCGAGCCGGGCGTCCAGCTCCACCAGAGCCCGGGCCCGGGCGAACTCGGTGGGGGTGAACGGCAGATGCGGCCGTTCGATGGTGATCGCGCCACCGGACGGGTCACGCAGTCGCATCACGGTCTCCTCCAGTACGCCCTCGACCGGCGGGGTGCCGTCCAGCCGGCGGCCGGTGAGGGACTTCGCGGGCAGTGAGTGGATGGTGCAGCGGCCCAGCAGCTGCCGCAGCGCCAGCGGGAGTTCGGCGCCGTCCAGCGCGGTGCGGGTGGCCAGGTTCAGTACCCGGGTGGGGGCGTCCACCAGATCGTGGGTGTCGGCCCGTTCCAGCCAGGTGTCGCTGCCGCCCCCGGCCCCGACCGCGCGGGTCAGCTCGGCCGCGGTCACGGATTCCGGGGCGCGCAGCAGGAACTCGTCCACCGTACCGTCCGCGAGCGGATGGGTCTGGAGCGCCAGGATGTCCACCCGGTACCCGGCCAGCGCCGCGCACAGGGCGGCCAGGGTGCCGGGCTCGTCCCGGACGGTGGTGCGCATCCGCCACAGCGCGGTGGTCTCGGGGTGCTCGGTCGCCGGGGCGCCCGCGGGGGCGGCGGTGGGCGCGCCGCCCGCGGGCGAGGGTGAGCCGTCCGGTGGCCGGTGACCGTTGCGTCGTGACCACCGCACGGGGAAGGCGGCCGCCACCGCGCCGAACGGGGCGGCCAGTTCGGCCCGGGTGCGCCGCCAGTGGCGGCGGAGGCGGGAGTCGTGCGGGGAGTTCGCTCGTGAGGTCATGGAAAACACCTTCGCGCAGGGGTGTTGCCTGATCACGAACACGATGTGTCCGGAGGGTTAAGTAAGGCTTTGCTGTGAGAAGTTCGCTTTGTCCGGCATGAAATCATTGAAGATGGAATCTCCGATTCCTGGAAGGGTCGTCGTGCTGGGTGGCCAGCCGCCGCAGCACCAGGCCGCAGCGCCGTGCGTAGGCACGCTGGAAGACCGGTACCAGTGGCCCCACCAGACGCGTGTACCACTTTGCCGGGCGACTGAACGCCGTCACCGTCAGGATCACGGAATCGTCCGATTCCCGACCCACCACGAACGATTCCTCGCCGCGCTCCGGATGGCCCGGCAGCGTGCCGTAGGCGAAGCCGGTGCGGGTCCCGTCGGCGACCGTCCACACCACCTCGCACGGCGCCCGCAGCCGCAGCCGCCCGATGCCCAGACCCACCACGACCGGCCGCCCCGCGGTGGCGACCGGCTCACAGGAGCGGACGGAGACCCCGACCGCCCGGTGCATCCGCCAGTCCAGCACCGCCCGCCCGGCCCGCTCGAACACCGCGGGCCCGTGGCCGAGGACGGTGCGCACCCGCAGGTGGTGATAGCCGTCCGGCAGCGGCCACCACCGGGTGGCCTCCACCTCCGGATAGGTGAGCCGGGTGACGGGGGCGCCGGGACCGCCGGGGGTCGTCATGTCCGTACCGTACGCCGCGCGGGCACCCGCGCGGCGTACCCCAGGACGGTTACTGACCGACCAGACCCGGCCGGAGCACCTTGGTGTAGAGCACCGCTCCGCCGTCCTCGCACAGCCGGACGGTCATCTCGCCGCTGTCCCCGTCGATGTCCACCTCGCCGTAGAACTGGAAGCCCTCGGCGGGTCCGACGTTGGCGCGGGGCGGAGCCTTGACGAAGGGCTGCTCGGGCCCGAAGGTGCCGTCCAGCTTCAGTGCGGGGTAGGCACCCGCGTTGAGCGGCCCGGAGACGAACTCCCAGTACGGGGCGAAGTCCTTGAACGCCGCCCGCGCGGGGTCGTAGTGCTGGGCGGAGGTGTAGTGCACATCGGCCGTCAGCCACACCGTGCCGGTGATCTTCCGGTGCTTGATGTGCCGCAGCAGTTCGGCCAGCTGGAGCTCCCGGCCCAGCGGCGCGCCGGGGTCGCCCTGCGCCACGCCCTCGATGGCGGTGGTGCCGTCCGGAACGACCAGGCCCAGCGGCATATCGCAGGCGATCACCTTCCACACCGCCCGCGACCGTGACAGCTCCCGTTTGAGCCAGGCCAGTTGTTCCGCGCCCAGGATGCCCTGGGTGTTCTCCGGCTGGCGCCCGGGCGAGTTGGCGTCCCGGTAGGTGCGGCAGTCCAGGACGAAGACGTCCAGCAGCGGACCGTGGCGCAGCACCCGGTAGACCCGGCCCTGGGCGTCCGGGCGCAGGGTGCCGACGGGGGAGTACTCGGCGAACGCCCGCCGGGCGCGGGCCGCCAGCACGTCCACGTTCTTCTCGGTGTAGCGGGCGTCGGTGAGGATCTCGCCCGGGTACCAGTTGTTGAGGACCTCGTGGTCGTCCCACTGGCTGATGACCGGCACCTGGGAGTGGAACCGGCGCAGGGCGGTGTCCAGCAGGTTGTAGCGGAAGGCGCCGCGGAACTCGTCCAGGCTCTCGGCCACCTTGGTCTTCTCCGGGGTGACCACGTTCCGCCAGGTGGAGCCGTCGGGCAGGGTGACGCTCTCGGCCAGCGGGCCGTCGGCGTAGATGTTGTCACCGCTGCACAGGAAGAAGTCGGGGTCCCTGCGGCGCATCTCCTCGAAGATGCGGAAGCCGCCGTGATCGGGGTTGATGCCCCAGCCCTGGCCCGCCAGATCGCCGGACCACACGAACCGCACCCCCTCGCGGCGGCGGGCGGAGACGGTGCGGAACGTGCCGTACACCGGCTCTCCGGTGCGGCGCGGGTCATCGGGGTCGGCCAGCAGCACCCGGTAGTGCACCTGGCTGCCGGAGGGCAGTCCGTGCAGTGCCGTACGGCCGGTGAAGTCGGTGCCGGGGCCCACCACCGGGCCGTGCCAGCGGTGCGGTCGGGAGAAGGACTCGGTCGCGGCGGTCTCGACGATCATCCGGGCCGGGCGGTCGGAGCGCACCCACACCAGCCCGGAGGAGGTCGTCACATCGCCCACCTGGACGCCCCACCGGGCGTTCGGCCGCCCGGACAGCGCCTGCGCGGGCGCGGCCGGTGCCACGGAGGGCAGGGTGAGGGCGGCCGAGGCGGCCGCCGAACCCTGCAGTACCGCCCGCCGCCCCATCCGCCTGCCGGAATCCCGCGCCATGTGGAACCTCCTGTGAGAATCGAAGAACCGCCGTACCGTGCGTGGCCGCTGTGCTGCCGTACCCCTGTCGTTGCTATCGGTGCGAGATGCCCCGCGCCCGAACGGACAGTGAACAACCGGCCGTGGTGCCGGGGGAAGTGGGCTGCGCCGACGATCCCCCGGCCGGCGGCACCCGGCGAGCGGTCACGGATCAGCGGCTGCCGTCCAGGATCACGCGGGCCACCAGCGCGGGGTCGTCGTTCATCGGGACGTGGCCGCAGCCGGGCAGCCGCACCAGCCGCGCCCCGGGGATCACCTGCTTGGCACGCACGCCCTGACGGCGCAGCAGCAGCCGGTCGCGCGATCCCCAGCCGATGGTGACCGGCACATCGGGGACGTCCTCGGTGAACAGCCCGGTGCCCCCGGCCGCGAGCGTCGCCTCGAACCCCACCGCCTCCCGCATCGCCCGGGTCTCGGCCACCACGGCCTGGGGCGAACGCCGCCCGGGACGGGCGTAGATGGTGCCGGTGAGCGCCGCCCGCCCGGCCGCGCTGCGGGCCAGCCGCTCCACCAGGGAGGGCGGCAGCCTCCGCGCGCCCACCCGCATCGCGTTCAGCACCCCGAAGGCGTAACGGCGCTCGGCCTCGTTCCAGAACCGGGCCGGGGAGAGTGCGGTGACGGACCGTACGAGACCGACCCGGCCCAGCTCCAGGGCGAGCAGTCCGCCCAGTGAGTTCCCGGCGACGTCCGGGCGCTCGACCTCCAGCGCCTCGAAGAGCGCCCCGAGCACCGGCACCACACCGTCCAGGTTGTAGGGGACGCCCTCCGGCAGCGCGGGCGAGGCGCCGAACCCCGGCAGGTCGACGGCGATGACCTCGCGCTCCACGGCGAGGATGTCCAGCACCGGCTCCCATGCCTGCCAGTGGTGGCCGATACCGTGCAGCAGCACCAGCGGACGTCCCGCGCCGCGCCGTTCGTGGACCATCCGCGCGGTGCGGGGGCCGCCGGGGGTGTCGACGGGGAAGGAGATGGTCGCGGCCATGGGAGGGCTCCTCGGGTCGGCTCGTCATGATCTGCCGGGCAGTCGTATGAGACAGCATGTCAGCAAGAGTTACCGCCGGGTAGACCCGATGGGGCACCGGAGCGGAACCGCCTGGACAACGTGCCGGGCGTCGGGTGGGATGGGGCCGTGGCCACCGATACCGCGAGCGACGTCTTCGAGGCGCACCGATCCCTGCTGACCGGAGTGGCCTACCGGATGCTGGGCCGGGTCGCCGACGCCGAGGACGTCGTCCAGGAGAGCTGGCTGCGCTGGTCCGGCACCGATCGCGAGCGGGTCCGCGATCCGCGCGCCTTCCTGGTGCGCGTCACCACCCGGCTGGCCATCGACCGGCTGCGCCAGATCACCTCGCGCCGGGAGTCCTACGTCGGCCCGTGGCTTCCCGAACCGATCGCCACCGACCTCGGCCACACCATCCCGGACGCCGCCGAGCGCGCCCTGCTCTCCGAGACCGTCTCGCTCGCGGTGCTGGTCGTCCTGGAGTCGCTGTCGCCCCTGGAGCGCGCGGTGTTCGTGCTGCGCGAGGCGTTCGGCTTCCCGTACGGCGAGATCGCCGAGACGCTGGACCGCAGCGAGGCGGCGGTGCGGCAGCTCTCCGGCCGGGCCCGGCGCCATGTGGCGGAGCGCAAACCGCGTTTCGAGGTGGACCAGCGGCAGCGCCGGGAACTGACCGAGAAGTTCCTCGCCGCCTCCACCGGCGGCGACCTCGGGCAGCTCCTCGCACTGCTCGCCCCCGACGCCCGCCTGATCGGCGACAGCGGCGGCAAGGCCAAGGCGCCGCTGCGGGTGCTGGAGACGGCCGACAAGGTCGGACGCTTCCTGCTCGGGGTGGCCCGGCGGCCCGTCGAGGAGGCGGAGTTGCGGATCACGGAGATCAACGGCGGGCCCGGGCTGCTGATCCTCTCGCGCGGGGTGCCGGACTCGGTGATGAGCCTGGACGTGGCGGACGGCCGCGCCCAGGCGGTCTACATCGTGCGCAACCCCGACAAGCTGGCCGCGTTCGCCCGCTGAGCACGCTCACCCGGGGTGGCGCGGACTCACAACCCGCCCGCGACCCGCAGCACCGCACCGGTGGTGTACGACGCCTCCGGCGAGAGCAGCCACGCCACCGCGCCCGCGATCTCCTCCGGTTCGCCCGGCCGCCCCAGCGGCACCCGGCCCGCACCCTTCCAGGGCCGCTCCGGATCCCCCATCTGCGCATGGATGTCGGTCACCGTCATCCCGGGCTGGACCGAGTTGACCCGGATGCCCTCCGCGGCGAGCTCCTTGGACAGTCCCACGGTCATGGTGTCCACGGCCGCCTTGCTGGCCGCGTAGTGGACGTACTCCCCGGGGCTGCCGGTGGTCGCCGCACCCGAGGAGATGTTGACGATGGCGCCGCCCCGGCCGCCGTGGCGCGTGGACATCTCGCGTGCCGCCCGTCGTGCGCACAGCAGCGCGCCGGTCACATTGACGTCCACCACCCGGCGCATCACCTCGGGCGAGGTCTCGGTGAACCGGCCCAGACGCCCGGTGATCCCTGCGTTGTTGACCAGTCCGGTGATCGGGCCCAGTTCGGCCGCCGCGGTGTCGAACAGCGCCTCGACCTGTTCCTCGACGCTGGTGTCCAGCTGGACGACGACCGCGCGGACCCCCTCGGCGCGCACCGCCTCCGCGCTGCGCTCGGCCGCGTCCCGCGCACGCTCGTAGCCGACGGCGATGTGGTGTCCGGCGCGGGCGAGCCGCACGGCCACCGCCGCGCCGATGCCTCGACTGCCGCCGGTGATCACCGTGACCTGGTCCATCGATCCGCTCCCGCCCCTAGCCGCCCTCCGCTCCGGCCCGGTGCCGACCGCAAAGACTAGTGATCAATGACCCTAGCTGACCATGGATTGGTCTTGACCAACCAGGTGGGCCGCCTTATCGTCGCATTGATACTGCAACAACCTTTAATAAAGAAGCACGCAGAACCAAGCACGCATGACCGGTGCGGGAACAGGGGGACAGGATGGGGACCACGGAGCTGGAATCGGTGCCGGAGCCCAAGTACTGGCACCTGAAGACCGTGCTCACCGACGCGCTCGACACCGAGTTCGCCGTCGGGGAGATCCTGCCCAACGAGCGTGAGCTCGCGGCCCGTTTCGGAGTCGCCCGCGCCACCCTGCGGCAGGCACTGGAACAGCTCGAACTGGAGGGCAGGCTCCAGCGCCGCCGCGGCGTCGGCACCACCGTCGCCCCGCCCCGCGTCGGCGTGGCCGTCGGCGACTCCACCCACGGCTGGACCGACGGCGGCGCGGACGCCTGGCAGTCCGTCGACAGCGTCGAGGCGGTCCCCCCGGCCGCCGTCGCCCGGCTGCTGGAGACCGACCCCGACACTCCCGTGCACCGCGTCCGCCGCACCCGGATCAGCCAGGGCCAGCCGCTCGCCGCCGAACTGCTCTACGTCCCGGCCGAGTCGGTGCCCGGTCTCGCCGCCATCGACACCACCAGCGGGCTGGCCCGCGCCCGCGCCGTGCTGCGCGAGCTGCGCCGCCTGGAGCTGGAAGGCAATGACCAGTCGGTCGAGCTCGGTTCGGCCCGCGCCGACGACGCCAAGGAGCTGGACCGGCTGCCCGGCGCCCCCGTACTCGTGGTCACCACCCGCTATGTCGCGGCCGGACGCACCGCCGCGGTCGCCGTGGCCACCTACCGGGCCGACACCTGCCGCCTCACCTTCGGCGATCCGCACGACTCCGGGGAGCTGCTGGCGGGCTGAGCGGCCCGCCGACGGTCATCGGCCCGCGCGGCGGGCCGTGACCGTGCCCTCCACCGCGAACAGCTCCGCCTCCACATGGTCCAGGGCCAGCCGCAGCGCGCCCGTGCTCACCGCCGCCTCACCCAGCATCGACAGCGCCACCTGCGGCGGCCGCAGACAGTAGCGGGCCAGCTCCTCGCGCAACGGCTCCAGCATCCCGTCGAGCCCCGCGGCCCAGCCGCCCACCACCACGACCTCGGGATCCAGCGCCAGCACCAGCGCCGCCACGTCGTGCACCAGCCGCCGGACGAACCGGTCCACCGCGGCGCGCGCCCGCGCGTCCCCCTCCCGGGCCAGCGAGAAGACCCGGGCGACCTGCTCCTCGTCCAGCGGGTTCAGCGGCTCCCCGGTGGTGGACAGCACCTCCTCCGGAGTCGCCTCCCGGCCCAGCAGATGCAGCGCCCCGATCTCCCCGGCCGCGCCGCCGAACCCCCGGTGCAGCCGCCCCCCGATCAGTGAACCCGCGCCCGGACTCAGCCCGGCCAGCACGAACACCACATCGTCCGAGCCGAGCGCCGCGCCCTTCCAGTGTTCGGCCACCGCGGCCGTGTTGGCATCGTTCTCCACCAGCACCGGACAGCGGAACGACCGCCGCAGCCGCTCCCCGAGCCGCAGCCCGGTCCACCCGGGCAGCGCGGTGCACAGATGCACCGTGCCGTCGTCCTCGACCACCCCCGGGCTGCCCACCCCGACCGCGCGCAGCGAGTGGCGCGCCACCCCGGCCCGTCGCAGCAGATCGGCGACGGCACCGCGCACCCGCTCCAGCCGCTCGTCCGCCGACGCCCTCTCGGACACCTCGCGCACCGTCGAGCCCAGCAGCCGGCCGTCGAGGTCCGAGAGCAGCGCGGCGATCCGGTGCGCGCCTATCTCGATGCCCAGCAGATGTCCGGCCTCGGCCCGGAAGCGGAAGCGGCGCGCGGGACGGCCCTGGCGGCGCACCCCGCCCTCCTCGGCGGGCACGTCCGCCGCCAGACCGATGCCGATCAGCCCGTCGATCACGCCCTCGACGGTGGGGCGGGACAGTCCGGTGACCCGGGTGAGGTCGGTGAGGGTCGCGGCCCCCGGGCCGCGGGCAACGTCCTGGGATCCGGCCGCCGTCGCGGCGCGCAGCGCGTGCAGCACCACCGCGGAGTTGATGCGCCGCAGCAGGGACGGGTCCCCGCCGGTGAGCCGCCCCACGTCGTCGGCCTCCCTCGCTGTCCGTGTCTGGCGGATCGTATCCGCTGGGGACGTACGCGGCGAGTGGCCCGGTCGCCGGGGCGGGAGGGGGAATGCGTGCGCGGCGTCCGGGCGCGGGGGCGCGGGGCGGAGGTCCGTTCCCTGACGGAGGGCCACATGTCCGACCCGCGTTGTTTACTGACAGCATGACCAGCAGCACCACCGCCCGCCATCTGGCCACGATCGACCGGCTGCGCGCCGACGCCCTGCCCGCGCAGCGCGGTTCCGGGTGCCGTGTCGCCGACCTCCGGGTGAGCGAGGAGTTCTGGGAGGCGGACGCGGTCCGGATACGGGAGGCGGAGGAGGAGTTCGAGGCCGAGCTGCGCGCCCTCGTCCGGGTCCTGTCCTTACGGTGGGGCGATCCCGAGGTGCTGGACCTCACCGGGCACCTGGAGCGTTCGGCCATGGGCGAGCCGGTGCCGCCCCCGCTGGACGTCCTGTGCGGTTATGTCCCCCGGCTGTGCGTCTGGCGGGTGGACGGGCGGTGGGTCGCGCTGGGAGTGGGACAGGCGGGCCGGGAGCTGCCGTTCCAGCTGGTGGTGGCCATGGCGGAGGATCCGGATCCGGGTGCGGATCCGCGCTGAGCGCCCCGCCGGGCGCTCAGCCCTCCGCCTCCGCCGCGGCCCGCAGCCTGCCGAACTCCTCGGCCATGGTCGCCAGGGTCCAGTGCGCGTTCAGCCCGCTCGGATTGGGCAGGGCCCAGATCCTGGTCTCCCCGATGGTCCGCGTCTGGGGGCCTATCGCCGCCCGTCTGTCCCCGAAGGCGACCCGGTAGGCGGTCACTCCGGCCACCGCCAGCCAGCGGGGCCGCAGCCGCAGCACCTTCTCCTCCAGGACCCGGCCGCCCCGGCGGTACTCCTCGTCGCTCAGCTCGTCCGCGCGGGCGCTGGCCCGGGCCACCACATTGGTGATGCCCAGCCCGTACTCCACCAGCTCCGCCTGCTCGGACGGGTCCAGCCGCCTCGGGGTGAACCCCGAGGCGTGCAGAACGGGCCAGAAGCGGTTGCCGGGACGGGCGAAGTGGTGGCCCGTCGCGGCCGTCATCAGCCCCGGGTTGATCCCGCAGAACAGCACCCGCAGACCGTCCGCGACCACGTCCGGCACCAGACGGTCGCGGGCGGCCTCCAGCTCCTCGGGCGTCAGCGAGGGGGACACCGGGTCGCCGCCGGGGTCAGAGAATGGACCCGGGCGTGTACGCCGCGGCCTCCGGATGCCGCTTGGCGACCTCCTCGATCCGGGCGACCACCGCGCCGACCTGGTCGGCCGCGGCGCCGGTGAAGGACAGCTTGTCCGCCATCAGCCCGTCCAGCGCGGCCCGGTCCAGCGGGATCCGCTCATCGGCGGCGAGGGAGTCCAGCAGCTCGTTGCGCTCGGCGCCGCGCTCGCGCATCGCCAGCGCCGCGGCGACCGCGTGCTCCTTGATCGCCTCATGCGCCACCTCGCGGCCCACCCCGGCCCGCACGGCGCCCATCAGCACCTTCGTCGTCGCGAGGAAGGGCAGGTAGCGGTCCAGCTCACGGGCGACCACCGCGGGGAAGGCGCCGAACTCGTCGAGCACGGTCAGGAAGGTCTCCAGCAGACCGTCGAAGGCGAAGAACGCGTCCGGCAGCGCGACCCGGCGCACCACCGAGCAGGACACATCGCCCTCGTTCCACTGGTCGCCCGCCAGCTCCCCGGCCATCGAGGCATAGCCGCGCAGGATCACCGCGAGGCCGTTGACGCGCTCGCAGGAGCGGGTGTTCATCTTGTGCGGCATCGCGGACGAGCCGACCTGGCCGGGCTTGAAGCCCTCGGTCACCAGCTCGTGCCCGGCCATCAGCCGGACCGTCTTGGCCAGCGAGGACGGCGCGGCGGCCAGCTGCACCAGGGTGGTGACCACGTCGTAGTCGAGCGACCGCGGGTAGACCTGGCCGACCGAGGTGAACGCCTGAGCGAAGCCCAGGTGACCGGCGATCCGCCGCTCCAGCTCGGCCAGCTTCCCGGCGTCCCCGCCCAAGAGGTCCAGCATGTCCTGTGCCGTGCCCACCGGGCCCTTGATGCCGCGCAGCGGATAGCGGCCGAGCAGCTCCTCCAGCCGCGCGTAGGCCACCAGCAGCTCGTCCGCGCCGGTCGCGAACCGCTTGCCGAGCGTGGTGGCCTGCGCCGCGACATTGTGCGAACGGCCCGCCATCACCAGCTCGGCGTGCTCGGCGGCCAGCTTCCCCAGCCGGGCCAGCACGGCCACCGTGCGGTCCCGCACCAGCTCCAGGGAGAGCCGGATCTGGAGCTGCTCCACGTTCTCGGTGAGGTCGCGGGAGGTCATGCCCTTGTGCACGTGCTCATGGCCGGCGAGGGCGTTGAACTCCTCGATCCGGGCCTTCACATCGTGGCGGGTGACCTTCTCGCGTTCGGCGATCGAGGCCAGGTCCACATCCTCCAGGACCCGCTCGTAGTCGGCGAGGGCGGCCTCCGGCACCTCGATCCCGAGGTCCTTCTGGGCGCGGAGCACGGCGAGCCACAGCCGCCGCTCCAGTGTCACCTTGTACTCGGGGGACCACAGGACGGCCAGCTCCGTGGAGGCGTAGCGGCCGGCCAGGACGTTCGGGATGCGCGGCTTAGCAGTCACGTGCACAGAGTCTACTGGCGATCCGCGCAGGCCAGACCGGTCCCCCGGTCGGCCGCGGGGTCAGCCCCCGTCCGGCGCCGGGTAGGGCAGCAGCTCCGCCCGCTTGGGAAGGCGTCCGTCACCCGAGGAACGGCCCGTCAGCCGCCGCACGATCCAGGGCCCGAGGTGCTCCCGGGCGAACCGCGCGTCGGAGGTGCGCCGGGCGACCCAGCCGGGGCGGACCGGGGGCGGCAGCGGGGCGTTCCAGTCGGCCTCCGGTTCGTGCCCCAGCGCCTGCCAGACGGCCTCGGCCACCCGGCGGTGCCCCTCGGCGTTGAGGTGCAGCCGGTCGTCGGCCCACAGCCGGGGGTCGCCCAGTGCCGCGGAGCCGTAGAGGTCCACCACCGTCGCGTCATACCGGGCGGCCAGGTCGTCGATGAAGGAGAACAGCTGCTCCATGCGCGGCTGGAACCGCGCCAGCACCGGTCCGCGCCGCCCCGGGCTGCGCATCAGCACCAGCCGCTCGCAGCTCGGTGCCAGCCGCTCGGCCGCCTCCTCCAGCAGCGCGCACACCCGGTCCACGTCGCACTTGGGCCGCAGGACGTCGTTCAGCCCGCCGACCAGCGTCACCAGGTCGGCGCCCATGGCGGCCGCGGGACCGGTCTGCTCGTCGACGATCTGGCCGATCAGCTTGCCGCGCACCGCGAGGTTGGCGTAGCGGAAGCCGGGGGTGCGGGCGGCGAGCCGCCCGGCGAGGAGGTCCGCCCAGCCGCGGTAGGCGCCGCCCGGGAGCTCATCGGACATGCCTTCGGTGAAGGAGTCGCCCAGCGCGGCGAAGCTGGTGTACGTGAGGTTCGTCTGCATGGCGCGACGATCCTATCCGGATCTCCAGACCGCCCGGTCGGTACCCACCTCGCCCGGGTGTTCCCGTGCTGGTGTGCTGCGCGGGTGGCCGGGCGCGAGCATGATGAGCCGCATGGCGATGACCCACATCTACTTCGAGGGCGGCGCGCGGAACGGGACGACCGTCAGCTGGAATCTGGAGCCCGGCGCGGACATCTTCGACGACAACATCTTCCGGCCGCCCGAGCTGTACCGGCGTACGACCAGGGTCAAGGTGCTCGGCCGGATCGAGTACGTCGTCTTCCGCTACGACCCCTCCGCCCGCCGCCCCGGGCCGCGTCCCCAGGGGTGATACCCCGGTTGGACCGCGTGGGGTTCCGCCCGGGGCCCGGCGGGGCAGGGTGCTCGGCGTGGATGCCTTCGAATGCGACCGTACGACCATGGCCATCGTCGCCGCCGCGCTCGCCGACGACGGGGAGGGCGCGGCGGCCCTGCTGGAGCCGCTGGAGAGACGCGATGTGAGCCGGGTCGCGGTGCGGCTGGCCGCGATGGCCGCCGACGCGCTGCTGGCGGTCGCCGAGGAGAGCGGCGGCGGCCGGGCCGAGGCACTGGCGCACTGGCAGGCGTGCATCATCGCCCATGAGTCCAGACGCGCCGACGAGTGAGGGGCGGGACCGTGACCCCGCCCCCGCCCGCACCGGGCGCGGCTAGGCGACCAGCTCGCGCAGCACGTCCTCCATGGTCACCAGCCCCTCCAGCCGACCTTCGGCGCCGATCACCGCCGCGAGGTGGGTACCGCTGTCACGCATCGCGGTGAGCACGTCGTCCAGCGCCGTCTGGGACCGCACCCGGGGGATCGGCCGCAGCTGGTCGAGGCGGAACGGCACATCGCGCGGCCGGGCGTCCAGTGCGTCCTTCACATGGAGGTAGCCCACGATCCGCCCGGAGTCGTCGACCACCGGGAACCGGGAGAAGCGCGAGCTGGCCGACAGCTCCTCCAGTTCCTCGGGGGTCACCCCGAGCCGGGCGGAGACCACCCGGTCCATGGGCAGCACCACGTCCCGCACCCGGCGGCGGCCCAGCTCCAGGGCCTCCCGCAGCCGCTCGGTGGCCCGGTCGTCCAGCAGTCCGGCCTCACTGGAGTCCGCGACCATACGGGCCAGTTCGGTATCGGAGAAAGTGGCCGCGACCTCGTCCTTGGGCTCCACCCGCAACAGCTTCAGCAGACCGTTGGCGAAGGCGTTGATCGTGAAGATCACCGGACGCAGCGCACGGGCGAGCCCCACCAGGGGCGGCCCCAGCACCAGCGCGGTGCGCACCGGCGCGGCCAGGGCCACGTTCTTCGGCACCATCTCGCCGAACAGCATGTGCAGATAGGTCGCCAGGCTCAGCGCGATCACGAACGACACCGGGTGGATCAGCCCCAGCGGCAGCCCCACCGCGTGGAAGACCGGCTCCAGGAGATGGGCGATGGCCGGTTCCGCGACGGCACCGAGCACCAGCGTGCACAGCGTGATGCCGAGCTGTGCCGCCGCCAGCAGCGCGGAGACGTGCTCCAGGCCCCACAGCACCGCGCGTGCCCGGCGGTCGCCCTGTTCGGCGTGGGGCTCGATCTGACTGCGCCGGACCGAGATCAGGGCGAACTCGGCGCCGACGAAGAACGCGTTGACGACCAGGGTCAGCAGACCGATGATCAACTGGATCGCGGTCATCGGCCCGCCCCCTTCTCGCCCTTGGTGTGACCGGCGCCCCTGCGGCCCCGGCCGTGTGCCCGGCAGCCGTCGCCGTCCTCGGCCGTCCCGGCGGCCCGGGCGTCTTCGTCCTGATCGGGCAGCGGCGCCCGCAGCCGGACCCGGGCGGCCCGGTGACCCGCCGCGTTGACCACCTCCGAGCGCCAGCCCGCCAGCTCGACGGTGTCGCCCGCGGCCGGGATCCGGCCCAGCTCGGTCGCGATCAGCCCGGCCAGCGTCTCGTACGGTCCCGGCGGCACCCGCAGCCCGACCTGTTCCAGCTGGTCGACGCGGACCGAGCCGTCCACGTCGTACAGCGCGTGGCCTTCCGCGTCCTCGCCCGCCGGGGCCAGATCGGGGGTCTCCTGCGGATCGTGCTCATCGCGGACGTCACCGACCACCTCCTCGACGATGTCCTCCAGCGTGACCACACCGGCCGTGCCGCCGTACTCGTCGATGACCACGGCCATGCTGCGCTTCGCGGACAGCCGGTCCAGCAGCCGGTCCACGGTGAGCGATTCCGGGACGAACAGCGGCTCGCGCATCAGCCGGGAGACCGGGTGCCGCATCCGCTCGTCGGCGCGGATCGCCAGCACGTCCTTGATGTGGACCACCCCGCCGACGGTGTCCAGACTGCCCCGGTAGACGGGGAAGCGGGACAGCCCGGTGGCGCGGGTCGCGTTCGCCACGTCCTCGGCGGAGGCCCGTTCGTCCAGCGCGATCACCTGCACCCGCGGGGTCATCACGCTCTGTGCGGTGAGTCCGGCCAGGCTCAGGGTGCGGACGAACAGCTCGGCGGTGTCCTCCTCCAGCGCCCCCTCCTTCGCGGAGTGCCGGGCGAGCGCCACCAGCTCCTGCGGTCCGCGTGCGGAGGCCAGCTCCTCGGCGGGCTCGAGACCCATCCGGCGGACGGTGCGGTTCGCGGTGTTGTTGAGGTGGGTGATCAGCGGCCGGAAGGCCGCGCTGAAGATCCGCTGTGGAGTGGCCACGGCCTTGGCGACCGGCAGCGGCCGGGAGATCGCCCAGTTCTTGGGGACCAGCTCACCGATGACCATCAGCACCACGGTCGACAGGGCGGTGCCGGTCACCAGGGCGACCGACGGGACCGCCGACTCCGGGACCCCGATGGCGGTGAGCGGCCCGGCCAGCAGTGCGGCCACCGACGGTTCGGCGAGCATGCCGACGATCAGGTTGGTGACGGTGATGCCGAGCTGGGCGCCGGAGAGCTGGTAGGCCAGGCTCCGCACGGCCTTCAGGGCGCTCCCCGCACCCCGCTCCCCGCGCTCCACCGCGCGCTCGAGCTCACCGCGCTCGACCGTGGTCAACGAGAACTCCGCCGCGACGAAGGCGCCGCAGGCGAGCGCCAGCAGGAGCGCCACGACCAGGAGGAGGACTTCGGTCATCGGTTCACCTCCGTCCCATGATCCGGCAGGGAGGGAAGGAACGCGCGATGTCGGGTCCGGGGACTACTGGGAGGCTCGCCCATGGGCGGACGCTCACACCTTTCGGCTGGTGGGTGGAAGGCCACGGCGCACCGGGGCGCCGTGGCCTGCGTCCATGGTAAAGGGTCGGCAAAGTGCCCGGGTGCGGGTGCCCCGGCCCGGTTACGAGTCCAGCGGTTTGACCCAGCGGCTCCACTGGGGCTGGGAGGTGTAGCCGGCCGCCTGCCACGCGCTGTGGGCAAGCGTGTTCTCCTTGAGCACCATGGCGTCCCCACGGCGTCCGCCCAGGACCACGAACCGCTCCTCGGCCGCCGTCAGCAGCGCTGTCGCCACACCGCGCCGGCGCTGGGCGGGGTGGACGGCCAGCCGGTACAGATGGCAGCGCCAGCCGTCGAAGCCCGCGATCACGGTTCCGGCGAGCATCCCGTTCCGTTCGGCCAGCAGCAGCGACTCCGGGTCCCGGTGGAGGAGCCGGGCCACCCCGTCCCGGTCGTCGCTGATGCTCCGCCCCTCAGCCGCTTGCTGCCAGAAGGTGAGTACGCGGTCGAGGTCGTCGGGGGTCGCGGCCCGTATCCGAAGATCGTCCATATCCCGCATCCCATCACCGGACGGCCCGCGGGGTCGACGGGATTCCCGCCGTCCGGGGGCTGATGGGGGGGTCAGCCCAGCGGGTCCGGCTCCGCCCCGGCCGCGGAGGTCTGGCTGAAGATCTGCATCCGTTCCAGCACCGCTTCGGCCGTGGGCCGCTCCATCCGGTCCACGATCCGGCCGTCGCTGAGGAAGATCACCAGATCGGAGTGGGCGGCGGCGCCGGGGTCATGGGTCACCATCACCACCGTCTGCCCGAGTTCGTCGACCGCCTCCCGCAGGAATGCCAGCACATCGAGGCCGGACCGCGAATCCAGGTTGCCGGTCGGTTCGTCGGCGAAGATCAGGTCGGGGCGGGAGGCCAGTGCGCGGGCGCAGGCCACCCGCTGCTGCTGGCCGCCGGAGAGCTGGGCGGGACGGTGCTTCAGCCGGTCCCGCAGCCCCAGGGTGTCGATCACCCGGTCCAGCCACGCGGGGTCGGGCTTCTGTCCCGCGATGTCCATCGGCAGCGTGATGTTCTCGGCCGCGTTCAGCGTGGGCAGCAGGTTGAACGACTGGAACACAAAACCCACCCGGTCCCGCCGCAGCTGGGTCAGCTGCCGGTCGTCCAGGCCCGTGATCTCGGTCTCGCCCAGCCACACCTGTCCCGAGGAGACGGTGTCGAGCCCCGCGAGACAGTGCATCAGGGTGGACTTGCCGGAGCCGGACGGGCCCATCACCGCGGTGAATCTGCCCTGTTCGATCTCCACGTCCACCGCGTCCAGGGCGATCACGGCCGTCTCGCCGGTGCCGTACGCCTTGGTGAGGGAGCGTGTGCGGGCCGCCGCGCGGGCTCCGCCCTCCGCCGATCCGTCCGTCTTCGTCGCCGCCGGTGTGGACACCCTGCCTCCCGTGTCGGAACGGTTCAGACCTCGATGGTAGGGATCCGGCCGCTCCGGCGCGCCCTTGAATGCGCTAGCAAATCTGCGCTAGCGTGACCGTGTGGCGAAGACACAGCTGAACGTGCGGGTCGACGAGACCACCGCGGAGAAGGCCCGGGAGCGCGCCCTCCAGCGGGGGATCAGCATGAACCGCTATATCGAGGAGCTGGTCCGGCAGGACGCGGGCGAGGCGGGCCACACCTTCGTGGAGGCCGCCGCCGACTTCATGAAGCAGTACCGGGCCGTGTTCGACGAGGAGTTCGGCAAGGAGGGCGAGCCCCGCCCTTGACCGTGCGTATCGACCTCGCCTGGCTGCTGATGATCGCCGAGCATCACACCCCCGGCGATCCGCGCGTCACCGACTACGGTGCGCTGGTGGCCGCCGTGAGCCGCCACGAGGCGGAGATATTCGGCATCCCCGTCTACACCGACCCCCAGGAGCGGGCCGCGGCCCTGCTCCAACTGCTGCTCCTGGTCCCGGCGCTGGAGCGGGGCAACGCGCTGTTCGCCTCCGCCGTCGCCTACGCCTATCTCGTGGCCAGCGGGCTGAAGATCACCACCTCGCCGGAGCGGGTGCGGGACCTGGCCCGGCTGGTCCGGGACGGCCGTGCCGACGTCCGCGCCATCGCCGACGAACTGCGCAGCTGGAGCGTCTAGTGCCGCGTCAGCCGAGGTGTGCCCGGTAGCGAGGTGTCCTGGTGCGGTCGGCTGCAAGGCGCCGGATCGGCCTCGTAGTGGGCCTGCTCGGCCGGTTCGGCAACGCCGCAGGGGGCACCTCCCAGCGGTAGCCGGGGGCGGCCGTGCCAGGGCGGCGAGCGGGGCAAACCGTGGTTGATGGGGCACTAGGTCCTGTCCTGTCGGTCTTCGTGGGTCAGCCCACGGCGTCTGGTAGCGGCGGACGGCGGACCGTGCCCAGCACACAGGAGGAGGTCGGCATCGGCAGCCCCCGCTCGGGGACCCGCAGCAGCCGGTGCCCGACCGGTTCGAAGCCCGCCGCCGCCAGCTCCGCCCGTACTTCCCGCGCGGTGTGACAGCCGCCGAACACCAGCGGCCACACGGTGCGGTCCAGCACCCGCTGCGTGGTGGCCATCACCCGGCCGTCCGCCCGGCCGTGCTCCAGGAAGCGCAGTTCGCCGCCGGGTTTCAGAACCCGCGTCAGCTCGGCCAGCGCGCGCCGCACATCACGCACCGAACACAGCACCAGACACGCCACCGCCGCGTCGAACGCCTCGCTCTTGACCGGCAGCGCCTCCGCGACCCCCGGCACCACGTCCACCGGAACCGCCGAGCGCAGCCCCGCCCGCGCGGCCAGCCGCCGCAGATGGCGCTCCGGCTCGATGGCGACGACCTCGGAGACGGTCTCGGGATAGTGCGGGAAGTTGCGGCCGTTGCCCGCCCCGATCTCGATCACCCGGCCGGACAGCCCGGTCAGCAGTTCACTCCGCAGCTCCGCCACCCCGGCCCGCTCGTCGGCCACCGCGGAGAGCCGGTCCCAGCAGCGGGCGAAGATCGGGTGGTGCACGGCGTCGGGCGGTGCGGTGCGGCGGCGTACGGGCATGGGGGACCCCCTCGGATGCGAACGACACGGTCCAGGACCGTTACCGGGAGTCTGCCCAGGGCGGGGGTGGGACTACGCCGGGAACGCCGCCGGGTTCCAGACGCCGTCCAGCTGCGGGGCCAGCCAGCCGGGAGCCGCGGCGCGGAAGGCCGCCGGGCCGAGTGCGGCGGCCCGCTCCGGGAGGGCGCCCAGCAGCGGTACGCCCGCCGACGCGGGCAGATCGCCGACATTGCAGAGGGAGGCGAGATCGGGCTCGGCGGGCCAGCTCCCGATGACGATCCCCGGACAGTCCAGCCCGCGGGCGGCCAGCGCCTCGGTGGTCAGCGTGGCCATGTTCAGGGTGCCGAGGCCCGGATGCGCGACGACCAGGACGGGGGCGGACAGCAGCCGGGCCGCGTCGGCGAGCGTCGAGCCCTCCTCGTCGAAGCGCACCAGCAGTCCGCCCGCGCCCTCGACGAGCACCAGATCGTGCTCGGCGGCCAGTTTCCCGGCCGCCTCCGCCACCTCGTGCGGACGGACCGTCGGCAGCCCGGAGCGGCGGGCCGCGGTGTCCGGGGCCAGCGGTTCGGGATAGCGGGCGAGTTCGAGGGTGGTGACCTCTCCGGCGAGCCGGGCCACCTCGGCGGCATCGCCCGCCTCCTCCGCGCCGACGCCGGTCTGCGCGGGTTTGAGCACCGCCACCGACCGGCCGCGGGCCAGGGCGCAGGCGGCGACGGCAGCCGTGGTGACGGTCTTGCCGATCTCGGTGCCGGTGCCCGAGACGACCAGTACTGACATGGTGTTTCCGTGCCTTTCGCTGGGTTCTGCGGCCCGCCGCCCGGGGGTGGTCCCCCGGACGGCGGGCCACGGCCTTCGGTTCAGCGGCCCGCCGCGGCGGCGGCCGCCCGCACCGCCGTGCAGATCCGGGCCAGATCGTCATCGCCGGTGATGTACGGCGGCATGACGTACAGCAGATCGCGGAACGGCCGCAGCCAGACGCCCTCGCGGACCGCGGCCCGCGAGGCCGCGGACATGCCCGCCGCGTCGAGCGGACGGTCGAGCTGGACCACGCCGATCGCGCCGAGCACCCGTACGTCCCGGACGTTCGGCAGTTCGAGCGCTTCCCCGAGACCGTCGCGCAGCCCCGCCTCGATCCGCTTGACCTCCTGCCGCCAGTCGTAGCCGAGCAGCAGCTCGATCGAGGCGTTGGCGACCGCCGCGGCCAGCGGATTGCCCATGAACGTCGGGCCGTGGGCCAGCACCGGCACCTCGCCGCGCGAAATGCCCTCCGCCACCCGCGTGGTGCACAAGGTGGCCGACATGGTGAGGTATCCGCCGGTCAGCGCCTTGCCCAGACACATCACATCGGGGCTCACGGCCGCGTGACCGGCCGCGAAGAGCTCGCCGGAGCGGCCGAAGCCGGTGGCGATCTCGTCGAACACCAGCAGCACGTCGTGTTCGTCGCACACCTCGCGCAGCAGCCGCAGCAGCGCGGGGGAGTGGAAGCGCATCCCGCCCGCGCCCTGGACCACCGGCTCCACGATCACTCCGGCCAGTTCATGGGCGTGCCGGGCCATCAGCTCGCGCAGATGGGCCTCGTAGGCCGGGTCGGCACCGGCGTCGAATCCGGCCGGCGGGGCGTCCGCGAAGACCTGTTCGGGGAGCACCCCCGACCACAGCTGGTGCATTCCGCCCTGCGGGTCGCACACCGCCATCGGCTGCCAGGTGTCGCCGTGGTAGCCACCGCGCCAGGTCAGCATCCGGCGCTTCTCCGGCCGGCCGAGCGACCGCCAGTACTGGAGGCACATCTTCACCGCCACCTCGACCGACACCGAACCGGAGTCGGCGAGGAAGACATGGCGCAGCGGGTCGGGGGTGATCTCCACCAGCTTGGCGGCCAGCCGTACGGCTGGCTCATGGGTGAGTCCGCCGAACATCACATGGCTCATCCGCCCCAGCTGGCCGCGTACGGCCTCATTGAGCACCGGGTGGTTGTAGCCGTGGATCGCGGACCACCACGACGACATGCCGTCGACCAGTTCCCGGGCGCCCTCGACCGGTTCGGCCAACCGCAGCCGGACCCCGGACGCGGACTCCACCACCAGCGGGTCCTCACGTCCGGGCATCGGACCGTAGGGGTGCCAGACGTGCTGCCGGTCCAGTTCCCGCAGCTCACCGGGGGTCAGTGGCTCAGGCATTGGGCGGCAGGTCCGTACCCACGCCCCGACGGCGCACCGCGACCAGATCGGCGTGCGAGTCCTCGCGCGCCGCCACCGCCGCGGGCTGAGGCTCGGCCTCTGCCTCGGGCGCGGCCTCGCCGCCGCACGGACCGCAGCCGCCGCCCTCCGCACCATGCGAACCGCAGCCGCCGGCCGCCCCGGTGTGTGAACCGCAGCCCCCGGCCGCCGCGGCGAGCGCGTCGGCGCGGTGCTCGGGCAGGGTGGTGGTGTCGGTGCCCTCCACCTCGAAGCCCGCGTCGGCGATCATCGCCAGGTCGTCCTTGCCGGCCTGGCCCTCGGTGGTCAGATAGTCGCCGAGGAAGATCGAGTTCGCCAGGTTCAGGGCCAGCGGCTGGAGGGTCCGCAGATGGATCTCCCGTCCGCCCGCGAGCCGCACCTCCACATCGGGGCAGACGAACCGGACCATGGCCAGGATCCGCAGACAGCGCTGCGGGGTGAGGTTCCAGTCCCCGGACAGCGGGGTGCCCTCGATGGGGATCAGGAAGTTGACCGGCACCGAGTCCGGGTCCAGCTCGCGCAGCGAGAAGACCACGTCGACCAGGTCCTCGTCCGACTCGCCCATGCCCGCGATCAGCCCGGAGCAGGCGGACATGCCCGCCGCCTGCGCCTGCTGCACCGTGGAGACGCGGTCGGCGTAGGTGTGGGTGGTGGTGATCTCGCCGTAGGTGGCCTCGGAGGTGTTGAGGTTGTGGTTGTAGGCGTTGGCACCGGCGTCCCGCAGCCGCTCCGCCTGTCCGTCGGACAGCAGTCCCAGACAGGCGCAGATCTCCACGTCCTGGTGCTGGTCCTTGATGGCGGCGATGGTCTGGGAGACCCGGTCCACGTCCCGGTCCGTCGGGCCGCGCCCACTGGCCACCAGGCACACCCGCTTGGCGCCGCCCGCCACCCCCGCGGTGGCGGCGGCCGCCGCCTGGTCGGGCTTCAGCCAGGTGTACTTCAGGATCTCCGAGGTCGAGCCGAGCCGCTGCGAACAGTACGAGCAGTCCTCGGGGCACAGGCCCGACTTGAGGTTGACCAGGTAGTTGAGCTTCACCCGCCGCCCGAACCAGTGGCGCCGCACCTTGCCCGCGGCGGCCACCACATCGAGCACATCGTCATCGGAGGTCGCCAGTACGGCGAGCGCCTCTTCGCGGGTCGGCGATTCGCGCCGCAGCCCCTTGTCCACCAGCGTGTTCAGCAGGTCCATGGCGCCGATCCTGTCCTACGCCGCCGCTCCCGGCAAAGGAGGAACCGTACAAGACCGCGACTTGGGGGTGTGGGTATCACCACACCCTGACCATGCATGGAGGGGACTACGTTCTATCCGGACCCCACAGTTGGTGCCCCCTGGAAGGCGAGGACAGCGCATGGCCGAGGACCGACAGGACGACCCGTTCGGGTGGATCGACGGCGAGCGGGAGCGGCGTTCGCGCGCCGGACTGGTCCGCCGGCTGAGCCCCCGCCCCGCCGACTCCCCGCTGCTGGACCTCGCGAGCAACGACTATCTCGGACTGGCCCGGCATCCGCAGGTCACGGCCGCCGCGGCGGAGGCGGCGCGGCACTGGGGCGCGGGGGCCACCGGCTCCCGGCTGGTCACCGGCTCCACCGAGCTGCACGCGGCGCTGGAGGAGGAACTCGCGGCGTTCTGCGGCTTCGAGGCTGCTTTGGTCTTCTCATCCGGCTATGCCGCGAATCTGGCTGCCGTCTCCGCGCTCAGCGACCGTGACGCGCTGGTGGTCTCCGACGCGGGCAACCACGCCTCGCTCATCGACGGCTGCCGGCTCTCCCGCGCCGATGTCGAGGTGGTGCCGCATGCGGACCCCGCCGCCGTGCGCAAGGTCCTCGACGCCGAGGGGCACGAGGCCGGCGGCGGGGGCCGCCGCGCGCTGGTGGTCACCGACTCGGTCTTCTCGGTCGACGGGGACGCCGCCCCGCTGCCCGCGCTCGCCGCGGCCTGCCGGTCGCACGGGGCGGCGTTGGTGGTGGACGACGCCCATGGGCTGGGGGTGCTCGGCGAGGGCGGACGCGGGGCGGTGCACGCAGCCGGACTGGCGGGCGCGCCGCAGGTGGTGGTCACCGCCACGCTGTCCAAATCGCTGGGCAGCCAGGGCGGGGCGGTGCTGGGGCCAGCCCGGGTGATCGAGCACCTGGTCAACGCCGCCCGCACCTTCATCTTCGACACCGGTCTGAACCCGGCCGCGGTGGGCGCGGCGCTGGCGAGTCTGCGGCTGCTGGCCGCGGAGCCGGAGCGGGCGGTCCGTGCCCGCGCGGTCGCCACCGCGCTGCACGGCCGGCTGACCGCCGCGGGGCTGTCCGCGGTGCGGCCGGACGCGTCGGTGGTGTCGGTGCGGGCGCCGTCACCGGAGCAGGCGGTGCGCTGGGCCGCCGACTGCCGCGCTGCCGGTCTTCAGGTGGGCTGCTTCCGCCCGCCGTCCGTCCCCGACGGCATCTCCCGGCTGCGGCTGACCGCACGCGCGGATCTGACGGACGAGCAGATCGAGCGGGCGGTCGGCGTGATCGTGGGGACCGCGCCGACCGCCTGAGCGGATCAGTCCCCGGTGGGGTGGGACCCGCCGGGGCCGAACCCTCCGCCGGTCAGGCCGTCGAGGAACGAGGCCCAGCCGGCCGGGGTGAACCGCAGGACGGGACCTGCCGTGTTCTTGGAGTCGCGCACGGCGAGCAGCCCGGAACCGAGCCGGGCGGTCTCGACGCAGTTGTTCATCCCGACGCTGTAGCTGCTGCGCAGCCAGCCGCCGGGTCCGACGGACGGGGTGGGAAGAGCGGTCACGGCCGATGCGGCCGGCAGTGCGGACATGGAGCCCCCTCAGGCGCCGCCCCCGATTTCGCTGATGAAGGTGAGTGATTCCTCAGGTGCCAGGGCGTGGGTGCGCAGCACGTCGAACGCCGCGCTGTACGCCCGGAGGTCTTCTTTCCGCTCCAGATAGAGGCTACTCGTCAAGTGGTCGAGAACTACCACGTCGAGGTCAGTAATGTGCGGAAAAGAGAAGATAATGAAAGGACTGGTAATGCCAATGGGCATTCCAGCGGAATATGGCAGCACCTGCAAGCACACCTGAGGGAGCTCTCCCAGTGCGGCCAGATGTCTCAGCTGGGCCGCCATCACCTCCGGTCCGCCGACCGCGCGGCGCAGCACCGCCTCGTCCAGCACCGCGTGCAGCCGCAGCGGTTGCCCGCCGTGCAGCACCGACTGCCGGGCGATGCGCACCTCCACCAGCGCGTCCACCCGCGCCTGCGGCAGATCGGCCAGCGCCGCCCGGGTGACCGTCCGGGCGTAGTCCGGGGTCTGGAGCAGTCCGGGCACCACCGTGGTCTCCAGGGTGCACGCCCCGGACGCCTCCGCCTCCAGACTGATGAAGTCCCGGTAGGCGGGCGGCAGGAGATCGCGGTAGGCGTGCCACCAGCCGCGCCGTGACCCCTCCGGATCCGAGGCACCCCCGCCGCACAGCGCCTCCAGCAGCGCCCGGAGCTCCGGGTCGGCGACCCCGTACAGATCCAGCAACCGGGTCACATCCGCGGGTTTGGCCCCGCTGCGGCCGGTCTCGATCCGGCTCACCTTCGACTGGTGCCACCCCAGCAGCCGTGCGGTCTCACCACTGGTGAGCCCGGCCAGATCGCGCTGACGGCGGAGCTCCGCGCCCAGCTTGCGGCGGCGCACCGCCGGGCCGTACCGCATCCGTTCTCCCTCCTGCCCGCGCGCCCCCGCGCGCGCCCTCTGCCGCGCTTCGCTCCCCAGTCTGCCGCCCAAATCCGGTCTTCCGTAGCAGAGTTCACCGCTTCGGGCGACAGATATATGCATAAGCCGGTGGATCGGCCCCGTCACGGAGGGCATCGATGGCACTCTGGCGCTGAGCCCGCCGAAGCCGCCGGGGAACCCCGGCGGCGCGGCACCACCCCGACGCGTCCTCGCCGCTCCCCCGGCGGAAAGGGACAGGCCGCCATGGCAGACCAGCAGGAAGCATCCGTCACTCTGCCGAGCGCCCCGGCCTCGGTCCCCGCGGCCCGTGCCTATGTGACGGACGTCCTGGCCGAATGGGGGCTCGGCGCGCGGGCGGAGGCCGCCGACACCGTCCGGCTCATCGTCTCCGAGCTGGCCACCAACGCGGTCCAGCACACCGTGGGACGGTCACCCACCTTCACCGTCGACCTCCGGCTCGACCACACCCGGCGACTGGAGATCGGCGTCACCGACAGCCACCCCCGGTGGCCGGTCCGGCCCCCCGCCGCCACCCAGCAGGACCACGGCCGTGACCACGGCCGCGGTCTGGTCATCATCCGTTCCCTGGCCGCCGAATCCGGCGGTGACGTCTTCATCACGCCCACCGCCGACGGCGGCAAGACCGTCTGGATCGCGCTGCCGTGGACCGCCGGGGTCAACTGATCCGCGCCCCGGCTACAGCACCCGCTCGACCCGCCCCGTGGCGGAACGCGCCCCGGCCAGCTCCCGGATGCGGGTGAACACCCGCCCCGCGGCCGGGCCGATCAGATAGTGCGGCATGTCCCCGCGCTCGATCACCCCGTACGGACTCGCGCCCATGAGGTACGAGGAGTAGAGGATCAGCCCGTCCGGACGGCCCAGATCGATCCCCAGCGCCGAGAACCCCGGGAACCCGTCGGTCTGGTAGACCAGCAGCCCGTCCGCCTCCGCGCCGTAGCGCTCCTTGAACCGGCCGAACCGCTCCAGCGAGTCCTTGATCTTCCGTGCCATGTCCTCCTCGTACTGGCGGGACAGGGTGTCCGCCGCCTCCGAGGACGGGTCCAGCAGATAGCAGCGGTAGGTGACGCCCCGGCGCAACAGCCCCAGCACCGCGTCCCGGTAGCGGGCCGGACGCTCGGTGGTCACCAGACGGCTGGAGGAGGTGCGCAGCGCCGTCCCCATGTCGAGGACCTCCTCGGCCGCCGCGTCCAGCAGCCGCGCCTTCTCCTGAGAACTCGGCCGCTCGGGATACGCGTGCACCGGTGTGCCCTCGGCCAGCCCCCGGCCCGCGAGCCACGCCTTGGCCGCCACCTCCGGTCCGCCGTCGCCCGCCATCAGATAGACATCCTTGCCCTCATGGCGTCCCACGGGCGCGAACAGCCGCGCGTACGGACCGGCCGTGCGGTAGACGTCCTCCGACACCGCCAGACAGTCCGGCGGGGTCACCTTCTCCAGATGGGCGGCGAGATTGATGTCGGGGGAGTGGATCGAGCCGGTCCGGCCCTCGGCGCTGTGCCGGATGGCCCCCTTGTGCACCGCCATCCGCACATGCAGCTCACCGTCCACCCCGGCCTGTGCGAACTCGTCCCGCAGATGGCGCAGATCGAGGGTGAGGAAGGTCCGCGCGGCCTCCAGCGCCACATCGCGGGCCACGCTCTCGCTCTCGTCGTGGACCGCGAAGAACCCGCCGTCACCGCGCCAGCTCCACAGATCGCTGCGCGCGCACCGGTACTGCGCGGAGAGCTGGGCGATCCGCGCCCGCATCCGCTCCCGGAGCAGGTCGAAGGCGTGGGCGGCCCGGTCCCTGGGGTTGGAGCGCACGATCGTCGAATACCCGGAGGTGTCGACGAAGACGAGATACACCTGGTCGTAGGTCCGGTCCGGCTGGAACTGCTCGGTCACCACGCGCCCCCTCCCGGTGCCGGCCCGCGCACGGCCGGCACCGGTTCACGCTAGTGCCTGGCCCGGATCCGCTCCAGACGGCGGAGGACCATGGCCCCGGCCGGGGACACGCCCTAGGACCTCACCAGACCGCGCTCCACCGCGCTGCGCTCCACACAGAACTCATTGCCCTCGGGGTCGGACATCACCACCCAGCCCATCCCGTCGTCCGTGCGCCGGTCGTCCACGACCTTCGCGCCCAGTCCGATGAGCCGGTCCACCTCGGCGTCCCGCGTGCCCGACGGCGGCTGGATGTCGAGGTGGACCCGGTTCTTGACGGTCTTGGCGTCCGGCACCCGCAGGAACAGCAGACCCGGGACACCGGGCTGGTCCGGCGCGATCAGCACCTCGTCATCGCCCGGGTCCGAGTCCTCCAGCGGATAGCCGGTCAGCCGGGACCAGAACTGCGCCAGCTGGTACGGATCATGGGCGTCGAAGGTG
The DNA here is from genome assembly GCF_056431485.1 of Streptomyces sp. NPDC045899. Lineage (NCBI taxonomy): Bacteria > Bacillati > Actinomycetota > Actinomycetes > Kitasatosporales > Streptomycetaceae > Streptomyces > Streptomyces sp. NPDC045899. The sequence continues at coordinate 199,806 of NZ_JBWKKP010000005.1, forward strand.
ATGTGCCGGACCGGGTTGAGGTAGGACATGCGGTCTCCGAAGGTCGACGGGGTGGCGCCCCTGCCCCGTCAACCTACCCCCGGCCACCGACCGTCGGACCTGGGGCGGGGGCCGCCAACCCGGCCCGGATCAGCGGACCTTGCCGTAGGAGACCTGACGGGTCCAGATCCGCTCCAGCCGCACCACGGTGCCGGTCTTGGGCGCATGCCAGATCCGGCCGCCGCCCGCGTACAGGCCGACGTGGTAGACACCGCCGCTGCCATGGAAGAACACCAGGTCACCATGGGTGCGGGCGGAAGCCTTGATGGGGCGCGTGCGGTTGTACTGCGCCGCCGCGGTCCGCGGCAGCCGCTTCCCGGCCCGCTTGTACGCGTACTGCGTCAGCCCCGAGCAGTCGAAGCGGTGCGGTCCCGCCGCGCCCCAGACGTACGGCGCGCCCTTCTTCGACGCGGCGATGCGGAGCGCCTTGACCGCGACGCTCGCCGCCTCCGCCTCCGGGGTCGCCCCCGGCACCGCGACGGTCGAGCCGACGGCGGCGACGGTGAGGGCGGAGACGGCACTCGCCCGGGAGACCATCCTGGGGATCCGAATGTGCGCAGTCATCGCGCACCCCCTTCATATGCCGACCCCACCCCGGATGCTGCGGCGGGGTCCTGTCCCCGAGATCGTCACGCATCCCGGCGGCCGGTTCCGCGTCGGGACGCCTCCGTGTGACGGTGCTCACGGATGGTCCGTTCGGGTGACCGGCCCTCTCTGACGCCAGAGCTCTGACCAGTGACGATCTCCGCTTCACCGGGCTGCGGCGGTGCTCGGCGCAAGTGGGCGGCACGTCCCCGTACCGGGAGCGGTTACGCCGGTCGGGGGACCGCTCCGGCCCTCCGCGGCCGGAGGCGGGGTGATCCGCCCGAGCGGATCGACACACCGCGACCCGGCCGCCGGGGACCGGCGACCGGGTCGGAAGGGGTGGCCTACGGGACCGGCGCGTGGCCGGTCCCGTACGCGCCTAGGAGCTGAGCGTCCAGATCGCGTTGGCGATCGCGTCGGTGTTCAGGTCCAGGGCCTTGTCGTCGATGTTCGACGTCTTGTCGCACGCGGAGTGGTAGCACGGGTCGAACGGCTCGCCCGCCTTGCCGCCCCACTTGTCCGCCTGCTCCTGGCTCTTGGTGGCCTCGGCGCCGGTGAACAGACCGCCGACCCGCACGCCGGCGTCCTTGAACGGCGCGTGGTCCGAGCGGCCGTCGCCCTCGGTCTCCGGGTCGGTCTTGATGTCCTTGGCCGCGAACCAGTCGGTGAAGACCTTCTCCAGCTCGGTGTCGTCGTCGTAGACGAAGTACCCCGGGTTGGGGGAGCCGAGCATGTCGAAGTTCAGATACGAGTCGATCTTCGACTTGTCGCCGGACGCCAGCTTGTCCACGTAGTTGGTGGAGCCGACCATGCCGTCCTCCTCATCGCCCCACCAGGCGAACCGCAGGTGCTTGGCGGGCTTGAGGTCGGCCTTGGCCGCGGCGAGCGCGACCTCCAGGATCGCGGCGGAGCCCGATCCGTTGTCGTTGATTCCGGGACCCTCGGAGACCGAGTCCAGATGGGCGCCGGCCATGACGACCTTGTCCTCGCTGCCACCCGGCCAGTCGGCGATGAGGTTGTAGCCCTTCGCCCCGCCGCTGTCGAACTCCTGGATGGCGGTCTTGAACCCGGCGTCGTCCAGCTTCTTCTTGATGTAGTCCACGGACGCCTTGTAACCGGGCTGGCCGTGGGCACGGTTGCCGCCGTTACTGTCCGCTATGGACTGGAGTTCCTTCAGATCTCCCTTGACCGCCTCGACGTCGATGTCGGGCGCCGCCACGGTGGCGGTGTCGGAGATGTTGGCCTGGGCCATCGACGCGCCGGACAGCAGGGCGGCGGCGAGGGCGGCACTGGCGCCCGCCGCGAGAACTCCACGGCGGACGGGCACTATTCGCTTCACAGTTGGGCTCCGTAGTGATGTGGGGGGATGTTGCGGAGCGGTGGATCATTTGTGCGCACATGAGAATCGACGTTCAACAGGGCCTCCGTCAAGGGCAAATATCGGACGGCATGCTCCGCCGAGCGGAACAACCCCCTCCCACCTGCGACAACGCACCGTCAAACGGATGTTGACGTGGAGCGGACAGATGGCCGGGAGACACCTGAGGTGACTGGGCTGATGTTCACGTGTTGATAAAGAAACGGTGGTTTGCCCTGTACTTGGCAGTAAGCCAGACACAAGAATCCTCCTGACACTCTGTGATCATCGCCGCCATGAGCGGCGCAACCATGCAGGGGGATAACTACGTGAGACGCACAGCACTCTTCGGCGTGGCCGGTGGTGTGATGACCGGTGCGCTGATAACTGGGGCGCTCGTCGCCCCGACCGCGGGTGCCTCGGAGCCGACGCCGGGTGGCGCCGCCGAGGCCCGTGGTGTCGCCATCGCCGCGGCCAAGGCCGCGAAGAAGGGCATCGACTGGAAGGACTGCCCGGCCGACTGGGGTCTGGCCAAGCCCATCCAGTGCGGTTACGTCACCGTGCCGCTGGACTACGCCAAGCCCGAAGGCCGCAAGATCAAGATCGCGGTGGACCGCATCGGCAACACGGGGTCGCCCTCGGAGCGCCAGGGTTCGCTGGTCTACAACCCGGGCGGTCCGGGCGGTTCGGGTATGCGCTTCCCGACCCGGGTCACCAACAAGAACCCGGTGTGGGCGAACGCCGCGAAGGCGTATGACTTCGTCGGTTTCGACCCCCGCGGCGTCGGCCACTCCGCCCCGATCTCCTGCGTCGACCCGCAGGAGTTCGTCAAGGCACCCAAGATGGACCCGGTGCCCGACAGTGAGGCGGACAAGCGCGTTCAGCGCAAGCTGGCCAAGGCGTACGCACAGGGCTGCAAGGAGCGCAGCGGCCGGATGCTGCCCCATATGACGACGCCGAACACCGCGCGTGACATCGACGTCATCCGGGCCGCCCTGGGCGACAAGAAGCTCAACTATCTCGGCGTTTCCTACGGAACGTACATCGGCGGCGTCTACGCGACGCTGTTCCCGAACCATGTGCGCCGTCTGATCGTCGACAGCGTGGTCAACCCCTCGCGGGAGAAGATCTGGTACCAGGCCAACCTGGACCAGGACGTCGCCTTCGAGATGCGCTGGAACGACTGGAAGGCGTGGGTCGCCAAGAACGACGCCGCCTACCACATCGGCAACACCTCGGCCAAGGTCCAGAAGCAGTGGAACACACTGCGCGCGGCCGCCAAGAAGAGCCCGATCGGCGGGGTCGTCGGCCCCTCCGAGCTGCTCGGATTCTTCCAGAGCGCCCCGTACTACGACTCCGCGTGGACCCAGGTCGCGGAGGTGTGGAGCGCCTACCTCGCCGGTGACGACAAGCCGCTGATCGAGGCCGCGGGCCCGGACATGTCCGACACCGCGGGCAACATCGCCTCGGAGAACGGCAACGCCGTCTACACCGCCGTCGAGTGCGCCGACGCCAAGTGGCCGACCAACTGGGCCAAGTGGGACCGGGACAACACCCGTCTCCACCGGGACTACCCGTTCCTGACCTGGTCCAACGCCTGGATGAACCTGCCCTGCGCCACCTGGGGTGCCAAGCAGCACACCCCGCTGGAGGTCGGCGCGTCCAAGGGTCTGCCCAAGACCCTCATCGTGCAGAGCACCCGCGACGCCGCCACCCCGTACGACGGTGCCGTGGAACTGCACAAGCGGCTCAAGGGCTCGCGTCTGATCACCGAGAAGGACGCCGGTTCGCACGGTGTCACCGGACTGGTGAACAGCTGCATCAACAACCGGGTGGACGCCTACCTGCTCAAGGGCACGGTGGACGCCAAGGACGTGACGTGCGCCCCGCACGCCACGCCGGTGCCCGCGAAGTCCGACTCGGCCGCCAAGGCGGCCAAGGCGGCGAAGGTCGCGAAGGCCACCGCCGTCAAGTGACGGCCGCCGGGCCCGGTTCCGTACGTGTCGGCGCGTACGGAACCGGGCCCGGTCCGTTTCCGGGGCGGTGGTCAGCGGGTCCGGCCGCCGGTGCCCAGCCACGCGTCCTCGGCCGCGTAGTCGAACAGATCGACCCGCGGGCCGTAGGCCGCGGCCATCTCCGGGAACGCGGCGGGCCAGCCCCCGCCGTCGGTGAGCCGCCGGGCCAGCCACTCCACCGTCCGCGGCAGTGACTCGGCGTAGCCCGTCACCGGGCGGTAGCCCAACTCCCGCTCCGCCGACGTCATGTCGTAGATCACCGGGTGGGGGAGGCTCCACGGGGTGACGCCCACGTTCGGGCGCGGTGGCCCGCCGTCGATCAGCACCAGCTCCGAGCGTGCCGCCAGCACGGCATCCACCGCGGCTGCGATGTCGGCCACCGTCGGCGCCTGCGGATCGCCCGCGTTGAGCACCCGGGAGCCGGGCCGGCGGGCGGCCAGCCGCACCAGCTCCGCGAGATTGTCCACGTGCACCGGGTGGAACCGGCTGCGGCCACCGTAGGCCAGCACCCGCACCGGCCGCCGGTCGAGCACCCGCTTGACGAAGTACAGCTCCCGCGGGGTGCGGCAGTGCGGTCCGTGGATCGCCCCGGCCCGCAGCAGGGTCACCGGCAGCCGGTCGCCCGCGGCCAGCAGCTCCTGCTCCAGGGCGACCTTGCGGTTCCCGGCGGTGTCCCCCGGGGGCACGGTGCGCTGGGACTCGGGGATCGGCACCGGGTACTCGGGGGCGCCGTCCGGCTGGTCCTGGGTGTGGAAGCCGCGGCCCCGGCCGTCCTCGTACACCGCGCCGGTGGAGATCACCACCGCCGAACCGATCCGGTCCGCCAGACCGGTCAACTGCCGTGCGTGTGCCCGGCCGTTGGCCACACAGTCGAGCAGCACCTCGCATCCGTCCCCGACCAGCGCGGCCACCGCCGCGTCGTCCTCCCGGTCCAGGGCCACGCACTCCACGTCCCCGGGCCAGCGCTCGTCACGGCCCCCGCCGCGGGAGGCCGCGCGCACCCGCAGACCCTCCTCGGCCAGCACGCGCACCGCCGCCCGGCCGATCTGTCCGGTCGCCCCGATCACACATACGTCTGCTGTGGTCATGCCGGGACGCTACGGCCCGCCGGCCGGGCGGCCCAGGGTGTTCGGCCGGCAGCAGATTCGCCGTCAGCGTGGCGTCCGGGAGCGGCGCCGGGACTGCTCGGCCTTCACGTCCGAGGCGTAGGCGTCGACGTACTCCTGTCCGGACAGCCGCAGGATCTCGTACATGATCTCGTCGGTGACGGCCCGCAGCACGGTGCGTTCCTCCTCCAGTCCGGCGTAGCGCGAGAAGTCCAGCGGCGCGCCGAAGCGGATGGTCACCCGGCGGATCCGGGGCACCAGACGGCCGGGCGGCTGGATCTCGAAGGTGCCCACCATGGCGCACGGGATGACCGGGGCCCCGGCGGTGAGAGCCATCGCCGCCACCCCGGTCCGCCCCTTGTAGAGCCGTCCGTCATGCGAGCGGGTGCCCTCCGGGTAGATCCCCAGCAACCGGTCCTTGCGCAGTACCGCGAGCCCCGAGCGCAGCGCCGCCTCGGCCGCCTTGCCGCCCGCGCGGTCCACCGGGATCTGTCCGGCACCGCGGAAGAACGCCGCGGTCAGCCGCCCTTTGAGACCCCGTCCGGTGAAGTACTCCGCCTTCGCCAGGAACGTGATGCGGCGCGGCACGATCGCGGGCATCAGGAAATGATCGGAGAACGACAGATGATTCCCGGCGACGATGGCGGCCCCCTCGGCCGGGATGTGCTCGAGCCCCTCGACCCGGGGCCGGAAGAGAAGTCTCAGCAACGGCCCCAACAGCACATATTTGAGCACCTGGTAGAACACGTGACCGCCCTCCACGCCGTTGTGGTCAACCGATTGACTCTACAACCCGGGTACCCCCTCGGGGAGTCACCGCACAATGTCCGCAATCACCATGAATCAACCAGCTTTTGCGGGTGTGGGGTTTCGGGGCGCGGAAGGAATTGAATGAATCTGATCGATTCCCTGTGTTGAATGAATTCGCTCGCCAGTGCAATTCCGAGAAAAAAGCATATTCGTCTTGGTGTCCGGTGAAGCCGCTAAGCTCCAGGGCCCATAGCGAGCTCCTCGCACGCATTTTCTTCCGCTCTTTCTAAGGAAGCCAATGGTTTTCGCTGGCGCCTCACCCGGAGGCCGACGGCCCGCCTCCGCGCTCGTATGGGTCCTCCCTCCCGCCGCCATGGCGGTCTGTGCGGCCCTCGCCGTGACGGCCGTCCCGGCCGCGGCACGGGCGGCGGTCGCCTGGTGCGGGGTGGTGGCGACGCTGGTGGTGACCGCGGCGGCCGCCGAGTCGAGGCGCCGCGGCCGGCTGATCGCCACCCTGCGCGAACGGCAGGCCGCCCAGGAGGACGTCCTCCGCCGCCGGCTGGTGGAGCAGGAGGAGGAGACCCGGCGGCTGGCCCGCGATCTGCTGCCCGCCGCGGTGGCACGGTTGCAGCGCGGCAGCATGGTCGACGAGGTCATGAAGGACATCGACCACACACCCGCCCTCGACCCGGACTTCGAATCCGCCCACCGGGCGCTGCTGCGGGCGGTGCTGGAGACCGTGCGGGCCGAGGAGGACCTGCGGGACGCCGCGCAGCGCGCGTTCGTCAACATCGCCCGCCGGGTGCAGGCCATCGTCCACCAGCAGGCCCAGGACCTGCGGGAGCTGGAGGACAAACACGGTGCGGACCCTGAGGTCTTCGAGGACCTGCTGCATATCGACCACGGCAACGCGCTGGTCGGCAGGCTGGCGGACAGTATCGCGGTGCTCGGCGGATCCCGCCCGGGACGCCAGTGGCAGAAGGAGGTGCCACTGTTCAACGTGCTCCGCGGCGCCATGTCGCGCATCCTCGAGTACCAGCGGGTGGACCTGCACTCGGTGGCGGACGTCGCCATTGTCGGCCCCTCGGTCGAGCCGCTGATCCACGCCCTGGCCGAACTGCTGGACAACGCCACCCGCTACTCCCCGCCCAAGACCCGGGTGCACCTCACCGCGATCGAGGTCCAGTCCGGTATCGCGATCGAGATCGAGGACGCGGGCGTCGGACTCTCCGCGGAGGCCCGCCGCCGCACCGAACTGGTGCTGGCCCAGGCGTCGACCGGACTGGACCTCAACGACCTGGGCGAGACCCCCCGGCTGGGCCTCGCCGTGGTCGGGCGGCTCGCGCTGAGGTACCGGTTCCAGATCTCCCTGCGGCCCTCGGCCTACGGCGGGGTGCGCGCCGTGCTGGTCGTACCGCAGGACATCACCTGCCCCACCCCCGCGCCCGGCGGGGCCATCGCCCGCGCGGCCAAACTGCCCCCGCCCAAACCGGTCAGGCGCGCGACGCCGACACCGATGCCCGCGCGGGCCCCCAAACCCGCCCCGGACCACCCCGGGTTCCGCCAGAACACCGCCGGACTGCCGCAGCGCCGCCGTCGGATGCCGGTGGTCACCCCGCCCATCCTGGTCGACGCGCAACCCCCGGCCGCGGCGCCCGCCGCCGACCGGCCCGCCGCACCGGCCACCCCACCGGTGCAGCCCGGGATGTGGCTGGCGGCGTTCCACAAGGGCATCTCCGGTGAGTCCCCGGACCCGGACTGCACCGCCGTCTCCGACACCACGTCGCACCCTTCGAACCACTCAGACCACTCGGACCCCTCGAACAAGGATGAATAGCCAAGTGAGGCAAGCGCGGTTCAACATGGACTGGATGCTCCGGGACCTGGCGTCCAGCGTTCCCCAGACCCGCCACGTGGTCCTGCTCTCCTCGGACGGCCTGTGCATGGCACAGGTCGGGACCGACGAGGACACCGCCGACCGGCTGGCTGCCGCCTGTGCGGGATTACAGAGCCTGTCGGCGGCGATCGCCGCCGAATTCCCCGAAGGCGACGGGCGGATGCGGCTGGTGGTGATCGAGGTCGGCGGCGGGTTCTTCTATCTGATGGCGGCTGGGGTCAGCTCGTATCTGGCGGTGCTCGCCGAGGAGAGCGTGGACGCGGGGCTGATGGGCCAGTGCATGAGAGACCTGGTCGCCCGGCTCGGAGAACATCTGAGCAGCCCGCCCCGCGCCGACGGACTGACATGAGCGGGCAGGGCAGCGGCGGACCGGCCACGCCCTGGGACGAGGGCGGCCCCGAGCGGCTGTACACGGTCAGCCGTGGCCGTGCCGACCGTGCCGACCGGACCTCCGTCGAACTGGTCAGCCTGATCGTCGCGCGGATCGAGCCGGAGCCGGGGATGCAGCCCGAGATCGCCGCTGTGCTGAGGATGTGTCAGTTCCCGCTCTCCGTCGCCGAGATCTCCGCGTATCTGGTGCTGCCGGTCTCCACCGTCTCGGTGATCCTCGCGGGACTGCTCGAGGAACGCCGGGTGGAGGCGCGGGCGCCGGTCCCCGCCGCCGTACTGCCCGACCCCGAACTGCTTCAGGCGGTGATGCATGGACTACAGAATCTCTGACGGTGACGGCGGCACCAGCGGTGTCGGCGGTGTCGGCGGGATCACCGGACCGCGCCGCGAGGACGTCCTCCCCGCCTCCGCCGCGGCGGCCGTCAAGGTGGTGATCGTCGGGGGGTTCGGCGTCGGCAAGACCACCATGGTCGGCTCGGTGAGCGAGATCCGCCCGCTGACCACCGAGGAGACCATGACCCAGGCCGGGGTCGGCGTGGACGACCTTGCCGGGGTGGAGCGCAAGACCGAGACCACCGTGGCGATGGACTTCGGCCGGATCAGCCTCAACGAACGGCTGGTGCTCTACCTCTTCGGCACCCCGGGCCAGGAGCGCTTCTGGTTCCTGTGGAACGGCCTCTTCGAGGGCGCGCTCGGCGCGGTGGTCCTGCTGGACACCCGCAGGCTCGAGGTCAGCTTCGATGTGGTCGGCCGGCTCGAGGAGCGCGGGGTGCCGTTCGTGGTGGCGGTCAACGCCTTCCCGGGGGCGCCCGCGTACCCCGTGGAGGAGCTGCGCGCGGCCCTGGACCTGCCCGACGCCGTCCCGTTGATCGACTGCGACGCCCGTGACCGCGGCTCCAGCCGCGACACCCTCATCACCCTCGTCAGCTATCTGCAGGCCCTCACCATGACCCCGGAGACATCGTGATCCCTCCCGCCGACCACCCCGGAAGCGGTGCCGGGCACCCGGCCGCGCCCCCCGCCGCCTGCCCCGCCCACGCCCTGATGTCCGAGGGCGCCACGACGGATCTCTTCGGACCGGAGAACGCCAGGGACCCGATGGCGCTGTACGAGCGGCTGCGCGCCGAGCACGGGGCGGTGGCCCCGGTCCGGCTCGACGGGGACGTACCGGCCTGGCTGCTGCTCGGCTACCGCGAGAACCTGGAGGTGACCCGCACCCCCTCGCGCTTCTCCCGTGACTCCCGGCACTGGTACGCCTGGAAGGAGGGGACGCTGCCCCCCGACTCCCCGCTGCTGCCCGTCGTCGGCTGGCAGCCCATGTGCACCTTCGCCGACGGTGAGGAGCACGAACGGCTGCGGGCCGCGCTCACCGGGTCCATGGGCCGCTTCGACCGGCGCGGCATCCGTCGCCACATCACCCGCCTGACCCACCAGCTGGTCAACGAGTTCTGCGCGGACGGCGAGGCCGATCTGGTGGCCGGTTTCGCCCAGCAGCTGCCCATGCTGGTCCTCACCCATCTCCTCGGTATGCCCGACGAGTACGGCCCGCGGCTGGTCGCCGCCACCCGGGATCTGATGCAGGGCACCGACACCGCGCTGCGCAGCGACGCCTACGTCACCGAGGCCATCCAGAGCCTGGTGGACCGCAGACGGGCCGCACCCGCCGAGGACCTGGCGTCCTGGCTGCTGGCGCACCCCTCGGAGCTCACCGAGGAGGAGGTGGTCCAGCATCTGCGACTGGTGCTGCTCACCGGGAACGAGACCACGACCAACCTGATGGCCAACACCCTGCGCATGGTCCTCACCGACCCGCGTTTCCGCGCCTCGCTCGCGGGCGGCCATATGACCCTGCCGGACGCCATCGAGCATGTGCTGTGGAACGAACCGCCGCTGACGGTCATCCCCGGCCGCTGGGCCACCGGGGACACCGAACTGGGCGGTCAGCAGATCAGGGCCGGGGACATGCTGTTGCTGGGACTGGCGGCCGGGAACGTGGACCCGGCCATCCGCCCCGAGATCGGCGCCCCCATGTACGGCAACCGCTCCCATCTGTCCTTCAGCGGCGGTCCCCATGAGTGCCCCGGACAGGACATCGGCCGGGCCATCACCGACACCGCCATCGACACCCTGCTGCTGCGGCTGCCCGACCTCCGGCTGGCCGTGCCGGAGTCCGAACTGAGCTGGCACGCCACCTGGATCTCCCGGAGGCTGGAGGCGCTGCCCGCCGAGTTCGCCCCGCGCCGCGCCCGGCCGGACATCATGGAGGACACCTCGGGTACCACGCTCTCACCCGAGATCCGGGCACGCTGGCTGCGCGCGGAGGAGCCGCCCGCGGTGCCGCGGCGGGCGGTGGCCGAAGCACCCGGGGCACCGGCGTCCGTGCCGTGGTGGCGCGCGCTGTGGCGGTGGCTGGTGGGCCGCCCCGTGGATCCGGTGCGTGAGGCGGGTCCGCTGCGTGACGCGGACCCGGGCCGCCCCGCGAACCCGGAGCAGCCCCCTGCCGACCGGGCCTGACGCCGGAAGGCGACCGCCCGCTCAGCTCCGCGCCAGCATCACTCCCAGGGTCAGCAGACCCAGCACCACCCAGCCGAACCAGAGCCAGCCATTGCTTCCCAGGGTCACGGTGTAGGCCGTGACCAGCACCAGGCCCCCCACCGTGCACACCGTCATCGCCTTCGCGGATCCGGGCATCCCCGACCTCCTCACGGCGGTTCTGACGACCCATCGTCAGGACCACGGCCCGTCCACGGGCCGGTCCACATCGTCTCGCGGCCGGAGCCCGGCCGCTAGCGGCCGCGGCCCTGGAGCGAGGCGAGATAGGCGTTGTACGCCGCGAGCTCCTGGTCGCCGTCCCGGTCCGCGGTGCGGTCCGCCCGCCGGGCCTGGCGCTGTTCGGACTTGTACCACTGGTAGACCAGCGCGACCAGGACGATCACCGACGGGATCTCGCTGAACGCCCAGGCGATGCCGCCCGCCGCGTTCTGGTCCGAGAGCGCGTCGATGCCCAGCGAGGCGGGCGGGTGCTCATAGGTGCCGATCATGGGCTCGGTCGCCATCATCAGCGCGATCCCGAAGAACGCGTGGAACGGCATACCCGCGAACAGCTCCAGCATCCGCATCACATAGCCCGGCCGGTGCGGCCCCGGGTCCACACCCATGATCGGCCAGAAGAACACCAGGCCCACCGCGAGGAAGTGGACCATCATCGCCACATGACCGGGCTTGCTCTCCATGAGGAAGTCGAAGAGCGGGGTGAAGTAGAGCGCGTACAGGCTCGCGATGAACAGCGGGATCGTGAACGCCGGATGCGTGATGATCCGCATATAGCGGCTGTGCAACAGCGCCACCAGCAGCTCCCGCGGCCCCTTGCGGCCGCGCCCGGCCGCGGGCAGGGCACGCAGGGCCAGCGTCACCGGCGCGCCCAGCAGCAGCAGGATCGGGGAGACCATGCTGATGATCATGTGCTGGACCATATGGACGCTGAACATGACCATGCCGTAGTCGTTCAGCCCGGTGCACATCGCGAGCGCGATGGTCAGCACCCCGAGGGCGAACGAGACCAGCCGTCCGACCGGCCAGGCGTCACCGCGCCGCCACAGCCGCGCCACGCCCCAGCCGTAGAGACCGAGCGCCACCACACAGCCGACCAGGAAGACCGGATCGCCGCCGAACTCCAGCCCACGCGACAAGGTGAACGGCGGCAGATCCATGTTCATGCCGTGCCCGCCGTGATCCATTGACTCTCCCCGGCCTTCCCTGTTCTCCCGCTGTGCACCGATGTGCCCGCACCAGCGTAGAACCGGTCAGTTCAGAGCACGCACTCGGCCTCGGCGTAGCGCTCGTCCGGGACCGTCTTGAGCCGCTCCACGGCCTCCGCCAGCGGCACCAGCGTGATCTCCGTACCGCGCAGCGCCGTCATCCGGCCGAAGTCGCCGCGGTGCGCCGCCTCGACCGCGTGCCAGCCGAAGCGGGTGGCCAGTACCCGGTCGTACGCCGTCGGCGTCCCACCGCGCTGCACATGGCCCAGGATCACCGGACGCGCCTCCTTGCCGAGCCGGTGCTCCAGCTCGACGGAGAGCTGACGGGCGATACCGGCGAACCGCTCGTGCCCGTAGACGTCCTTGCCGCCGGACTCGTAGGCCATCGTGCCCTCGACCGGCTTGGCGCCCTCCGCGGCGACCACGATGGCGAACTTCTTGCCCGCCTCGAAGCGCTGTCCGACGGTCCGCGTCAGCTCGTCGATGTGGAACGGGCGCTCCGGCACCACGATCGCGTGGGCGCCCGCGGCCATCCCCGAGTGCAGCGCGATCCAGCCGGTGTGGCGGCCCATGACCTCGACGATCAGCACCCGCTGATGCGATTCGGCGGTGGTCTTCAGCCGGTCCAAGGCCTCGGTGGCGACCCCGACCGCGGTGTCGAACCCGAAGGTCACATCGGTCGAGGCGATGTCGTTGTCGATGGTCTTCGGCACCCCGACAATGGGCAGCCCGGCGTCCGAGAGCAGCCGCGCCGCCTTGAGGGTGCCCTCCCCGCCGATCGGGATGACCGCGTCCAGGCCCAGATCGGCGACATGGCCCTTGGCCCGCTCCACACCGTCCCGCAGATGGGCGGGCTGCACCCGGGTGGAGCCCAGGATGGTGCCGCCGCGGGCCAGGATGCCGCCCACGGCGTCCAGGTCCAGCTTGCGGTAGTCGCCCTCCAGCAGACCCTTCCACCCGTCGTGGAAGCCGATCACCTCATCGCCATGATCGACGACGGCCCGGTGGACGACGGACCGGATGACGGCGTTCAGACCGGGGCAGTCGCCGCCGGACGTGAGCACACCAATGCGCATGGCACGGATTCCTCTGTTCGCGAGGGGTCGAGGACCGGACCGCGCTGTCCGGCGGAAGACCCCGCCACCCTACAAGCGCGAGGGTGGCGGGGTCGCGGCCGTCCGCCATGTGTCCAGCATTCGGGCGGGATCCGTCCCGGGGCGGCTCACCTGGGCCGCAGGCCGCTCAGGCGGGCTGGCTGGCGGCCGCGATCCGCTCGTTGCGCAGTGCCTCATACCACTGGTCGTCCACCGGCGGCAGCGCGTTCACATCGAGCGCCAGCTTCAGCAGCAGATCGGCGATGTGCGGGTTCCGCGCCATCACCGGACCGTGCATATAGGTGCCGAAGACGGTCTCGTTGTACGCGCCCTCGAAGCCGTCACCGGTGCCGTTGCCGTTGCCGAAGCGGACCCGGGCGAAGGGGCGCGCGGTCGGGCCGAGGTGGGTGACGCCCTGGTGGTTCTCGAACCCGGTCAGCGGCGGCAGCCCCAGCCGCTCGTCGATGTCGGCCAGCACGTCCCCGACACAGCGCGCGCCCTCGCCGCGGGTGCTGATCACGTCCAGCAGCCCCAGACCGGGCTGGCGCTGGCCCAGGTCGTTGATGAACTCATGGCCGAGGATCTGGTAGCCCGCGCACACCGAGAAGACGATCGCCCCGTTCGCGACGGCGCGGTTCAGCCCGCCGTCCCGGATCAGCCGCTCGGCGGCGAGCCGCTGCGGACGGTCCTCACCGCCGCCGATCAGGTAGATGTCACCGGAGGTGGGGATCTGCTGGTCGGAACGGACGTCCAGCCGGGAGACGTCCAGCCCGCGCTGCCGGGCCCGCCGCTCCACCACCAGCGCATTGCCCTGGTCACCGTACGTGCTCAGCAGGTCGGGGTAGACCCACACCAGGCGCAGGCCGTTCTGGCTCGTGCTACGCATGTCTTGTGCCTCTCGTACGGGGTCAGTTGCCGACGCGGCGGCGCAGGTCCTGGAACGCGGTGTAGTTGGCGATGGTCTCGATCCGGCCCGGGGGCGCGATCCGTACCGCCTCGTCCACGTCGGCGCAGACCCGGAAGTCCAGCCCGGCGACCTCCAGCCGGACCGCCAGGTCCAGCTTGCGGTCACCGATCACGCAGATCGGGTGCCCGGCGAGCCGGGTGTAGTCCACGTCCCACAGCCAGGAGGTGTCGGTGCCGTCCGCGCCGCGCGCGTTCACCGAGAGGATCACCGGGGTGGGCGGCGGGTCGATCAGCGAGAAGGTCTCCAGCCAGCCGGCCGGGTTCTTCGCCAGCAGCAGCCGCATCTGGCGCTCCTGGAAGGTGACCACGTCATACCGTCCGGCGACCGCCTGGACCTGGTACATCCGCTCCAGCGCGACCTGCGGGGGCACCCCGAACGTCGCCGCGACCGCCGCGGAGGTGGCCGCGTTGGCCTTGTTGGCACGGCCGGGCAGCTGGAGGTGGATCGGCCACGCGGCACCGTGCGGGTCGAGGACGTAGTCGCCGTTCAGCGCCCAGCTGGGCACCGGGCGGCGGAAGCCGCACTCGGCACAGACCCAGTCGTCACCGGGGCGCTGGAGCACCCCGCCGCAGGACGGACAGGACCAGGCGTCGTCCTTCCACTCCTGGCCCGCTGCGACCCACACCACATTGGGGCTGGAGGAGGCGGCCCAGACGATCAGCGGATCGTCGGCGTTGGCGATCACCACGGCCTTGCTGCCGGTCAGTCCCTCCCGCCACTTCTCCGCGAGCATACGGGTCTCGGCGGCGCGGTCGAGCTGGTCACGCGAGAGGTTGAGCAGCGCGATGGCCTTGGGCTCGGTGTCCCGGGCCACACCGGCGAGGTACTTCTCGTCGACCTCGATGACCCCGTAACGGGCGTCCGAGCCCCCCGCCAGGGCCGAGGTGATACCGGCCGGCATATTGGCGCCCAGCGCGTTGGAGACGACCGGTCCGGCCGCCCGCAGCGCCTCGGCGATCAGCCGGGTGGTCGTGGTCTTGCCGTTGGTCGCCGACACCAGGATCACGTCCAGGTGCTGCGCCAGCCTGCCCAGCAGATCGGGGTCGAGCCGCAGGGCCACCTTGCCGCCGATCACCGATCCGCTGCCGCGGCCCGCCGCCCGCGACACCGCGGCCGCGGCCTTGCCCGCTGTCACGGCCAGTTTGGCCCGCGGCGACAGCGGATCCGAGTTGCCTGCCATCGTCCTAGATCCTCCTCGCATACCGGCGCCGCTCCTGCCCCCCGAGCACCGGTGGTACGCCCCCTCCGAGCCGAATCTCCAGCCGGGAGGCCACGGTCGGGGATCAGCCTATCGAGATCCGGGCGCTGGCCCGAATTCCGTGACCCCCACAGGCTCCAACCGGGTGGCCCGTACCCTTGGCTCTCATGCGAAACGGCGTGATCCCCGGCAGCGGTGGAGCGGTACGGCCGATGAGGCTGCTGGGCGATCCGGTGCTCGGCGCGCCCTGCGCGGAGGTCACGGAGTTCGGCGTCGAGCTGATCCGGCTGGTCGAGGACATGTACGCCACCATGTACGCGGCGCACGGCGTCGGTCTCGCCGCCAACCAGATCGGGGTGGCCCGCCGGATCTTCGTCTACGACTGCCCGGACGACGAGGACCGCCGCCACCTGGGCCATGTGGTCAATCCCCGGCTGGTGGAGGCCGACGGGGTGCTGATGCGCGGCCCGGAGGGCTGTCTGTCGCTGCCGGGTATCGAGGCGGGCACCCCGCGCCACGACCGTGCGGTGGTGGAGGGGGTGACCGCGACCGGCGAGCCGGTGCGGATCGAGGGCACCGGGTTCTTCGCGCGCTGTCTCCAGCACGAGTGCGACCACCTGGACGGGACGCTCTTCACCGACCGGCTCACCGGACTGCGGCGGCGCCGGGCGCTGCGCGCGGCCCGGCGGGCGCCCTGGGCCCGCGACCAGGCGTGAGCGGTGAGGTGTGATGTGTCCCACGCCACCGGCAGGCTCCGGCCGCGGGCGGCCCGGCGGGCGGCCTCAGAAGGTGGGGCCGCCGACGCGGTCGTCCGCCACCGCCAGCCGTCCCCACATCAGCTCCGCGAGGTGGCTCACCAACTGCTCCCGTGAGCAAGGGCGTTCCCGCAGCCACCAGTCACCGGCGGCGTGCATCATGCCGACGATCCCGTGGCCCCAGACCCGGGCCTGCTCCTCGCCGCCGGGGCCCAGCTCGACCCGCTCGGCGATCACCTTCGCCAGCTCCTCGCCGAGGCGGCGCAGCAGCGGGGCGGAGTGGTGGCCGACGTCGAAGCCCTGTTCCTGCTGCTGGCCGTGGTCGGCGGGGTGCATCAGGAAGCGGTAGACCTGGGGCCGGGCCTCGATCGCCGAGAGATAGGTGTCGAGGGTGGCCTCCACCCGCCGGCGCCGGTCGGGCGCGGGGGCGTCCAGGGCGGCCCGCAGCGAGAACAGCAGCGCGTCGGTGTGGCGCTTGGCGAGCGCGCGGTAGAGCCCGCCCTTGTCGCCGAAGTGACGGTAGAGGATGGGCTTGGTGATGCCCGCCTCGGCGGCGATGGCGTTCATCGAGGCTTCGGGGCCGTCGCGGAGCACCACTCGGTCCGCGGCCTCGAGCAGTTCCCTGCGCCGCCGCTCGGCCGCTTGCCGCTGATCTTCCCGCTGGCTGGTCCCGGTCTCCATCGCGCTTCCTCCCCGCCCCCTGACGTCCGCACACGTCCAGGCCGTCTGTGCTCTGCGCAACGTAACACCAGTGTGGTGCGTCCGGCGCGGGCGGCCAGGGGAGTTGACACGGCCTACTCGTGAGTAACACACTCTTGTTACCGCAGGTAACAAGCAGGTGGAGGGGCCATGGCGGAGTTCTCGTTCGAACTCGACGACGAGCAGAAGGCAGTGCGGGACTGGATTCACGGGTTCGCCGCGGATGTGATGCGCCCGGCCGCCGCGGAGTGGGACGAGCGCGAGGAGACCCCCTGGCCGATTATTCAGGAGGCCGCCAAGATAGGGCTGTACTCGCTGGATTTCTACGCCCAGCAGTACTTCGACCCCACCGGTCTCGGTATCCCCATGACGATGGAGGAGCTGTTCTGGGGTGACGCGGGTATCGCCCTGTCCATCGTCGGTACCGGTCTGGCCGCCGTCGGCGTCCTCGCCAACGGCACCGAGGAGCAGATCGGCACCTGGGTCCCGCAGATGTACGGCGACGCGAACGACGTGAAGGTCGCCGCCTTCTGCTCCTCCGAGCCCGACGCGGGCTCCGATGTGGCTTCCATGCGCACCCGCGCCGTCTACGACGAGGCCAAGGACGAGTGGGTGCTGAACGGCACCAAGACCTGGGCCACCAACGGCGGTATCGCCAATGTCCACGTGGTGGTCGCGGTGGTCGACCCCGGACTCGGCTCCAAGGGCCACGCCTCGTTCATCATCCCGCCCGGCACACCCGGTCTGTCCCAGGGGCAGAAGTTCAAGAAGCACGGCATCCGCGCCTCGCACACCGCCGAAGTGGTCCTGGACGGCGTCCGGGTGCCCGGCCACTGCCTGCTCGGCGGCAAGGAGAAGCTGGACGAACGCCTTGCGCGCGCCCGGGAGCGGGCCAAGGAGGGCGGCGAGCGGCTGAAGAACGCCGCGATGGCTACCTTCGAGGCGTCCCGCCCGGCCGTCGGCGCCATGGCGGTCGGTACCGCCCGCGCCGCGTACGAGGTCGCGCTCGACTACGCCAGGACCCGGCAGCAGTTCGGCCGCCCCATCATCGACAACCAAGGCGTCGCCTTCCAGCTCTCCGACATGCGCACCCGGATCGACGCCGCGCGGCTGCTGGTCTGGCGCGCCTCGTGGATGGCGGTGAGCGGCAAGCCCTTCGATTCGGCCGAGGGCTCCATGTCCAAGCTGTTCGCCAGCGAGACCGCCAAGGAGGTCACCGCCCAGGCGGTCCAGATCCTCGGCGGCAACGGCTTCACCCGTGAATACCCGGTCGAGCGGATGCACCGCGACGCGGCGATCTACACGATCTTCGAAGGCACCAGTGAGATCCAGCGCCTGGTGATCGCCCGAACCCTGTCGGGCATGCCGATCCGCTAGCGGTACCCGCGAAGGGCCCTCCCGGCATCGGGGGAGGGCCCTGGGCTCCTGTGGCCTACGGCCTACTCCCAGCCGCCGGAGAAGTCTCCGTTGAGTTGGGCGGAGCAGATGTTGTAACCACCGCGTGCGTGCCCGTTCTCGGTCTCTCCGTCGATGGTGACGGAGCATTTGACGTCGCCACCACCCATGAGCTGCGCACTGATGTGGTAGTAGAGGGAGTCGTCCTTGATCCGGAGCGTTCTGGTCAGCGGCAGCCCGTGCCCGTCGAGGTTCTCGCTGTCGCTGCCGTAGGTGATGTCGACGCCGGAGGGGGCCGACCCCCACACCTTGAAGACGGCGGTTCCCGCCGGTGCCTCGTCGGCGGGCTTCGGCTTGGGCTTCGGCTTCGCTTTCGGCTGGGCCGTCACCGTCCTGGTGACCGTGACGGTCGGCGTCGGCTCGGCCTTGGCCCGGGTGGACGGCGGCTTGGCGGTGACGGTGACGGTGACCTTCGGTGTGGGCTTTCCGCTCTCGGTGCCGCCCTCTTCGCCGTTCGCGCTGCCGATGCCGACACCGGCGAGGAACAGGGCGCCGGCGACCGGGAGGAGAATGCGCTTGCGCGCCCATGCGGGGCGGGGCGGCGCCGGAGCGGACGCAGGCGGCTGCGGCGTGTGGTGACCATCCCAGGACATGGGCCCCCCTTGGCTGATACGTGAGGAGATGACCGTATCGGGGATGGTTGAAATGTGAAGAGGGTGTGCGGGAATAGTGGTTCAGTTGTGATGAAGTCGTGGTGGTGGGACCCTCGATGGACCGGTGGCCCGTCCCGAGCCCCAGGGGCGGGTCACCCCACATCGGCGCCGAAGCGCCGTTTGCGGGTCGTGAACGCCTCCAGCAGCGCGCGCAGTTCCTCACCCGTGAAGTCGGGCCACAGCGTGTCCACGAAGAACAGCTCGGCGTAAGCGGCCCGCCAGAGCATGAAGTTGGAGATGCGCTGTTCACCCGAGGTGCGCACCAGCATGTCCAGATCCGGCAGATCGGCATGGGGCAGATGCCGGGTGAACAGGGCCTCGTCGATCGTCCCGGGATCCAGCGCACCGTCCGCCGAGGCACGGGCCAGCGAGCTCGCGGTACGGGCGATCTCCTCCCGGCCGCCGTGGTTGAAGCAGAACGTCAGCGTCATGACGCGGTTGCCGCGGGTCTCGGCCTCCGCGCGGCGCAGGGCGGCGAGGGTGGCGGCGGGCAGCCGGGCCTCCGAGCCGAGCCAGCGCAGCCGTACGCCGCGCTCGCCGTAGCCCCGGAAGACATCGGCGAGTTGGGCGGTCAGCCGCATCAGGGCGGCCACCTCACCGCGTGGCCGGTTCCAGTTCTCGGTGGAGAAGAAGAACAGCGACAGATGCTCGACGCCCTCCTCCAGCGCGGTGTCCACCACGCGGGGAAGGGCCCGGATCCCGGCCTCGTGGCCCCGGGTGCGGGGCAGTCCGCGGGAGGCCGCCCACCGCCCGTTGCCGTCCATGATGATCCCCACGTGCCGGGGCCGGTCCCTTCCGGTCTCCTCCTCGCGCGGACCTCGGCGCTGCCGCACGACGGCGGGCACCTCACCGGGCGGGTGCTCCGCCCCGCGCAGCAAGCGCCTGACGGAGGGCACCCTCCAGGCTCCGACCTCGAACACCCCGCGTCCCTCCGCCCTCGCCCTCGGCTCTCCGGCGCTGTGTCTGACGAGGGCGCGGGGGCGGGGGTTACCTGCCCGCCGGCCGAACCATTCGTTATGGCTACCGCCAGTCGGGGCAGTGGGGGCGAGCCGGCGTCAGGGCTTGCGCGCCACCCCGCCGTGGACATCGGTGGTCTCGATGGCGGTCTCGGTGGGGCCGGGCCGCCACAGCGGACAGGACACGATACCGGGTTCGATCACCTCAAGACCCTCGTAGAGCCGGGTGATCTCTTCATAGCTGCGCAGGACGTAGGGCACCGCGCCGGTGTCGTCATAGCCCTGCTGGGCCTTCTTCAGGGCCTGGTCGGTGTCGGTGCTGTCGTAGTGCACGAAGTAGCTGCCGGACGGCAGGGCGTCCTGGAGCCGCCGGGTGATCGACACGGCCTCCTCGAAGTCCTGGACGTGGCCGAGGATGCCCATGAGCATCAGCGCGATCGGCCGCTCGAAGTCCAGGGTCCTGGCCGCGGCCTCCAGGATCCGGTCCGGGTCGTGGAGATCGGCGTCGATGTAGTCGGTCACTCCCTCGGGGGTGCTGGTCAGCAGGGCCTGGGCGTGGCGCAGCACCATGGGGTCGTTGTCCACGTAGACGATGCGGGCCTCGGGTGCCACCCGCTGCGCGACCTGGTGGGTGTTGTCGTAGGTCGGCAGTCCGGTGCCGATGTCCAGGAACTGGCGGATCCCGCACTCGCCCGCCACATGGGTGACGGTACGGATCAGATAGGCGCGCGAGGCGCGGGCCATGACCTCGATGTTGGGGGCGATCTCGCGGTACTGGTCCCCGGCCACCCGGTCGACCTCGTAGTTGTCCTTGCCGCCCATCCAGTAGTTCCAGATCCGGGCCGAATGCGGCACGGAGGTGTCGATCTTCGTTAAGGCCCGCGGGTCGGGAGTGGACGCTGCGTCTGCCATGGGGAGGGTCTCCTGCCGTACGACTGCCTGTGCCGGGCACCAACCTGGGGGTGCCGTCCGGTGGTTCAGTGAGGTTGTGCGAAGAGCGGGACGGGGGAGCGGATCCTCGGCAGCCGACGGGCCAGCGAGCTCACCGGCAGTGCGACGGAGAGGTCGGATGGGCCGCTGCCGGGGCCGGTCAGCGGAGTCTCGTCGACCGTGACCACCGGGACGTGCTGGGCGAGGGTGCGGAACGCGCTCTCGAAGGCCGCCACCGCGGCGACGATCTCCGGGAGGTCGGCCGCCGGGCCGCCGCGGGCGGCCAGCCGGTCCTCCAGGACCGCGACCGGTGCCCGGACGTGGACGAGGGCGCCGTGCCGTTCGGCCAGCGCGTCGGCGAAGTCGAACGCCTGGATCCAGGTCACCCGGGAATGGCCGCGCCGCAGCGGTCCGTAGACCAGCTCACCGACCAGGTGGGCGTCCACCGCGAGCGCGCCGCCCTGCTGGAGGACATCGCGGTAGGGCCGGACCGGGTCGAGGTGCGGCAGCTCCCGGGGAGCCCGGCTGACGGCGTATCCGTGGTGCTCGGCGAGCGAGCCCAGCAGCCGGTCCCTGATGACCCCGTCGCAGCCCTCGACGACGAGCGTGCGGCGCTTCGCGGCCAGCTGGTGAAGGTTCATCCTGTCGTCCCGTCGTCCCATGCGTCCCGCACTCGGTTCAGGGGGACGACACCGCCGCCCGCCACGGCCCGTCCAGTGTGCGTGGCGTAACGCCAGGGGCGGGAGTGAGTTGCGGGGTTGTTCGGTTGTGCGGGCGTAGTGGTTTCCGGCTGCGGCGGCAACGGGCGGGCGCCGTGGCGGTCAGGCGATCAGGAAGTCGGCTTCGCCCGCCTTGGCGGCCTCCAGGAAGGAGGCGACCTCGGAGCGGGTGTATATCAGCGCGGGGCCGGAGGGATCGGTCGACTGACGCAGTGCGACCCGGCCGTCGGGGAGCCGCTTGGCCTCGATGCAGGTGCCGCCGTTGGTGCCGCTCCAGGGCTTCTGCCAGCCCTCCGTGCCCAGGCCTTCGGCCGGCATACCGCTGTAGACGGGGTCATGCATCTCAGAACTCCTTACGCAGTTCGGCCAGGACGGTGCCGGTGTCGGCGATGGGTTCCGCCTGGACCGCCATCCGGTCCAGGACCTCCAGATAGGCGACCACCTCGGCCGGCTGGTCCACGTAGACCGCGCCGGTGAGGCTCTCGGTGTAGACCACGTCCGGGAGTTCGGAGAACCCGAACCGGAAGTAGTGGAACGGGCCGAAGGCCCCCGGATGCGGACCCGCCGCGAACCGCATGACCTGGAGCCGGATCCTGGGCCGGTCCAGGGCGGCGATCAGGTGGTCGATCTGTTCGCGCATCACCTGGTGGCCGCCGACCGGACGCCGCAGCACCGTCTCGTCGAGCACGGCCCAGATGGTCGGCGCGTCCGGTTTGGTGAGCAGCTCCTGCCGCTGGACGCGCAGGGCGATACGCCGGTCCAGCTCCTCCTCGGTGTCATTGGGGAAGCCGGTGCGCAGTACCGCTCGGGCGTAGTCCTCGGTCTGCAGCAGCCCGGGGACGTAGTGCGGCTCATACGCCCGGATGACGGTCGCCTCGCTCTCGAGACTGACATACGCGCTGAACCAGTCGGGCAGGACATCCCGGAACTGGTGCCACCAGCCGGGCTGGTTGGCCTCCCGGGCGAGGGCGAGGAAGTCCTCGATCTCCGGACCCCGGACACCGTAGTTGCGCAGCAGTTCCTTGACGTACGGGATCTTGAGGCCGACCTCCGCCTTCTCCATCCGGCGGACGGTCAGCGGGGTGACCTCGATGGCCTTGGCGGCGTCCTCGAACGAAACCTCGGCGCGTTCGCGCAGTTGACGCAGCCGCTTGCCCAGCACCCTGCGCAATACGGTGGGTGCGGCCCCGGCCGAGCGTGCCTCGCTCACGTCCCGCCTCCCCAAATGGCCGTCATATGCCCGCACAGTGTGCCACGCATCTGCGCGACATATACAGCACGCGCGGATCGATTTGAAATTATCAGAACGACGGTTGCGGGGTGAGTGTGTCACCACCCATAGTGAGCACGTGACCCATCTCACCCTCCATGGCGAGGGCTCCCATTCACCCCTGCCCACAGTGCCGTTGGGGTGTCCGGCCGGCCGGTCGGCGCCCCGCGGTGGGGATCCCGCAGATCGCCGTGGCCCGAACTCGGGACGGTCACGGTGACGCACGACGCACAGTCCACGGGCCCACGCCGGAGCGCCGCCAACGTCGCGCTGGCCGCCGCCCTCAAGGAAGCAGGATGCTCCTACGCCTCGTTGGCCCACCGGGTCAATGAACTGGGCCGCCGTCAGGGACACGAGTCGAACTACGACAAGGCGTCCGTGACCCGCTGGCTCCAGGGCGGACAGCCGCGCGGCAGCACTCCGGAGCTGATCGCCGCCGTGCTCTCCCACCGGCTCGGCAGGCCCGTGGGCCCCGCCGAGCTCGGCTTCATCGCCGACCGACAGCGCCCGGTGGTCGCCAGGGCGCTGGCCTACCGGGAGGACGTAAGCGAAACCTTGCACACGCTCGCCGAACTCGGCTCCACCGATATCTCCCGCCGCAGCCTGCTGGGTGCGGTGCCCTTCGTCGCCGGCGCGCTGGTGACCCCACAGCGGGAATGGCTGCTGTGGCTGGTCGAGAACCAGGACTCCGCCCGTCTGGCCGCCGCGGCCGACGGTGGACGCGTCGAGCAGGTCCACGCGGCCATCAGCATGTTCGACGAGATGGACAACCGGTTCGGCGGCGGCCAGGTCCGCGCCAGTATCGTGCTCTATCTGTCGACCGAGGTCGTCCCCATGCTCCAGCAGCGCGGCGCGCCCCCGCACGAACGGCGCCAGCTGTTCACGGCGGCCGCCAAACTGGCCGCCATGGCCGGCTGGAGCAGTTATGACAATGCCGAATACGGTCTGGCCCAGCGCTATATGACCCAGGCGCTGAGGCTGTGCGCCGAAGGCGGCGACCGGGTGCTCGGCGGTCAGATCCTCGCCGGGCTCTCCCATCTGTCCACCAGTCTGGGTCAGCCCGAGGCGGGGGTCGAGCTGGCCCGGGTGGGGGTGGCCACCGCCAAGCACGCGGGCAGTCCGCTGGGACTGATGCGGCTGCACGCCATGGCGGCCCGTGGTCATGCCGCCCTCGACCGGCCCCGGGAGGCGTCCAAGTCGCTGCGCGCGGCCGACGCCCAGCTGGAGGCGAGCCGTGGCGCCGAACAGGAATCGCCGTGGGTGCGCTTCCTCGACCACCACTATCTGGCGGCCGAGGCGGCGCTGTGCTTCCGCGACCTGGGAAACTCCGCGGAGGCCGAGCACGCGGCGGCCGAGTCGGTGCGTGCCAACGCCGACCGGCGGCGCCGCCAGGCCATCAGCCGGTCCGTCCTGGCCACCGCCTACCTCCAGCAGAACCGGCTGGATGAGGCGATAGGCACGGCGAGCGAGGCGCTGGACACCCTCAGCGGGGTGCACAGCGAGCGCTCCATCCAGGCGCTGCGTGACTTCCGGGCACGGCTTCGGCCGCGCCAGAAGGAGCCTCTGGTCAGGGAGTTCGAGCGGCGGTCACGGACCGCGCTCGGGACGGCAGCCTGACCGGTGGCGTTCGGCAACGCCCCTTCGGGGGAGCGCCGGGTGGTTGCTAGTAGCCCCCCGGCGTAGGGGCGTTCTGAGCGCGGTCGACGGGCAGGTGTGCGCCGGAGATACCGCTCGAGGCATCCGAGAGCAGGAACGCGATGACTCGGGCGACCTCTTGCGGCGCCACCAGCTCGCCGTGCGGGAACTCCGCCGCGAACCGGGCGAACGCCTCGGGTTCCTCGGCGCGCATCCGGTCCCAGCGCTTCCCGGGGATGAGCATCGACCCCGGCGAGACAGCGTTCACCCGGATCCCGTCCGGCCCCAGTTCGCGGGCGAGCGAGCCCGCCAGATGGATCTGGGCCGCCTTCGCGGCCCCGTACTGGGCCTGCGGCCCCGGCTTCCATCCGGAGATGGAGGCGATCACCACCACCGAGCCGCCACCCGCCCGCCGCAGATGCGGCACCGCGGCCTTCACCAGCCGCGCGGTGTGACCGACGTTCATCTCCCAGGTGAGGGACCAGTCCCGGGCGTCGGCCTCCTCCAGGCCACGGCCACGGGCCCCGCCCGCGCAGGCCACCACTCCGTCCAAGCCGCTGAAACGTTCCGCCGCGGCAAGGACGAACTCCTCCAGCCGGTCCGGCTCGGTGATGTCCAGGGCCCGGGTGAACAGCGGGCCGTATCCCTCGTGGGCCAGTGACGCCGACAGTCCGCGCAGGTCAGCCGCTGTCCGTGCACAGGTGGCCACCCGGGCGCCGTCCGCGGCCAGCAGCCGCACGATCTGTTCGCCGAGCCCGCGGGTGCCGCCGGTGACCAGAATCCGCTTGCCCTCCACACCGGACCGGTCCCTCGGACGGAACCGCCCGTTCCGGCCGCCGTTCATCCGTACCACGCCGGGACCGTACAGCCCGAACCACTACGCCCGTACAACCGGACAACCCCCATGCCCTCTCGCCCGCCGGTCGGTCCAACCGTTTGTCTACATGAACGGCGGCCGTTGACGCTGTGCGCTGCCTTCGAAGGAGGAATCATGCCGGTATCCGGCACTCACCGCGACCGGGCCCGCTCCGTCCATGGCAGCCGGTCCAGGCGGCTCGGGCTGGGCGCGCCCCCCACCCTTCACCAGCACGGATGCGGCGTGGTCGGTCGCCAGAATGCGCTTACCCGCTCCCCTGGGCGTCAACCACGCCCCGTGCACGTATGCCATCAGAGCCGACAGACCGAAGAGGACCGTGAGGACCGACACCGTGAGCCGATCCTTCCCAGGGCCGCAGCGGCGGCCGGCGGCGGCCGATGAGGGAGGTGAACCGACCGTGTTCCCGTCCACGACCACCGCGCTCGCGCCGTCCGCGAACCGCCCCCGCGCCGCACCGGGCACCGCGTCCGGCCCGCGCGGCCTCCCCGGCCCGCGAGGGGGGAGCCCGATGATGTCCGTGGACACCTGCCGTCTCTTCCGCGCCGAGTTCCCCGCGCTGGCCGACCGCGCCTCGGCGGTACGCCGTATGGTCACCGGTCATCTGCGCGAATGGCGGCTCGACGCGCTGCTGGACTGCGCCGTCCTCGCGACCAACGAACTGTTCGCCAACGCCGTGGAGCACGGCAGCGCCGGTCCCGCCGACACCGTCACCATCACCGTCACCCTGGAGAACCGCGGTCATGAGCTGAGGGTCGAGGTGGCCGACGGCTCGCCCGTCGTCCCCCGGTTCCGTGAGGCGCCGCCGACCGCCGAGTCCGGCCGGGGGCTGTCCATCGTGGACGGTCTGGCCAGCGACTGGGGCACCGAGCCCCCCGATCCCGGGAGCGTGGGCAAGAAGGTGTGGTTCACCCTGCCGCTCGAGCACGTGGGGAGCCTGTCATGAGGGCGGGGGAGCACCGGACGAGGCCGGCCGCCGAGGGCGACGCGGCCGACTGGCTGCTGTCCGCCAGTGAGGACCCCGGCCGGGTGCGGCTCCAGTGGGCCAGCGGCAGCGGTCTCGCAGACCTTCCGGTGGGCCCGCTCTTCGACCTGGTCAGAATGGCGGATGACATCGGCACGTCGGTGGTCCAGGCCCTCCAGCGGCGGGACGCGGCCACCGGTCCGGTGATGCTGGCCACCGCCAGCCATGTGCTCTCGTTCCTCGTACCGCCCGGCTCCGCGGCCGAGTGGAAGGCGTGGCTGACCGGGACGCCGTACGCCCGGCGTCGTTCGGTGGCCGCGGCCGGACCGGGCCGGACCCTGCGCTGCCCCCGGCCCGGCTGCGTACGGCAGGGCCATGTGTGGCTGATCCGCCCCGGTGGCGGACTGACCGACAGCCACACCCTGCGCGCCGCGCTGGAAGAGGCCGCCGACCGGCCCACCGACCGCCTCGCGGGCGCCCTGTTCCGCTGAGCGTTCGCGGGGGAGCGCCGGGGGGCGGGCTCAGAACGGGCGCAGCCCCTCCGGGATCTGCACCACGAGCGTGGCCCGCTTCTCCTCGGCGGTGGCGCCCTCCCGCCGGGCCCACGGCTCCGCGGAGCGCATCCACGCGGGCAGCCCCGCGGGCAGATCGGCCTCCGGGATGGCCGCGAGATCGCCCGGGGCGAAACCGGAGCCGCCGTACGGGGCCAGCGGGCGTGCGTGGTCGGGGCGGACGATCGCGCCGTGCAGCGCCTCCAGGGCGGTGTTCCAGTCGGCGAGCAGCTTCGCCATCGCCGTGGCCAGCGGGGTGCTCCCGGAGGACGACGCGCTCTCGGGGTAGGTGGGGTGCAGTACGTGCTGGTAGGCGCCCTTGTAGCGGCGGCCCGTCGGGGTCGCGTGCCAGGTGCGGAAGGCGGTGTCGGCCAGTCCGCCGAAGGCGATGACCGCCTCCACCGGGTTGTGCTCCATCAGCGCGTCCAGCCAGGCGTGACGGTAGTCGGCGATGGCCGGGTCATGGGCATGGGCGGTGCCGCCGCCCTGTCCGTAGACGCTGTACAGGAACGTGTTGACCATGACGTAGCCGGTGTCGATGCCCAGTTTGGCCAGGAACCCCTGGACGCGGCGGCCCGCGGTGCCCACCAGGATCCGCCGGGTGACCGCTTCGTGGGCCGCCGGGTCCTGTCCGATGACCAGGACCCGGGCGCTGCCGTCGAGCCGTCCCCGGTGGAAGACCGGGCCCCACTCCACGCGGAAGTCCGCCGGTGGGTAGACCTCGGGGCCGGGGTGGGAGCGGACCAGGGTGGCGTAGGGCTCGTGGGCGTACCCGGTGTCGAAGTCGTGCACCGCGGACTCCTCCTCCGTGGGGGCTTCCGGTCTCTCCACCGGATGGGCCGGAGAACAGGGCATAGCTGGATAAGTCACATCATCATCGCTTAGTGGGGCGGCGGTCGCCCGTGGACGGCCGCCGGTCCGGCAGCGAGGTGAAGGGACCAGCCATGCCACCTCCGGTGGATTCCGAGGAGGAGCCGCGCTTCGCACTGCGGGGCCGGATCGTCACGATGGACCCGCAGGACACCGTGCTCGACGACGGTGTGCTCTACATCGGCCGGGGCCTCATCGACGCGGTGCTGCCCGCGGGCGCGCCCCGGCCCCCGGGCCATGAGGACACCCCGGTCGTCCGCACCGGCGGCACGGTCTACCCGGGTCTGATCGAGCTGCACAACCACCTGCCCTACGACGTGCTCCCGCTGTGGCGGATCCCGCGGCGCTACGGCAACCGCTCCGACTGGGGCGGCCGGGTCAACCCGGCCTACCGCACCCTGGTCACCGGACCGATGACGGTGCTCGGCGAGGACCCCGGGCTGATGCCCGCGGTGGTGCGCTACGTCGAGGCCAAGGCCCTGGTCAACGGCACCACCACCAGTCAGGGCATCGCGCTGTTCAGCAACACCGGCTCCCGCCGGATGTACCGCGGCATCGTCCGCAACGTCGAGGCCACCGATGACCCCGCGCTGCCCGAGGCCGCCTCCCGGATCGCCGATGTCGAGGCGGCCGACGCCCGCCGGTTCCTCACCCGGCTCCAGCAGCCCCACCGGCTGCTGCTGCACCTGGCCGAGGGCACCGACGAGGAGGCGCGCGGCCACTTCCAGGCGCTGGAGTTCGAGCGGGGCCGGTGGGCGATCACCGACAACCTCGTCGGCATCCACTGCACCGGGCTCAGCGCCGAGGACTTCACGGTGTTCGCCGGGCACGGCGGCTCCATGGTCTGGTCGCCCCTGTCCAACCTGCTGCTCTACGGCCGCACCGCGGACATCGCCGCCGCCCGGCGCACCGGCATGCTCATCGGGCTCGGCTCGGACTGGTCGGTCTCCGGGAGCAAGGGGCTGCTGGGCGAGCTCAAGGCGGCCCGGCTGGCCTCCACCGCCGCGGACGGCGTGTTCGGCGACCGCGACCTGGTCGCCATGGCCACCCGTGACGCGGCCGCCATCCTGCGCTGGGAGCACACCCTGGGCTCGCTGCGGCCCGGGATGCGCGCCGATCTGATCGCCGTCGCGGGGGCGGACGGCGACCCGTACACCGCGCTGATCGACGCCCGTGACCGGGACATCGTCCTCGTCGCCATCGACGGCGTCCCGCGCTACGGCACCACCGCCCTGATGCGCAAGCTCACTCCCGACCCCGCTGAGCTGGAGCCGCTCACCGACGGGGCACCCGCCCGGCGCAGCGTCCGGCTCCGGCAGACCTCCGCCGATCCGGTGGTCGGCGGTCTCACCCTCACCGAGGCCGCCGAGCGGCTCAGCCGGGCCCTCGCCGATCTGCCCGGCCTCGCCGAACGGGCCGCGCGACGGGCCCCGCCCCCGGCGGACGAGGGCCCGCGCTGGCGGCTGGCCCTGGACGAGATCGAGCCGAACGGCACCGAGCTGCGCCCCCGGCTGGCACCGCGCGGAGCCGCCCGGCAGGTCCGGCCCGGTCCCAGCGGACCCGAGATCGCCCCGCCGGACGCCGGTCAGGCCGCGCTCACCGCCCTGGCGCTGGACGGTCTGACCGCCGGCGGCGACCCCGGGTTCCTGGCGAGCCTGGCCGCCGAGCCCAATCTGCCCCCGGACTACGCCGCCGAACTCTCCGACCTGCTGACCTGACCGCCCTCCCGACACCTCTGACCAGGAGTTCCCCATGGCAATCGGCCTCTCCCTCCACATCGGACTCAACCGGGTCGACCCCGCGGCCTACGACGGCTGGAGCGGTGAGCTGAACGCCTGTGAGCAGGACGCCACGGACATGGCCTCGCTCGCCGACAGCGCGGGGTTCGATGTCACCGATCCGCTGATCACCTCCGAGGCCACCTCCGAAGCGGTCGTCTTCGCGCTCGAGGCGGCTGCCGGGCGGCTGGCCGACGGTGACGTCCTCTTCCTCACCTACTCGGGCCACGGCGGCCAGGTGCCCGACCTCAACCACGACGAGACCGGCGACCGGCTGGACGAGACCTGGGTGCTCTACGACCGCCAGCTGGTGGACGACGAACTCTTCGAGCTGTTCGGCAAGTTCGCCAAGGGGGTGCGGATCTGGATGCTCTCCGACAGCTGCCACAGCGGAACCGTGGCCCGCCGGCTGCCGGAGCTCCTGAGCGCCCGCGAACTGGACCGCCGCTTCCACACCGACGACCCCGACGAGATCGGCCGCAGGATCAGGGCGATGCCCCAGACGGTGCAGTCCACCGTCTACCGGCGCGACCGCGAGATGTACGACCGGATCCAGAAGGCCCGTACCGCCAGGGACCTCGCCAAGATCGAGGCCAGCGTGCTGGAGATCTCCGGCTGCCAGGACAACCAGACCTCGGCGGACGGCATCGTCAACGGGCTGTTCACCGGCACTCTGCTGGAGGTCTGGCGCGGTGGCGCCTTCCCGGGCAGCTACCGGGGGCTGCACCGGGAGATCGTGAAGCGGATGCCCCCCGACCAGACCCCCCATCTGTTCCTGGCCGGGGCGCCGAACCCGGCCTTCGCCCGGCAGCGTCCGTTCACCATCTGATGGCGCGGGCGTATCCCACTGGTGTGCGCGGGGCCGCCCGGCGAGGTATGACAGAAGAAGCGCACACGAGCCGGTGAGGTGCCGGTATGACGCATGACCGTCTTGACCAGGGCGGCGAGGCGGGCATGAGCGGCCTGACCGCCGCCCCGGGAGGGGTGCTCGACCTGTTGCAGGTCGCCGCCGTGGTGCTGGACGGCGACGGCCGCATCGTGCTGTGGAGCCCCGAGGCGGAACAACTGTTCGGATATCGGGCCGCCGAGGCGCTGGGCTGCCGGGCGGACCGGCTGCTGGTCCACCCCGACGACCGCCGGTCGGCCGTGGAGCTCTTCGCACGGGTACGGGCGGGCGACACCTGGGCGGGCGTCTTCCCGGTGCGGCACCAGGACGGGCGTACCCTCCAGGTCGAATTCCGCACCATGGGCCTGCGGGACGTGGACGGCGACGCCTACGCCCTCGGGCTCGCCGCCGACGAGGGGACCGTCCTCCGGCTGGAGACCGATCTGGCCGTCTCCGGATTCCTCATCACCCAGTCGCCCGTCGGCATGGCGGTCTTCGACACCCAGCTGCGGTGGGTGCGCGCCAATCCCTCGCTCCAGCAGATGAACGGGCTGACCGAGGACGAGGTGCGCGGCCGCCGGATCGCCGAGGTGCTTCCGGGGCTGGACGCGGAGGCCATGGAGAGCGCGATGCGGCACGTCCTGGAGTCCGGCGAACCGCTGCTGGACCAGCAGAGCGTCGGCCGCACCCCCGCCGACCCCGACCACGACCACGCCTGGTCGGACTCCTACTACCGGCTGGAGGACCCCAGCGGCCGCATCCTGGGCGTCGCGGTGTCGGTCATCGACGTCTCCAGACGCCACCGGGCGGCCAGTGAGATCGCCGAGGCACGGGAGCGGCTGGCCGTCATCGCCGACGCCGGGGTCCGCATCGGCACCACCCTGGACCTGCGGCAGACCGCCCAGGAGCTGGCCGATGTGACCG
The DNA here is from genome assembly GCF_056431485.1 of Streptomyces sp. NPDC045899. Lineage (NCBI taxonomy): Bacteria > Bacillati > Actinomycetota > Actinomycetes > Kitasatosporales > Streptomycetaceae > Streptomyces > Streptomyces sp. NPDC045899. The sequence goes on from NZ_JBWKKP010000005.1 coordinate 230,881, forward strand.
TGCCCCGGCTCGCCGACCTCGCGGCCGTCGATGTACTGGACGCCGTGGTGCACCGCGAGGCCATGGCCCGGGTGCGCACCGACGGCTCGGCCCGCTTCCGGGCCCTGGCCGTGGCCGCGGGCTATCCCACCGAGGCGGTGCACGCGGCCGACCCGGTCGGCGAGATCGCCCGCTACGACCCCACCCGGCTGATCACCAAATGTGTGCGTGACGCCCAGCCGATCTTCGTTCCGCACGTCACCGAGCAGGACGTCCGCCGTATCGCACGGGACGAGGCCGCCGCCGCGGTCCTCCACCGGGAAGGTGTGCACTCCTACCTCGCGGCGCCGCTGATCGCCCGGGGCAGTGTGCTGGGCACGCTCAGCCTGCACCGCACCGTCAACCCCCGGCCGTTCGACGAACAGGACCTCACCCTCGCCTGCGAACTGGCCATCCGCGCCGCGCTGTGCATCGACAACGCCCGGCTCTACGGGCGGGAACGCGACGCCGCCCTCACTCTCCAGCGCAGTCTGCTCTCCCAGCAGCCACGCGACCTGGACGGGCTGGAGATCGCCTCACGCTATCTGCCCGCGGTCAGCGCGGCCGGCGGTGACTGGTTCGATGTGCTGCCCCTCCAGGACGGCCGGGTCGGACTGGTGGTCGGGGACGTCATGGGCAAGGGCATCCACGCCGCGGCCATCATGGGCCAGCTCCGCACCGCCACCCGGGCCTTCTCCCAGCTCGACCTGGAGCCCGTGGAACTGCTGCGCCACCTCGACGAGATCACCCTCAGCCTCGGCGAGTCCATCGCCACCTGTCTCTACGCGGTCTGCGATCCGCGCACCGGCCGGTGCGAACTGTCCACCGCGGGCCATCTGCCCCCGGTGCTGGTGCACCCCGGCGGAGACGCCGAGCTGATCGACATCCCCACCGGGGCGCCCCTGGGCGTCGGCGGCGTCCCCTTCGCCGCGGTCGACTGCGTGCTGGCCGAGGGCGCGCTGCTGGCCCTGTTCACCGACGGTCTGGTGGAGAAGCGGCACCAGTCGCTGGACGTCGGACTGCACACCCTGGTCCAGCTGTTGCGTCGGCACCACGGCTCCCTGGAGCGGATCTGCGACCAGGTGCTCGCCGCACTGCACGGCGCGCCCGACGACGATGTGGCACTGCTGCTCGCCCGGCTGCGCGCGCCGTCGTAGTCCGGCGCGGTCCGGAGTCCGGCGGCGGTCAGCGGGCCGGGGTGCCGCGGAAGGCGGACCGGTAGGCGCGGGGGGAGACACCGAGTGCGGCGTGCAGATGCTGGCGCAGTGACGCGGCGGTGCCGAACCCCGCGTCCGCCGCGATCCGGTCCACCGGCAGATCGGTCTCCTCCAGCAGTTCCCTGGCACGCTCCAGCCGGGCCCGGGTCAGCCACTGCACCGGTGTCATCCCGACCTCCTCGCGGAACCGCCGGGTGAAGGTCCGTACGCTCATCGACTCCCGCTCGGCCATCTCCCGCAAGCTGACCGGCCGGTCCAGCCGGGTCAGCGCCCAGGCACGGGCCGTGCCGGTGGACGAGCCGCGCCGCTCGGGGACCGGGCGCCGGATGAACTGGGCCTGTCCGCCCTCCCGGTGCGGGGCCACCACCGAGCCACGGGCGACCTCGCCCGCCACCGCCGAACCGTGGTCGCGCCGGATCATATGGAGGATCAGATCGATCCCCGAGGCGTCCCCGGCGGAGGTGAGCACCGTGCCCTCGTCGGCGTAGAGGACATCGGGGTCCAGGTCGACGGCGGGGAACAGCCTGCGGAAGTGGTCGGCGGACTGCCAGTGGGTGGTCGCCCGGCGGCCGTCGAGCAACCCGGCGGCGGCCAGGACGAAGGCACCGGTGCAGATCGAGGCGATCCGGGTGCCGGGGCGGATCCGTGCGAAGGCGGCGCCGAGTCCGGCGCCGAGAGACCCCTCGGTCTGCGGCGGATCCTCCTCGTTGGCGGCCGGGACGAGCACCGTGTCGGCTTCGGCCAGCGCCTCGGGCCCGTGGCGGACGTTCACGGTGACGTCGGAGTCCGTACGGACCTCGCCGGGCACCAGGGCGCAGGTCACCACCTCGTACAGCGGCTCGCCCGCGGCCGACACCGCCCGGCCGAACAGCCGGTGCGCCATGCCCAGCTCGAACGGCAGCAGTCCATGCCGGACCAGCACCGCGACCCGGTGACGGCCGGTGTGGACGAAGGACGGCGAGGCTGCCATGGCCCGATTTTTTCACGGCGGCCGGATCCGGCCGGAACGCCGGTGGTCCACCGGAGGTTCAGTCCTCGCTCCTCGCCCGGCTCGGCTGCACCCGCTTGGGCTCGCCCTTCATCTTGGGGTGCTCCGGGGGATAGGGCAGATCGCCCAGTCCGTGTTCCCGTTCGTCCCGGTCGGCGAGTTCCAGCGCGCTCTCCAGCCGGAAGGCGTGCTCGTCCATATCGGCGTGCACATCGCCCAGTTCGCGGTAGCGCACCGGCATGGTCACCAGGTCGAAGTCCTGCGGCCGCGCGTCGGCCACCTCGTCCCAGCGCAGCGGCGCGGAGACCGGGGCGTCGGGGCGGGGGCGGACGGAATAGGCGCTGGCGATGGTGCGGTCCCGGGCGGTCTGGTTGTAATCGACGAAGATCTTCGCGCCGCGCTCCTCCTTCCACCACGCGGTGGTGATCCGGTCCGGCGCCCGCCGCTCCAGCTCCCGCGCCACGGCGATCGCGGACCGGCGCACCTGGGTGAAGGTCCACCGCGGTTCGATCGGGACGAACACGTGCAGCCCGCGCCCGCCCGAGGTCTTGGGCCAGCCGCGCAGCCCCAGTCCGTCCAGCACCTCGCGCAGCTGTTCCGCCGCGCGCACCGCGTCCCGGTAGTCGGTGCCCGGCTGCGGATCGAGGTCGATCCGCAGTTCGTCGGGGTGATCGGTGTCCTCGCGCCGCACGGGCCACGGATGGAACGTCAGACAGCCGAGATTGGCCGCCCACACCACCGCCGCCACCTCGGTCGGGCAGATCTCGTCCGCGTAGCGCCCGCTGGGGAAGGAGATCCGGCCGGTGGGGATCCAGTCGGGGTGGTTCTTCGGCGCCCGCTTCTGGAAGAACGACTCCCCGTCTACGCCGTCCGGGTAGCGCTCCATCGTCGTCGGCCGGTCCCGCAGCGCCCGCAGCACCCCGTCACCGACCGCCAGGTAGTACCGGGCGAGGTCCAGCTTGGTGTACCCGCGCTGGGGGAAGTACACCTTCCCGGGGTTGGACAGCCGCACCGTACGCTCACCGACCGTGAGCTCCACCGTCTCTCCCATAGGGTCACGCTAGGCCCGGCCGCCCAAGGTCACCTCCCGGCGGGCGCGCGGCCCGTGGCCGACGCACAATCGGACACCATGGACCTTCCGGTGATGCCCCCCGTCGCCCCGATGCTGGCCAAGTCCGCGGCCGCCATCCCCGCCGGTATGCGCTACGAGGCCAAGTGGGACGGTTTCCGGGCCATCGTCTTCCGTGACGGCGACGAGCTGGAGGTCGGCAGCCGCACCGGCAAACCGCTGACCCGCTACTTCCCCGAACTGGCCGAGGCCCTGCTCGCCCAGCTGCCGCCGCGCTGCGTACTGGACGGTGAGATCGTCATCGTGCGCGGCGGACGCCTGGACTTCGACGCCCTGCTGGAGCGCATCCACCCCGCCGACTCCCGGGTCCGGATGCTGGCCGGGGCCACCCCCGCGGGCTTCGTCGCCTTCGACCTCCTCGCCCTCGGCGACACCTCCCTGATGGACGCCCCGCTGAGGGAGCGCCGGGACGCCCTGACCGAGGCACTGCGCGGAGCCACCGATCCGGTCTTCACCGCGCCCTGGACCGACGACCAGCAGGTGGCCCGGGAGTGGTTCGAGCGGTACGAGGGCGCGGGGCTGGACGGAGTCGTCGCCAAACCCTTCGACCTCGGCTACCGGCCGGGCGAACGCGTCATGGTCAAGGTCAAACACGAGCGCACCGCCGACTGCGTCGTCGCCGGACTGCGCCACCACAAGTCCGGCCCGGTCGTGGGCTCGCTGCTGCTGGGACTGCACGACCCCACCGGCCGTCTCCAGCACGTCGGGGTGTGCGCCGCCTTCCCCATGCGCCGCCGCCAGGAGCTGATGACCGAACTGGAGCCGCTGGTCATGCCCACCGTCGAGGGTCACCCCTGGGCGGACTGGGCCCGGGAGGAGGCGCACGCCCGGTCCCGGATGCCCGGCGCGCCCAGCCGCTGGACCGGGGTCAAGGACCTGTCCTGGGTGCCGCTGCGCCCCGAGCGGGTCTGCGAGGTGGCCTATGACCATATGCAGGGCGACCGCTTCCGGCACACCGCGCGGTTCCGCCGCTGGCGCCCCGACCGCGACCCCGACAGCTGCACCTACGCCCAGTTGGAGGAGCCGGTCTCCTACGACCTGGGGCAGGTGCTGGGCACCGGCGGCTAGGAACACTCAGCGGCGGGCGCCGCGGGCCGGACGGCGGCTCATCCGCGCGAACCAGTCGCGCGCCGCCTCGGCCGCCTGCTCCAGGGTTCCCGGTTCCTCGAACAGATGGGTGGCACCGGGCACCACATGGACCTCGTGCGGGGCGGCGAGCATGGCGGCGGCCTGTTCGTTCAGCGCCAGCACCTCATGGTCGTCACCGCCCACCACCAGCAGCACCGGCGCGCCCACCCGGTTCAGCACCCCGCCCGCGAGATCCGGCCGCCCGCCGCGCGAGACCACGGCCCGCACCCGGTCCGGCCGCTCCGCCGCGGCCGTCAGCGCCGCCGCGGCGCCGGTGCTGGCGCCGAACAGGCCGACCGGCAGCCCGGTGGTGGCCGGATGTCCGGCGAGCCAGTCCACCGCGCCCACCAGCCGCCGCCCCAGCAGCGGAATGTCGAAGCGGTGCTCGGCGGTGATCGCGTCCACCCGCTCCTCGGCCTCGGTGAGCAGGTCGAACAGCAGGGTGGCGAGGTCCGCCCGCTGGAGCACCTCGGCCACCGCGCGATTGCGCGGACTGTGCCGGGAGCTGCCGCTGCCGTGCGCGAAGGCCACCACGCCGACGGGGTGTTCGGGTACCACGAGATCTCCCACCAGCATGGCGTCGTCCACGGCGATTCGGGCGGTCTCGGAGCGCATCGGCACCTCCTGCCGGGGGTCGGGTGTCAGGCGTCAGGCGCAGGCCATGAGTCCCTGGCGCAGCTCGCTGTAGAGGCGGGAGAGCCTGCGGGATATGTGCATCTGTGAGAAGCCGAGGATCTCGCCGATCTGGCTCTGTGAGAGCCCGGCGAAGAAGCGCAGGTACAGCACATAGCGGTCCTGTTCCGAGAGGTGCGAGATCAGTACCCGCAGCGCCTCCCGGTTGACGACCCGTTCGATCGCCGCGTCGTCCGCGCCCACCGTCTCGGCGAGCAGCCGCTCCTCGGCGCCCTGGACCGCGGCGTTGAGCGAGAGCGGGGTGCACGAGGCGCTGGCCTCCAGCCCGGCCTTCACATCCTCCTGAGGCATCCCGGTGCGCAGACAGATCTCGGTGATGGTGGGGGTGCGGCCGCCGAGCTCCTGTTCCAGCGCGTCCCGGGCGGAGCGGGTGCGTGAGCGCACCTCCTGGATGTTGCGCGGGATGTGCAGCGTCCACAGGTAGTCGCGGAAGTGCCGTTTGAGCTCACCGGTGATGACCGGGATGGCATAGGAGGGGAACGCGTGGCCGAGGTCCGGGTCATAGCGGTCGACCGCCTTCACCAGGGCCAGCGAGGCGACCTGGGTGAGGTCCTCCATGTTCTCGCCCTTGTTGCGGAAGCGCAGCGCCAGCCGTTTCGCGACCGGCAGCCAGGCGCAGATGATGGCCTCGCGCAGGGCGTCGCGCTCGGGCCCGGAGGGCAGTCGGGACAGACGCTGGAAGGCACCGCCGGTGTCGGGAGTGTCGTCATGGCGCCGTCGGCGAGTCGCGGTTGCTGACATGGTCACTCGCCTCCGTGGTCCGATGTCACGGCGGTTTCCCCCCACCGTCGCATGATCCTTAACCGCTCGCAATTCGGCCATATTGGTATGTGTTCATGCGCTTTTCGGGGGGAATGCGGGCTGGTCCGGGATTCGGGTACCCGGTGCCGGGTACACAGCCGGGATGGACGCCACCCTTCGCCTCGCCCAGCAGCCCGCGGCCGACGCCCTGCTCGGGCGCAGCCCGCTGGCCCTGATGACCGGGATGCTGCTCGATCAGCAGGTCCCCATGGAGTGGGCGTTCTCCGGTCCGCACACCATCGCCCAGCGCATGGGTTCCGACGATCTGGACGCCCGGGAGATCGCCGCCCAGGACCCCGAGCGGTTCGTGGAGCTGCTGTCGCAGAAGCCCGCGGTGCACCGCTACCCCGGGTCGATGGCCAAGCGGATCCAGCAGCTGTGCCAGTACCTCGTGGAGACGTACGACGGGGACGCCGAGGCGGTGTGGCGCGATGTGGACAGCGGTGCCGAACTGCTCCGGCGGCTGCAGGAGCTGCCCGGGTACGGCAAGCAGAAGGCCCAGATCTTCGTGGCGCTCCTCGGCAAGCGGCTGGGGGTGTGCCCCGAGGGCTGGCGGGAGGCCGCCGGTGCCTATGGCGAGGAGGACGCGCACCGTTCGGTCGCCGACATCACCGGCCCCGATTCGCTGGACAAGGTCCGCGCCCACAAGCAGGAGCTCAAGCGGCAGGCGAAGCGCGCCGCCGGGAAGTGAGTCCCCGGCGGCGGTTCACGCGGTGTGCAGCGCGCCGCGCAGGGTGTCCACGGCCAGGTCCAGGGCGGCGCGCGCGGCCCGGGTGTCGCGGAGCGCGTCGAGCATCAGGAAGTCATGGATGATGCCCTGCATCCGCGCGGCGGCGACCGGCACTCCGGCGGTGCGCAGCTTGGCCGCGTACGCCTCGCCCTCGTCCCGCAGCACATCCGCCTCGCCGGTGATCACCAGGGCCGGGGGCAGTCCGGCGAGCTGGGCGGGTTCGGCACGCAGCGGGGAGGCGGTGATCTCGGCGCGCTGGGCCGGATCGGTCGTGTACTGGTCCCAGAACCAGCGCATCCCCTCACGGGTGAGGTAGTAGCCCTCGGCGAACTGGTCGTAGGAGCCGGTGTCGAAGGCGGCGTCGGTGACGGGGTAGAACAGCACCTGGTGGACCAGGGAGAGATCGCCGCGCTCCTTGGCCATCAGGGTGAGTGCCGCGGACATATTGCCGCCGACCGAGTCCCCGACCACCGCGATCCGCGCGGGGTCGAGCCCCGCGCCCTCGCCGTGGGCCACGATCCACTGCCCGACGGCGTAGTTCTGCTCCAGCGCCACCGGGTAGTGGACCTCGGGCGAGAGGTCGTACTCGGGGAAGACCACCGCGGCGCCGACCCGGACGGCCAGCTCCCGGACCAGCCGGTCATGGGTGTGCGCGTTGCCGAACACCCAGCCCGCGCCGTGGATGTAGAGGATCACCGGCAGGGTGCCGCCCACCCCCGGCGGACGCAGGATCCGGGCTTTGACACCACCCTCCGGGATTCCCGTGACGCTGATCCACTCCTCGTCCACCTCGGGTTTGTCCACCTGGCCGGACTGTGCCTCGTCCACCGCCCTGCGGCCCTCGGCGGGCGACATCTGGTACAGGAACGGCGGCTTGGCGCTGGCCTCGGCCAACTCGGCGGCGGCGGGCTCCAGTACCGGGCGGGCCCGGGCGGTGTCACGGGACATCTGCTTCTCCATCGCCTCTCCTCGACGTGCGGTGGCAGCGCCGCCGTCCGCCCGGCCACCGCCACCGTCACACCGCGACGCGGCGCTCCCCGGCGGTGATGGGCAGGTCGTTGATGCTGGCGTAGCGCTTGCGCATCAGGCCGTATCCGTCGAACTCCCAGTTCTCGTTGCCGTAGGCGCGGAACCACCGGCCCTCGGTGTCGTGGTACTCGTACTCGAAGCGGACGGCTATCCGGTCGCCGGTCCAGGCCCACAGTTCCTTGCGCAGCCGGTAGCCGAGTTCGCGCTCCCACTTGGCGGTCAGGAATTCGACGATCTCACCCCGGCCGCGCAGGAACACATCGCGGTTACGCCACTCGGAGTCCTCGGTGTACGCGAGGGCGACCCGGGCGGGGTCCCTGGTGTTCCAGGCGTCCTCGGCGAGCCGCACCTTCAGGCGGGCGGTCTCCTCGGTGAAGGGCGGCAGCGGGGGCTTCTGACCGGTCATGGCGGCGTCTCCTCGGGACGGGCACGGCGAACAGCCGCGCCAAGGAGAGAGAATCATCGTTCTCTCCTGGAGTCACCACGGTAGGAGAACGTTCGTTCTCGCGCAAGCGGATGCTCGTGGACGCACCGTGCCCCGCCGTGCGACGAGGGCGCGGCGGGGCACGGTGGACGGTGTGGGGACTACGGGTTCTCGGTGAGCGGCCCCGGGGCCGGTGACGGATCCGGGACCGGGTCGGGGCCCGGAGGGTTGGGCACCGGGTCCGGGGACGGTCCCGGCGGCGGTCCCGGAGTGGGGCTCGGCGGCGGGCTGGGCGGGGGAGTGGGCACCGGGTCCGGCGGTGGTCCCGGTGGCGGGCCGGGTACCGGCCCCGGTGCGGGACCCGGCTCCGGGCCGCCCGGGCCCGGTGACGGGGTGGGCGATGCCGGCCCGGGGTCACGCAGTGCCGGGTGCGGGGGAATCGGGTCGTTCTGCCGTGCCACGGTGTCCTCCCAGGGTCGTCGACGGTGGCCACGTCATCTGCGGGGCGAGTGCCCCGTCCCCCGTCGTCCACGCATGACCCCACGCCGTTCGCGGCGGAAATTCACCCGTACGACGGACCCGGCCGATTCCGGTCGTTGGCCCGAATCGCCCCGTTGACCACTCCCATCTCGTCATGGCCCTGACACAGAACCTCTGCACGTTGTTCACCATCGGACGATCGCGTGTCTGACACGCTTTCGGGGATCGAACAACGGTCGCAAAGAGGGGAAAGGAGACCACCCGTGCACGTCACCCCCCACCGATGGAAAGCACTGGCCCTGCTGGCCGGCGTCACCACCATCGCCGTCACGGTACAGACCCCGGCAACCGCCGAGGTCACGGCCACTTCCACGTCGTACGACGACACCTACTACAAGGACGCCATCGGCAAGACCGGCGACCCCTTGAGGGACGCGCTGCATACGATCATCAGCACCGACGTCACCAAGCTGTCGTACGACGAGGTCTGGGACGCCCTCAAGAAGACCGACGAGGACCCGGACAACTCCGCGAATGTGATCCTGCTCTACACGGGGACTTCACAGAGCAAGGACGCGAACGGTTCCGGACCCGACCAGTGGAACCGTGAGCACGTCTGGGCCAAGTCGCACGGCGACTTCGGCACCGCCACCGGTCCCGGGACCGATGTCCACCACCTGCGTCCGGCCAATGTCACGGTCAACAGCATCCGGGGGAACAAGGACTTCGACGCCGGCGGTTCCGAGGTCGAGGGAGCCCCCGGCAACCGCACCGACGACGACTCCTTCGAACCGCGGGACCAGGTCAAGGGCGATGTGGCCCGGATGGTCCTCTACATGTCCGTCCGCTACCAGGGCGACGACGACTTCCCCGACCTGGAGGTCAACGACAAGACGGACAACGGCTCCCAGCCCAACCTCGGGCGGCTGTCGGTGCTGAAGAAGTGGAACGACGAGGACCCGCCGGACACCTTCGAGAAGCACCGCAACGACGTCATCTTCGACACCGTCCAGCACAACCGCAACCCGTTCATCGACCACCCGGAGTGGGTCGGCGAGATCTGGAAGTAGGCCCCACCGCTCACGCCTCGTCCGCGCCGACGGCCCCGCCGTCGGCGCGCAGCGGTACCGGGTCCGTGCTCCGGGCCGCCGCCAGCAGTTCGGCGGCGGACCCGGGGCGGGCCTGGAGCGAGGGCAGCAGCAGCGTCCACAGATCGGTCAGATGGTCCTCGACCAGCCGTCGACCGTCCAGCGCCTCCGAGACGGTGTGCAGACCGAAGAAGGCGCACACCACGGTCCTGGCCGCGGCCTGCGGCTCGACATGGGCGGCCAGCTCGCCCTCGGTGTGGGCGTGCTCCAGCATCTTCCCCACCGCGTCGATCCAGCCCACGAAGGGCGGCGGAAGGGGTGCCTCGATCAGCGTGCGCTCCGTCCACAGCCGGGCCCCCGCCCGCACCACGATGTCATCGCGGAAGGCACGGGCCACCGCGAAGCTGAGCCGGACGAGTTGCTCCAGCGCGGAGGTGGCGATGGCGGTGTGCTGCTCGATCAGCGGCGGCCAGGTCGCGAAATGCTCCTCCACCACGGCCAGCGCGAGCCGTTCCTTGCTCGTGTAGTGGAAATACATGGCGCCGCTGGTGTGCCCGGACCGGTGGGTGATGTCGCTGATACTCGTCCCGGCGTATCCCCGTTCGTCGAAAAGGGATGCGGCCGCCTCCAGAAGGGATCGGCGCGTCTGTTCGGCCCGCTCTTGCACGTGTTCGCCGTCCTTCATCAGCCGCTTCGGGTACGGAGCGAACTTAGCGGAATTTCACCCCGCCATGGAGATGAGGCGAGTCAGGTCAAACATTATTAGTATTTTATAGTGATCGTTCGTGAGGCTCATGGCCTTTCGGAGCCGTCCGGTCCCACCGGGCGGCCGCTCAGTTGGTCCCGCACCGTGGAACGCGAGGCCGTGCACCGGGTCTCGGTGGCCGAGGTGCTGCTCACCGACGTGCGCACGCTCGGTGACGACCGTTTCGAGGCCGCCGCCCAGTGGCCCCGCTCCCATCCGACCTTCCCGCACGGCGGGGACGGCCGGCACCATCCGCTGATGATCGCGGAAACCCTTCGGGAGCTGGGGATCTACATCCCCACCCGGTACTACGCGGTGCCCGCGGGCGCGCACTTCCTCATCCGCGACCTCTTCTACCGCCTCGACCCCGAGGCCGAGCCGCGCGCGCCGCACGGCGCCACCGACATCACCTGCCACGCCGCCGTGACGGACCTCCACACCACGCCCTGCGGGCGGTTCGTCTCCGGGATGCGGCTCGATATCGCGCTCTCGGCCGGCGGCAGAAGGTTCGCCTGGGCCGGGGGCACCGCGCGCTTCCTCGACGGCACCTCCTACGCCGAGACCCGCTCGGCCGCCTCGGGCCAGACCGCACGGCGCCGACTGCGCGCCGCGGTCCGTCCCTCTCCAGGTCAACTGGGCGTTCCCGCCGCCCGCGACGTCCTGGTGGTCAGGGACGGGGGAGTGGTGTACCTGGACCCGGCCGACACCCGCCACCCGTTCTTCTTCGACCACTGGAGCGACCATGTCCCGGGCCTGGTGCTGCTGGAGAGCGCCCGGCAGGCCGCGGCTCTGGCCACCGAGGGAACGCTGATCCGGCCCGTCGCCTGCCGGTTGAAGGCGATCCGCTTCACCGAGTCGTATCCGCCCGCCGTGGTGGAGTGCACCTCCCACGGCAGGACCTGCGTCTTCCGGCTGCGCCAGGCGGCGATCTGTACGGCGGTCGGAGTGCTCCAGTACCAGTGACCGTACGTCTGACCGTCAAACCGTCCGTACGACGAACGCATTGAGTGGCGAACGCGCGCGACGGTGAACAAACCGCCGACGTTCCGTGATGTCTTGCTTACTCCGGGTCATCCAATTAACGTAGTGATCGTTATGTTTCGGGCGGGCGGATTCTCCGTCTGTACGGCCTCCCATGTCGCGCACGCCATAAGGCGCTCGCGCATCGGACAGCAGCGGTGGGCGCATTCGCGCACCGAGCCGCCAGGAAATCCACTGCGCTGCTCCCCGCAGGTACAGGCACCCCCTGCGCCGATTCCTCCACCTCCCATGGAACGGCAGGCAGATGACAGCCGAAAAGCTCCTCGCATGGACCCCAGCCGCCATCGTCTTCGACTGCGACGGCACCCTGATGGATTCCGAACGGCACTGGGAGGAGGCGCGTGAAATCGTGCTCAGAGAGCACGGAGCCGCCCCCACCGAAGAGTTCGCCCGGCGCACCAAGGGACTCCACTTCAGCGAATGCGGCCGAATGCTGGCGGAATTCGCGGGACACCCCGAACTGGCCGAGCAGATGACCGAGCAGCTGCTCGACGCCTTCCGCGCCCTGGTGGCGGAGGACCCGGTCACCATGCCGGGCGCACCGGAACTGGTCGAGAAGGCCGCGGCGTTCGCACCGCTGGCCATCGCGAGCAACTGCCCGCGGGACGTGGTCGAGGACGGGCTCGCCAAGGCGGGGCTGCTGCGCCACTTCGGGCATGTACTCGTCCCCGAGGGGGAGATGCGGCCCAAACCGTACCCCGACGTCTATCTCGAGGCCGCCCGGCTGTGCGGTGCGGCCCCCGGTGACACGCTCGCGGTCGAGGACTCCCACTGCGGATTTCTCTCCGCGGCCCGCGCGGGCATGAAGGTCCTCGGCGTCGGCCCGCGGAAACCGGTGGACGAACGCCCCCCGGTGGACCTGTGGGTGGACACCCTCGCCGACCCCGATCTGGTCAGGTGGGCCGAGACGAGGGTGGCATGACCAGCTGAAACGCTTCGCCACCTGGTCGGCGGCGCGGGTCACATACCGTCCATGCCCTCCATACCGTCCATGCCGTCGTGCGATCCGGAACCACCGTGCGATCCGGATCCGCCCTTCGAGGGGGAGCCCTTGTGCGAGCCCGAACCCCCGTGGGACATGGACATCCCGTGCTCGATGGCCCCGCCGATCTTCGCGCGCAGGGGCTTGAGCGCACCGGTGGACAGGCCGGTCACCGACCAGCGCGTGCCGACCAGGTAGGTGCCTCCGTAGTCCTTGGAGGTCGCCAGCCAGTCGTGCTGACCCTTGGCGGTGGCGAAGGTCACCATCGTGTAGCGGTTCTTACCGGAGGTGCAGGCACCCTGCCGGAGCTCCTCCGCCTCGGTGATGACGTTCGCCTTGCAGCCGATGGCATCGGCGATCCCGGTCAGCTGGGCGGGTTTGCCGGGTTTGCCGAACTCCTTGGCCGGAGCCGCCTTCTCCCGCGGATGCTTCGCGGCATCGTGCTCCGTGCTGCTGCCCGCGCAGCCGCCCACGAACAGCAGAACCGCGCACAGCGCGGTGGCTCGGAGTGCGGGTGACACTACAACCTCCTGATGGGAGTCCGGCGGGGGCCCGGGTCCTCTGCGGCCTCGGGCCCCCTGCGGTGACCGTGTTCCGTGTTCACTGCGCCGTGGCGCTCGCCTTCTTGCCCTTGTCGGTGACCGCGAACCACTGGCCCGCCTTGCCCTGGCCGTTGATGTCGCCGGGCTTGGTGTCACCGGTGAAGGTGTAGAGCAGCCAGCAGTCGAAGGCGGCCTGCTTGCTGCCGTCGGGACGGGTGAAGGAGGTGACCTTCGTGGCGTCCAGACCCGCGACCTTGGAGGTGTTCACGGCCTTGACGGGCTTCCAGGTGTCCAGGCAGGCGCCGAGGCAGCCGGTCTTCATCGGCCAGGCGCTGTCCTTGTTGAACCGGTAGACCGTCATTCCCTTGCCATCCACGATGATCTTGCCCAGCTCGGCGTTGTTGTTCACCATGAGCTGGAGGCTCTCGTCGGTGCCCGCGGCCTTCTTGCCGGCCGGCTTGCCGTCGGGTGCCAGCGCGTTCCAGGTGCCGCCCACGCCGTGGCCCTTGGTGTCACCGGCCTTGGTGTCACCCGCGTAACGGTAGACCGGCCACCCCTCGAGTGTCAGCTGCTTGGTGCCGTCGGAGCGGGTGACCGAGCCCAGTGCGGACTTTTCGATCCCGGTGCCGGCGGCCGCGTCGGCGGGCACCGGGGGCCACTTGGTGGCGCAGGCGTCGTTGCAGTTGGACTTGGCGGGCTTGGGGGTGTCCTCGTCGAACCGGTAGAGCGTCCAGCCCTTCGCGTCGGTGACGATCTCGCCCAGCTTGGCGTCCTTCTTCGCGGTCACCTCCTTGGCCGAGCCCGAGTTGCCGGTGCTGCCGGAGCCCGCCGCCGCGCCGGTGTCGCCGCCCGCCTCGTAGCCGCCCGCCGCACCGGAGGACGCCCCGGCCGCACCGGGCGTCGCGCCCGCGCCCACGTTCTGGGCACCGCCGGCGGGCTGGACATTGGAGCTCTGACCGGAGGAGTTGTCCTTGCTGCTGCCGCACGCCGCTGTCAGCAGAACCATCGCGACGGACACTCCGGCGAATGCGATCTGACGCCGCTTCTCCATGACCATTCCTCTGCAATCTCTCTCGGTCCGGCGGTGTTTGCGCCGACGTCATGTGCATACGGAGCCGGTGCCGAGCGACGTTCAGCGGGCCCGGAATTTGTCATCCGACGCAAAAAAACGGGAATCGTTGAGCACACAGCAGTCGACGGCCGTTGAATAACGGCCGTCGGGGATGGCGCCGGGGGTACTGGGGGCGGCTACTCCTCGATGCGCAGGGCCAGCGCCGGGCAGCGCCGGACCGCGCGCACCGCCTGGGCCCGCAGCTGGCGAGGAACGTCCATCTTCGCCGAGGCGGGATAGCCGTCGATGCCCAACTGGAGCACATCGGGAATGATGTCCGCGCACAGGCCGTGGCCCTGGCACAGCGACCAGTCCACGATGAGCTGCTCCATCCGCTCCCGCGGCCCCCGTTCACGGCGGGGCTCGGCCGCGGAGGGGCCCGGGGGCAGTGCCAGGGGCTGGGAGTCCTCGGGCAGCGGCAGCACACCGAGGGTCGGCCGGCCGCACCCCATGCCCAGGGCGTGGGACTCGATCTCCTCGGGGAACGCATCCAGCGCGGTGGTCACAAAACCGGCCGTACCGTCCGGATGGCTGCAGGCACCGCGCTTCTTCACCGAGTTGATGAACGCGCGGACGCTGTCGACGGCGGCCTGGCCGCCACCGCGCTCCACCTGGCCGAGCGCGTCCGCGAGCGCGGGCAGCCCGATGAAGCAGGGCCCGCACTGGCCCGCGGTCTCCGCGGCCAGCCAGCGCGTGACCCGGGCGGTCTCACCCAGCGGGCAGGTGTCCTCGGGGATCGGCAGCACCGCTCCGGCGCCCAGCCGGGCGCCGTACTTCTTCATGGACTCGCGGGAGATGGTGGTGGCGTTGATGCTGTTGGGGTCCAGCCACTTGCCGTGGTACCCCCCGACCAGAACGCCCTGACCGGGGGTGAGGTTGCACAGCTCCAGGATGTAGGTCAGCGGGACCCCGGTGGGGGTCTCCATGACGAACTTGCCCGCCACCGTCAGCAGTGTGGTGCCCGGTTCGGTGGGCAGCCCCACCGAGCGGTACGGCAGGGCGCCCATCCGCGCCGCCACGGCGAGCTGGGCGAAGGTCTCGGTGTTGGACAACAGGGTGGGCAGACCCCCGAGCCCGCTGTCACTGGTGCGGATCTTCCGGCCGTTGGGGATGGCCGGGGCGCCGCTGATGCCGTTGATGACGGCACCGCCCTCACCCGCGACGAAGCGGTCCGGGGTGCGGGAGACCCGCAGCCGCGGTCCGCTCGGGCCGCGTTCGGCGATGGCGGCGGCGAGGGATTCCTCCACATCGGGCCGGTGCACCGCGATGCACACGTCCTCCGCACCGAGTGCCTCGGCCGCCAGCATGGCGCCGTCGATCACCAGATGCGGAGTGTGCAGCAGCAGCGCGGTGTCCTTCAGGCAGCTGGGCTCGCCCTCACTGCCGTTGACGACGACGGCGCAGCGGCCGTCCCGGCGCGACGCCGACTCGATGACGGAGGTGAGTTTCTTGGCGAACGGGAATCCCGCGCCGCCCCGACCACGGAGGTCGATGTTCTCCGCGAGGGCCACCAGTTCATCGGCGCGCAGGGCGGGCATCTGCCCGTGCACCGTCAGGTGGCCGACCCGGTCAAGCCGGTATGCCTCGTCCAGCCCGGCGAGCAGCCGGGGCGGATCGATGCAGGCCAGCCTGGGCTTGGCTGTGATCACCGGTCCCACCCGCGGGATGCGCCGAGCGGCTCAGTGTTCCGCCGGTCGGGCTCCGCGGAGCGCGGACGGGGCACACTCGGTCCGCTGCGTCCGGTCCGGCCGTCCTGCCGACCGCGAGCTGGGGGATTCCGCACCTCGATGCCGTCCGTCCTCTCACCGTGCCGGGCCCGCCGGGAAGCGAGCCGGATCCACAACGCGACCGCCACACCAGCCAGGGCCATGACATACCCGATGGTGGCCCAGTCCTTGGCGGCACGGCCAGCCTTGAGGCCGTGGATCAGCGCGGCACACCACGCCGGATACGCGGCCACGTGCAGCGCACGCCACCAACGGTACCGCCAGCGGGATTTGCCGGTCGATGCGAAAGCGCTGCGGACCGCCCCGGTCACCGCCGCGGTGGTGAAGAGGTACGCGGCGATGGTGCCAAGGCCGATGAGCACAGGCCGATTTGCGTCAGCGAACGGTATCACGATGGATGCGGCGGGCGTGTGGCTCTCCGCCACCTTCACCCAGACATGCAGCGCGAGGAAGCACAACCCGCCGACGGCGGCGGCCCGGTGGACCCCCTGCGCGATCAGCCGGTGGTTGGTGCGCAGGAAGAGCTGGTCGGTGGCCGCGAGTCCCCACAGTACCGCCGAAGTGAGAGACACCAGAGCGAGCACACCGGCGCCGAAGTCCAGAAAAGCCCAGGTCTTGGTGAATGCGCCCGCGTTGTTCGCCACAACGAGGGACAACAGCACCGCCGCACCGATAGCGTAGAGACGAAGGTGCCGGGACTGACCGCCCCCGGGGCGGGCACGTGTCCGGGACCGTCGGTCGGCTCGTCGGCCGCCGGGTGCTCCGAGGGTTCCCTCGGGAACCGATCCGGTGTGACGTCCCCTTCGGCGCGGCCCCTGGGAGCGGGGAGTCGGCAACTGGGACATGGACATGGAGCCTCCCGATCGCGCGGATTCGCGCGGGTGACGAGATACGTCAAAGTCGTCTTGGGATCAGCAGCTTCTCGGAACTACACGTGATCTCCATAAGATTTGTCGTAACGTGACAACTTCTTGTGGAGAAACCGTGCCCACACCGTCTCCCACCGATCCGGTGCCATCCCCGTGGCAAAGAAACGGCAAAATGCCGGGACCGGTGGGGGCGGGGGTCCTCTATGACGTAGCGGAGGACCCTCGACTCCCTTTCCGGACCGGACGAACCGGAGACGGAGGCACCTCCACGGGCCTGACCGACCCCCCAACGGCCAGGCCCTCCCCCCGGCAAGAACGAGGTAATGATGGGCGAACTCGTGAACCGCATGTGGTCCCGCCCCCGTGGCGAGTGGACCCGCGTTCTGCGCAATGAACTCCCGTCCCTGGCCGATGAGGTGGTTGAGACCCTTCGGCACAGACTCCCGGGATTCTCCGAACTCCTGGAGGACTCTGAGCGAGAGAAGGTCCGAACCGGAGTCGAGCAGGCTCTGCTGACGGCACTGGGCTACCGGAAGCCCGGTGAGGAAGGCGCCGGTGAACCGGTCGCCTCCCCACCGGCCCGCTCCGGTGACGAACGGCTGGCGGAGGTTCCCCCCGAGCGGGCCCGCCGTGAGCTGTTCGAGGCTCTGACCAGTGAAGTACCGGTCCCCGAGCGGACCCTGGCGGAGCTTTCGCGGGCCGCCCGGTGGCCCCTCCCCGAAACCGTCCAGGCCATCGCCCTGCCCACCCCGGGCGAGGCGCCGCAACTGGCCGCCGTGCTGGGAGACACCCTGATCGGCGCGGTCGGGGACGAACTGTGCCTGCTGATCCCGGACCCCGACGCGGACAGCGAGCCCCCGCCGGACACCGTCGTCGACCGGACCGTGGACGGCGAGCGGGACCCGGACCGGGAGCCGCCGGTGGACTGCGGCACCCGTGGCGCGCTGGAGACCGCGCTGCGCGGCCGCACCGCCGCGGTCGGGCATGTGGTGCCGCTCAACGACGCGGCGTCCTCGGTGCGCTGGGCGCGGAAGCTGCTGACGATGGCTCCCGCGCGCAGCGGCCCCGAGGCCCGGGTGCTCTTCGTCGACGACCACCTGTCGATGCTGCTGCTGCTCCAGGACGAGTCGCTGGTCCGGGCCCTGGCCTCGCGGTGGCTCAAACCGCTGGTCGGGCTGACCCCCCGGCAGAGCGAACGGCTGCAGATGACCCTGCTGGCGTGGCTCGAGGGCGGTGGCGCACCGGAGGCGGCGAAGGCGCTCAAGGTGCATCCGCAGACCGTGCGGTACCGGCTGCGCCAGATAGAGAAGCTCTTCGGACCGGGGCTGCGGGATCCGCGGATCCGCTTCGAGCTGGAGATGGCGCTGCGTGGACGGCGGCTGATGGCGCAGATGGACCGGATCCGCCGGCACGCCTCACGGGTGGGCCGCAGGACCCGTACCGGAGCGGCCCCCGGAATCCGGCCGCTCGGGATCGCCCGGGAGGCCCGCGTCAACGGACTGTGAGCCGGGTGGTCGTCGCATCGCGCCGACCACCGCACACCGGAACTGCCGGCCGCCACGCGGTCGGCAGTTCTGTGTGTCCAGGACCTGGCCGAGGACGTTGCGAGGGTGTGGTGACGGACACCAGGTGCGCGGTGTCCGGGCAGGTCAGCGCCGGGCGGCCGCGGGCGCCTGGGCCGGGGCGGCGGTGCGCATCGCGGCGTTGAGCCCGAGCAGTTCGCCGTACGCGTGGGCGCAGAAGGCGCAGGACGCGAGGTGGTGCGCGAGCGCATGGCCGCGGACGCCGCCACGGCGCACCGAGGCGCCGATCATCGCGCTGAAGTGGCGGCACCGGTCGTCCCGGGCGGACTCCAGATGTGCCTGGAGGTAGGACTCGCGCAGCCCCTCCCGGGCCCGGAAGGCGAGCGAGGTGACACCACTGGGGGAAATCCCCAGTATGCCGGCCACCTGGTGCGGAGTATCGTCCTCGACGAGGGTCAGCCACAGCACGGTCTGCCAGCGCTCGGGCAGTCTGCGGAAACTGCGGACGAGCAACTGGCGGTTCTCCCTGGCCACCAGGTGCTGCTGGGGGTCGGCCGAGGGCGCGAGCTGGCGCCATGACTCGAAGTCGGCCGTGAGCAGGATCTGCCGTTCCCCGGCGCTCCACTCGACCGCGGTGTGACGCACCACGGTCAGCAGATACGGCCGCCAGGGCCCGCGCGGTCCGCCACCGGCCCGTACCGCCTGGAAGGTGCGGATGAACGCCTCGGACGCCAGATCCTCCGCGTCATCGAGGGCGCGGCAGCAGGTCCGCGCATACGACAGCGTGGCCGCGTGATGGCGGCGGTAGAGGATCTCGCCCGCGGCCGGGCTGGTGGTGCCCGAGCGATAGCCCTCCAGGAGCAACCGGGTCAGTTCCGGGTCGGAGAGCGAGCGGACCGGTCGGTCGGTATGTCCGGGGCCCGCCACATCGGGATGTTCCACGCCCTGCTGGTCCGACGGCTCGTCGGCCGCCCCGTGAGAGGTCGCAGCGCGGCGCGCGCCGGCCTGGTGGCCGACGCGCGCCTCGGGGTTCTCGTTCATCAATTGCACTTTTGGCCGCTGTTGATGCAGTCCACCGCCTTGCTCATCAGGTCGTCCGGCATGACGTTGATGAAGTCGTCGTGGTCGGTGATGGGCTTGTGCAACTGCTCGGGGAAGCCGTCCACGGCGAACGGGGTGTTCGGCGGTACATCGTAGGTGATGGTGTTCACCAGCTTGGGAATGGCCTTGAACCCGTTGGGGCAGGAGCCGTCCTCGCCTGCGAAGGCCACGTGATCCCGGTGGTTGGCGCTGTCGATGTTCTGGCCGTCCCAGCAGCTCTGGAAGTCGAAGGTGCGCGTCACCGAGCTGCCCTCGGGGCAGAGCGGGTACTTGTCGGTCAGCTGCCGGTCCTCGAAGCCGGTGCAGCTCCAGGAGGCGTTGGCGTTCTTGTCACCGTTGGTGAACGCCTTGGCGTCACCGGTGATGATGCGCAGGAACTTCGGCATCGCCACGACCTCGCTCTGCGGGTTGCCCTGGAACTCGATGGTGGAGCTCTTGGGCGTCAGGATGGTCCCGACGTTACCCTCCTGGCCACCGCCGAGGTCATTGGCGTCCGCTTCGTCCTGACCGTCCTGTGCGCGCACCACCGGCCAGTAATAGGTCGACTTGTCGCCGTTGTTGCAGGAGGTCCCGGCCTGCTCGAAGGTCTGGTTGTTGGCGAACGCGTCGTTGCCGTCGTTGCCCACGTAGTCGTGCATGTGGTGCGCGCCGTTGCCCACACCCGGCGCGACGATCACGTTGTCGCTGTTGCGCAGGTTCGCCTCACCGACCCCGCACTCCGAGGTGAAGGTGCCGTTCGAACCGCCCTGCTGCTGGCCCTGCCCGTCGTCGCCCTGGGCGTTCGGCTGCACCTGGGTGATGTCCACGAAGTCGTCCTGCGACGGGCCGTTGCCCGCCTGGCCACCGGCGTTGCCGGGCACGTCGTTGGCGCCCTCACCACCCTGCTGGTCGCCACCTTGCTGGTCGCCGCCCTGCTGGCCGTCGTCCTGCTGCTGACCGCCGTCCTGCTGGTCGTTCTGGCCGTCGTCCTGCTGCTGGCCGTCGCCCTGCTGGTCGTTCTGGTCACCGCCGTTGTCGACCTGCTGCATCTGGCAGTTGCTCATCGAGTCCAGGTCATCGGGGCGCTGGCCGTCCTGGTCGATGGCGTTCCCGATGTTGTCGATGGTCTCGCCCCGCTGCTGTTCCAGCGAGGAGAGCACCGTGTCGTTGGAGCCCTCGCCCTCGGACATCTGCTGGTAGGCCTTGGCCACCTGGGAGTCGAGTTCGGCGAGGTTCTTGTCGACCTCGGGGCGCGCGCCGCTCGGTACGGACGACAGCTGCTGGCCCACGTCGGGGCAGCTGATGGTCCACGATCCTGCGGCCACCGTGCGGTTCTCGCCGGAGTCGTTGTTGTCGCCGCTGGCGGACGCGTTCGCCGCGATGATCGCGGCCCCGCCTCCGCCCAGTGCCAGTGCGGCGACGATTGCGACGGTCTTGTTCGTGAACCTGCCGCGTTTGTGGGTTTGTTGCCTCATGAGATCACTTCACTTAGTCGTTGAGGGCGTCGAAGTCGACGAGCCCGGTGTCCTCGAGGACCGTGATGTGGTCGAGAACGATGGTGTTGGCCCTGGTGGCCAGTGATCGCACCATGGAGTTCCGGCTCTGGGCCCGGATCTGGGCGACGAGCGAGAACACCTTCCCGTGTGCGGCGCGTAGCAGGTTCGCGAACAGCCGCTCGAACTCGGCGCTGCTCGGGGCGTTGTTCATCTGGTCGAGCCAGCCCTGCTGCTGCTCATTGGGCTGGTTGGGCAGATCGATACCCAGCGCCCGTCCCACCTCGTTGGCGCGGCGGTCGAGCTCGGTGTGGCCCTCGATGAGGTGCTCACCCGCGGTCTTCACGGAGTCCTTGGTGCCGCGCTCCTGGGCTTCCCGGCCGGAGGGCAGCTCCCAGAGGCCGGCGAGCTTCACCTTGCGGACGAAGTCCCGGTCCAGGGCGGTGAGCGGCCCGTACTGGGTGCTGACCGTGCCGCCACCGTCGTCAATGACGCCGGGCGGCAGTGACGATGCGGCGCTGCTCTCACCGAACAGCTGCACGGGGATGAGGATCGCCGCGAGTGTCATGGCGAGTGCCCCAATGATGAGACCTGTGCCGATGGTTCGGCTGGATGCGATGGATCTGCTGACGAATGTTGATCGCACAGCGCCCTCCTTGCTTCGGAGTGACACCGGACGCTAGTGCCTGGTGTGGCCCGGACGTGGAGACCTCATCACTAACGAATAAACCCGGGACAACCATCGTTACCGACTGGTACCCTGCGCGGTCGACCTCCGGCCGCCACGTCCATGGCGGCCCCGGAAATTTTTCTCCGGCGCGTTGAGCACATCGCCGCTGCCGTCCGTACGACTGGGAGAAGCCGCTCCCGTCCGAAGGACATCCGTGATGCGAACAGCGACATCGATCTTCGAACCGTTACCCCCGCGGGCCGGGGTCCGCTCCCCCCTGGCCCGCTCCACGCGTCCGAAGTGACCGAGTCTCTTGAGAAAGGCCGTGTGTGTTCAGGGTGGAGTGATGGTCCGGTCCGTATGCGCGGAGCGGACCTGCGTGTCCGGTTCACCCCGACGGCGCCCGCCTCCCGCGGACCCGTCCGGACTGCCCCGGCTCCCCCGTAAATCGGCGACTATAAAAGAAAGGGGACAGGCGAGTGGTTCCCGGGGCCCGGAACGGCTCCAACACCGCGTCCAGCACGTTCCGTTCGGCCCTACGGCGGCCCGTTGTGTCACCCGTCCCTGACCTGGTGCGTTCCCCCGTTCGTCCCGGAGGTAGCCTGTGCCGCGCACAGGCGGCCGGAAGGCCGGGCACAACGGTGAGGAGCGGCACATGGCCGGGGGCGAGCGGCGTGAACCCGTCTCGGATCAGAAGCGGCGGGTGCGCCAGGAGCGCTGGGGACGGTGTGCCCCACTCTTCGACGGCAGCCCGCGAGTGGAGATCTCCAACGTCAAACTGCCTCCGGACGACGCCGTGTACCTGGCCACCGCCTTCGGCTACCGCTATCTGCGCACCCGGGGACAGAAGGCCGTCCGGTACCGGGTCTTCGTACCGGACCCCGACCCGGCGGCGGGTCAGGAGGCGCTGGCCCCCGGCACCCCGGTCGAGGTGGTCGCCCAGCACCCGGCGTTCCACGGACTGAGCGCCCGCGCCGCCCGGAACCACGCCGAGATGATCCGGGGCGAGCGCAATCTCCCCAAGCTGATCGCGGTCCTGGTGGTGATGGTGTTCGGTATCGCCGTCATGGCGGTGCACGCGGTGAACGCCGGTGCCCCCGCCCTGCTGGCGCCGATCGTGTTCTTCACCCTGCTGGTGACCGCACTGCTGCTGATGCTCCGCAAGGGGCTGCGCACCGAGCGGGAACTCAGGGAGCGGGCCGACCGGCTGTCGCATGTGTCCTGACCGCCGCGGCGGTGGTGGACAGCGGCGAACGCCATGTCCGTTTTCCGCCAGCGCCATGCCCCGGACCGGGGCACAGTGGAATGGTGACCACGGCAGACGGTAAGTACGAGGCGGTGCGTGGCCGGGACGCGCGGTTCGACGGTGAGTTCTTCTTCGCCGTGGCCACGACCGGTATCTACTGCCGTCCCAGCTGTCCCGCGACCACGCCCCGGCGGAAGAACGTGCGTTTCTTCCCCACGGCGGCGGCCGCGCAGGGCGAGGGGTTCCGGGCGTGCCGCCGCTGCCGCCCCGACGCCGTACCGGGCTCGGCCGCGTGGAACACCCGCGCCGATGTGGTCGGCCGCGCGATACGGATGATCGGTGACGGAGTGGTGGACCGCGAGGGCGTGGCGGGGCTGGCCCACCGGCTGGGCTACAGCCCGCGCCAGGTGCAGCGGCAGCTCAACGCGGAACTGGGCGCCGGACCGATCGCGCTCGCCCGCGCGCAGCGCGCCCACACCGCCCGGATCCTTCTTCAGACCACGCGGATGCAGGTCGCGGAGATCGCGTTCGCGGCGGGGTTCGCGAGTGTGCGGCAGTTCAACGACACCATCAAGGAGATCTACGCCATCACCCCGACCGGGCTGCGCGAGGCCCGGCCCGGCCACTCCTCACGGTTCGGCCCGGTGGCGCCGCGGTCGTTCTACGGCGGGGTGCCCCTGCGGCTGGCCTTCCGTGGACCGTACGCCGCGGCCGCGTTGTTCGACCAGCTCGCGCGGCACGCCGTCGCCGGGGTGGAGGAGGTGGTCGGCGAATGGGGCGCCCGCACCTACCGGCGCACCCTGCGGCTGCCGCACGGCCATGGCGTCGCCGAGGTCGACGAGCGCCCCGGTGACGGCTGGCTGGAGTGCCGGCTGTGTCTGACGGAGCTGCGCGATCTGACCACGGCCACCCAGCGGATGCGGCGGCTGTTCGACCTCGACGCCGATCCGTACGCGGTGGCCGAACACCTCGGGGCCGATCCGCTGTTGGCGCCCCTGGTGGCCGCCCGGCCGGGGCTGCGTTCCCCGGGCGCCGCCGATCCGCAGGAACTGGCCGTCCGCGCCGTCCTCGGCGGACGGCTCCCGGCCGAGGAGGCGCGGGCCCACGGCGCCGCGCTCGTCAGCGCGTACGGGCAGCCGCTGGCGACGCCCAGCGGAGGACTCACCCATCTCTTCCCCGGCACCGACACCCTGGCCGGGGCCACGCTGGAGGAGCCGGTCCCCTCCGCGCCACGGCGTGCGGCGCTGCGCGCGCTGGTCACCGCGCTCGCCGACGGCACCGTGCCACTGGACGCCGGGGCCGACCGCGACCAGGCGGAGAAGGAACTGCTCAACCTCGACGGCATCGGACCGCGCACCGCCGGGTACATCAGGATGCGCGCGCTGGGTGATCCCGATGTGCTGCTCCTGCCACCGGGCACGGAGGTGGCCCCGGAGGCCGCCGCGCGGTGGCGGCCGTGGCGCTCGTACGCCACCCACCACCTGGGGGCCGCGGGCTGAGCGTTTCCCGGGCGGCGCGGCCGTGTGCTCACCGCCCGGTGCTCACCGCCCGCCGGGGGAGGCGCCGTGCGAGGTGGTGTCCTCGATGGTGCCGCCGAACCGTTCGCGCAGCTCCTCCATGTTCTTCCGCGGGGACGACGAGAGCACCCAGCGATTGCCGATGAGGTACACCCCGCCGTACATCTGCGCCGTCTCCAGCCAGTCGCGCTGCCCTTTGGCCTTGACGAAGTCCAGGAGGAGGTATTTGCCGCGGGAGGTCTCGCACACCGCCTGGCGGTAGTCGTCGACGTCCACGGTGAACTTCGGCTTGCAGCCGACGGCCGAGGCCAGCTTCTCCACCGTCGCCGGTCTCGGTGTGGCCTTCGCGGTGGCGCTCGGCCGGTCCGCGCCGCGCCGTCCGGTCTCCGCGGTGGCGTCACCCGCACCGTCGCCACCGCACCCCGCGACCGTGAGCACTCCGCACACCGCCGCCACCACCGGCGTCAGACGCGGGCCGGGGCGGGAGCGGGCGCGCCCCGGCCCGGTGGTGGCGGTGCGGACCGGGTGGGGGGAAGCGTCCATGAGGGGCCCTCTCGTGGCGTGTCCGGAACTGGTGGCGGCGAGGCGTGACACCCACGGATACGGCCGCGCCGGGCGGATCGTTCAGCGTCCCGGCGGCGCGATGCGCGAACCCTTGACAGCCAGGGCGGATGCTGGATTACTGGTGCGCACTCTGGCGGAGACCGAATGTTCGGTCGGTATCTGAAGGCGGTGGAGAACCAGGTGACAGGCTCCGGATACGCGGCCGTCGGTCCGGTGGAGGAGATGTTCGCCGCGGACCGGGCGTCCCGCGGGCTGGGTATCGAACTGCTGAAGACCGGCGACGGTTCGGCGGTGCTCGGGATGACCGTGACCGCCTCGATGGTGAACGGACACGGCATCGCCCACGGCGGTTACGTCTTCCTGCTCGCGGACACGGCGTTCGCGTGCGCGTGCAACAGCCACGGTCCGGTGACCCTCGCCGCCGGTGCCGACATCACCTTCGTCGCCCCCGCCCGTGAGGGCGATGTGCTGGAGGCCACTGCCGAGGAGCGCACCCGCTACGGGCGCAGCGGTGTCTACGACGTGACGGTGCGCCGCGGCGACGAGGTGATCGCCGAGTTCCGGGGCCGCAGCCGCACCCTCGCCCGCCGTGCCACCGAGCCGGGGGAGGGACCGTGACCGGCACCCCGCCACCCCCCGAACTGCTGGACGCCGCCGAGCGGATGGGCCGCGCGGAGCTGAGGGACCTCCAGCTGACCCGGCTGCGCGCCACCTTGCGCCACGCGTACGACAACGTGGAGCTGTACCGCGAGAAGTTCCGCGCGGCCGGAGTGGTTCCGGAGGACTGCCGCACCCTGGAGGACCTGGCCCGGTTCCCCTTCACCACCAAGGCCGATCTGCGGGACACCTATCCCTTCGGGATGTTCGCCGTGGACCAGGGCGAAGTGCGCCGCGTCCACGCCTCCAGCGGCACCACCGGCAGACCCACCGTCGTCGGCTACACCGAGAACGACCTGTCGATGTGGGCGGATGTGGTGGCCCGTTCGCTGCGCGCGGCGGGCGGCCGTCCCGGCCACAAGGTCCATGTCTCCTACGGCTACGGCCTGTTCACCGGAGGGCTGGGCGCGCACTACGGGGCGGAGCGGCTCGGCTGTACGGTCATCCCCGCCTCCGGCGGCATGACCGCGCGTCAGGTGCAGATCATCCAGGACTTCGCACCCGAGATCATCATGATCACGCCCTCCTATATGCTCACGCTCCTCGATGAGTTCGAGCGCCAGGGCGTGGATCCGCGGACCACCTCCCTGCGGGTCGGGGTGTTCGGCGCCGAGCCGTGGACCGAGGAGATGCGCCGCGAGATCGAGGACCGCATGGACATCCACGCGGTGGACATATATGGGCTCTCCGAGGTGATCGGGCCCGGGGTGGCGCAGGAGTGTGTGGAGACCAAGGACGGTCTGCATGTGTGGGAGGACCACTTCTACCCGGAGGTCGTCGATCCGTTCACCGGTGAGGTGATGCCCGGCGGCGAGGAGGGCGAGCTCGCCTTCACCACCCTCACCAAGGAGGCGCTGCCGGTCATCCGCTACCGCACCCGGGATCTCACCCGGCTGCTGCCCGGTACCGCCCGTCCGGCCTTCCGCCGCATCCAGAAGATCACCGGCCGCTGCGACGACATGCTCATCGTGCGCGGGGTGAACGTCTTCCCCAGCCAGATCGAGGAGATCGTGCTGCGGGTCCCGGCGGTGGCGCCGCACTTCCAGGTGGAGCTGACCCGGGCCGGCCGGATGGACCGGATGACGGTCCGCGTCGAGGCCCGCCCGGGAACCGGTGGTGAACAGCGCGAGGCCGCCGCCGCGACGATCGCCCGGGGGATCAAGGACGGCGTCGGGGTCACGGCCGAGGTCGCGGTCGTGGATCCGGAGACCCTGGAGCGCTCGGTGGGCAAGATCCGCCGGGTGAAGGACCTGCGCGAGGGCTGAAGACGGTCCGGATGAGGGGAGAGGTGCCGCCGGGCGCGAGGGGTGCGCGCCCGGCGGACCGGTCCGGGGTGCGCGGTACCGTATGAGAACGACAGTTCTCAGGTGGGGGTGACCCGTGATGGACCAGGAGCCGGCCAGGGCTCGTGTGCTCGACGCCGCGGAGGCGCTGTTCTACGGCCGCGGGGTGCAGAGCGTGGGCATGGATGAGATCCGGAACGCCTCACAGGTCTCCCTCAAACGTCTCTACCAGCTCTTTCCGTCCAAGGGTGAGCTGGTCGAGGCGTATCTGAGGCGGCGCGACATCCGCTGGCGGGAGGCGCTGGCCCGCCATGTGGAGGCCGAGGAGGACCCGGGGGCGCGCATCCTGGCGGTCTTCGGCTGGCTGCACGGCTGGTTCGCCGAACCGGACTTCCGGGGGTGCGGTTTCATCAACTCCTTCGGTGAGCTGGGCGCCACCACCCCCGCGGTGGCGGAGGCCGCGCGTGCGCACAAGGAGGCGTTCCGGGCGTACCTGGGCCGTCTGGTGGCGGATGCCGGGCGGCCCGCGGTTCTCGCCGGGCAGGTGGCGCTGCTCGCCGAGGGGGCCATGGCCGCGGCCGCCATCCGCGGGTCGGCCGAGCCCGCCCGGGAGGCGCGGGAGGCGGCGCGGGTGCTGCTGGAGGCGTCGGCCGCGGACCGCCGGGCCGTCGCTCCGGGGTGATGTCGGTTACTTCCGGGTGAGCGGAGCTCACGGGCGGTGAACCCGGTGGGGCGGGAATGAAGGCAGATAGTTCACTGTTCAACTAGATGTCTCAGGGTCGGCCGTCCTGGCCGGCCGGCCGCCGTCCGCCAGGAGGAGAGCGTCATGCCCGCCGTGACCGTCGCCAACACACTGGAACTGCCCCGCGTCCCCACCCCCGATCCGCAGACCGCCCCGGCCCGTCCGGTCCGGTCCGTGACCGGCGCCCCGCAGGGCTTCGAGGGGGAGGGCTTCCCGGTGTACCGGGCCTTCGCGGGCGCCTCGCTGCGCGATCTCGATCCCTTCATCCACATGGACCAGATGGGCGAGGTGGAGTACGCGCCCGGTGAGCCCAAGGGCACCCCCTGGCACCCCCACCGGGGCTTCGAGACCGTCACCTACATGATCGACGGCCAGATGGAACACCAGGACTCCAACGGCGGCGGCGGTCTGATCGCCGACGGCGCCACCCAGTGGATGACCGCCGGTGGCGGGATCCTCCACATCGAGGCGCCGCCGGAGCACCTGGTGGTGTCCGGCGGGCTGTTCCACGGTATCCAGCTGTGGGTGAACCTCCCCCGCGCCAACAAGTGGAATCCGCCGCGGTACCAGAGCATCGAGGGCCGTGCGGCCGCGCTGCTGTCCTCGCCCGACGGCGGTGCGCTGGTGCGGGTGATCGCCGGTGAGATGGCGGGCCATGAGGGGCCGGGCGGCACCTTCACCCCGATCACCATGATCCATGCCACGCTCAGCCCGGGTGCCCGGCTCGACCTGCCCTGGCGCCCCGACTTCAACGCGCTGGTCTACTCGCTGTCCGGGCGGGGCACGGTCGGCGCCGAGAACCGTCCGCTGGATGCGCATCAGCTCGCCGTCCTCGGCCAGGGTGGAGCGCTCAGCGTGGCCGCCACCGACCGACCCGACGCCCGTACCCCCGACCTCGACGTCCTGATCCTCGGCGGGCGGCCGATCCGCGAGCCCGTCGCGCACTACGGACCCTTCGTGATGAACACCAAGGCGGAGATCGCCCAGGCCGTCGACGACTTCCGCAGCGGCCGCCTCGGGGTCGTCCCCGCCGGGCGCGTTCCGCACACCGCGTCCGGAGAGGAGCACGTATGACCGCGCACCCCACCGCGTACGTCCCCGAGGAGACCCTGGCCGAACGCTGGGCACGCGCCGGGCTGTTCTTCGAGGCGAAGGAGTACACCGAGGCCGCCCGTATCCTCGCCACCGTGGTCGAGGACGAGCCGGAGCAGATCGCCCCGCGGCTGCTGCTGGCCCGCGCCTACTACCACTCCGCCCAACTCGCCCGCGCCGAGGAGCAGTTGCGTGCGGTGATCGCCCGCGATCCGGTCGAGGCGTACGCCCATCTGATGCTGGGCCGCACTCTGCAGCGGCAGGGACGGGACGGGGAAGCGGCCGGAGCGCTGCGGCTGGCGGATGCGTTCCGCGGGGAGGCCGCGGCCACGGCGGACTGACCCGGCACCGCCCCGCACCGTTCGGTCCCGGGGACCGGCCCGGGGCCGGACGGCGCGGTCAGCCGTGCCGGGCCGGCCCCGTTCCGCACACCCTGGCCCGCGCCCGCGCGGCGAGCGTACGGCGGTCGTCCCCCCCCCGGTACGGGCAGCAGCGGCCGGTGGTTGCGCACCCGGATGGTCAGCCCGTCCGCGCGCAGCACCCGGCGCAGTGAACTGCCGAAGTCGTCCTCGCCGACGAAGGCCGCCACCGTGGACGGGGCCCCGTGCTGGAGGTACTCCAGGGCCACCGGACGCACCGGCGCGCCCGCGTCGAGCGCCGCCTGGAAGGTGGCGCGGCGGAAGTCCCCGCCCGGGCCGGCACACCAGGTGACGCCCTGGGGGAAGACCACCACCGACCGGCCCGCGCGCAGCAGGTGCGTGATCTCCCGTACGGTACCGGGAAGTTGGCGCAGTCCGGCCCGGTCGATGAACACCGTCCCGGCCCGCTCCGCCAGCGGGCCGACCACCGTCCAGTCCGCCACCTCCCGTTTGGCCAGCATGACCACCGGCTCCACGGCCAGCAGCGCCACGATGTCCAGCCAGGAGATGTGATTGGCGACGACGAGGGTGCCGGTCGGGCCCGGTGCGCCGAGGGCGGGGTCGCCCGCCACCTCCAGCCGTATGCCCAGCGCGGTGAGCAGCCCGGTGGCGTGGGAGCGCAGCGTCTCCGGTTCGGCGATCCGCTCACCCCGCGCCACCGCGCCGACCAGCGCCCGGCCGAAGGCGGCGGTGCGCCGCAGGGCGCGGACGGCGGGGGTCCGGCCGGCGGCGTGGGCGACACAGTCCGGGCCGCACGGAGACCACACGCTCCACGCGTGCGCCGGTGCGCCCATCGGTGCCGTGACGGTCACCTGGGCTCGCCCAGGAAGTAGCGGCGGTAGCGGTCGTTCATCCGCTCGGTGTCCAGCAGGACGAAGAAGTCGGCGTCATCGAAGCTCCGGTCGTGCTGTGGGGAGCCGCACATCCAGGCACCGACCCGCAGATAGCCGCGGAGCAGCGGCGGCAGTCCGGCGTAGCTCGGCTCGGTGTCCAGCGGCCGGTCCGGTACCCACGGGTCGAGCGGATGCACCCGCAGCTCGGCGGGGGCGGCGTGCCGGGTGGTGCCCAGCAGCCAGGCGTTGGCCGCGGCCTGTCCGCCGTCGGCCAGCGGGACCGAGGCACAGCCCGCGAGGTAGCGGTGGCCGGACAGCAGGACGTAACGGGCCAGTCCGGCCCACATCAGATTGATCACGGCGCCCGAGCGGTGGTCGGGGTGCACACAGGCCCGTCCCGCCTCGACCATGGCGGAGCGGATCTCCTCGGGAAGGCCGCGCAGATCGAACTCGGTGTCGGAGTAGAGCCGTTCGCTGCGGCCCGGGGGGAGCAGCCGGTAGGTGCCGACCACTGTGCCCGTCGCGGTGTCCGTGACGATCAGGTGGTCCATCAGCGCGTCGAACTCGTCCACGTCGCGTCCTGGGAAGGGCGAGGACAGCCGGCCTCCCCGCTCCACGCCGAACACCTGGTGACGCAGTCGCTGCGCGGCGTGGACCTGCTCCTCGGTATGGGCGATGGAGGTGACGTACGAGCTGGTGGACGCCGGTACGGGGGACGTCGTGAGCACGGACATTCCAGTTCTCCGTTCAGGGGGACGTCAGGAGCGGCAGCGGGAGAGAGGAAGGAGAAGGGGGAAAGGGGAGAGGAGGGAGAGGGCGGGGGACAGCGGCCCGCTCCCCGGCGCGGTGCGGAAGACGGTCCGCACCGCTCGCGTCGACCCCAGTCTCGCCGTGGCGGCGAACGCCACAGTGTCCGCGTGGTGATTCGGCGACTGCCAGCCGATGACGAACGCATGCCGTGGCGAGCCGGGCGGTCGGCCCGGTGCCACGGCGGTGCGGTGGCGGGAAGGCGCCCGCCGTCGGGTCAGCGCGTGCCGGTTCCGTCCAGCGGGAAGCCCAGCGAACGGGCCGCCGCCTCCGGTGTGGGCTGGGACCAGTAGTCGGTGACCGCCTGCGCGGAGGCCAGCGAGCGGGTCTCGGCACGGTCCAGGTAGAGCACACCGTCGAGGTGGTCGGTCTCGTGCTGGACGATCCGGGCGGGCCAGCCGGCGAACTCCTCGTCCACCTCGCGCCCCGTCTCGTCCTGACCGCGCAGCCGGATCCGCTCGGGGCGGCTGACCACGGCCTGCCAGCCGGGAACGCTCAGACACCCCTCGAAGAACGCCGCCCGGCCCTCGCCCACGGGTTCGTAGGACGGGTTGACCAGGACGCGGTACGGCTGCGGCACCCGGCCGCGCGCCTCCCGCACCTCGGCCGTCACCTCCGCCGGGTCCTCGATCACCGCGAGCCGCAGCGGTACGCCGATCTGCGGGGCGGCCAGGCCCACACCGGGCGCGGCGTGCATGGTGTCGCGCATCGCCCGCAGCAGCCGGTCGAGCTGGTCCGCGGAGAGCTGGCCCTCGTAGGGGAGGACGGGCTGCCGCAGGACGGGGACGCCCGCGGAGATGATCGGCAGTGGATGGGTGCCGCAGAGCAGTTCGTCGACGAGTTCGGACAGGCTGGAGGTCGGCATAGGGCACAGCCTGGCAAGCCGGACAGGCCGCGGCAATGTGTGGGACGGGGCGGCTGCCCGCGGCCGGGCGTGACCCCGTCCACGACCGGTGAACGCGAGGCGGACGGGGCCCGTACTCACTCCTGAGACGCCGGGGAATCCCACGCCCCGTGCGCTCACCCGGGTCCTTCCGACTCGGGACGCCGCCGCTCACGCGGTGCTTTCCCCGTTGTGCCCGCGGGGCGGCGGCTTCTCGCGTCCGGGAGGCGGAGGGAGACGGTGCGCTACGGGGCGCCCGTCTCCCGGGCGGCCGCCTCCCGGACGTCCGTCAGATCGCGGACGTAGGCCAGCCCGGGCCGGCCGCCGAGGACGACCTCCTCCCCGGTGGGGACGAACCCGGCCCGGGTCAGGACGGCACGTGACCCGGCGTTGTCGAGGGTGGTCTCGGCGCGCAGCGCGGTGAGTCCGTACGCGGTGGCCGCCAGGACGCAGATCTGCCGGACGGCGCTGGTCGCGAGGCCCTGCCGGGTGGCCCGCTCGGCGATCCGGTACCCCAGCTCGGCCGTCCCGCCGGTCACGGCGACCAGATTGACCCGGCCCAGCACCTCGCCGTCGGAGTCCACGATCAGATGGAAGTGGTCGAGTCCGGCCTCCTGTGCGGCGAGCAGCTCGGCATGGCGCGCGTCGAACCCGGTGAAGTAGTCGTCACCGCGGTCGGGGATCGACTGCGCGAAGTAGGCGCGGTTCTCCCGCTCGAAGGCGAGCAGGGCCGCGGCGTGATCGCGCCGGAGGCGCTGGAGTTCGGGCATGGCAGCACCGTACGCCGCGCGGGCCCGGGATGATCACTGAGTTTCGCGGTCCGCGGATCCGGCGCCGCCCGTGGCGCCGTCGTCACGGGCGTCGACATCGGCCCGTGCCTCCGGGAGCAGGGCGCGGATGTCGCCCGGCAGCACCCCGTACACCTTCTCCATCAGCTCCGGATCCACTGCGGCGTCCAGCACCTCGAAGAAGGCGCTCGCCTCGCGCAGCGCCTCCTCCTCGGTGCGCTCGGTGCGCCAGGCGATCCGGCCCGCGAAACCGGTGAGGCCGAAGCGTTCGCCGTGGTCGCGCCGGTACGCCCGCTCCTCGGGCGAGCCCCGGTCCGAGGCGGTCACCCGGAGCACCGGCTCCGCCGCCTCGGCCGGGAGCTGGGCCGCCAGATGGGCCGCCAGCCCGCCGGGGATCCGTTCGGCGAGGGTCTCCAGCGTCGCCCGGACCGTCCGCTCGGCCGACCGCCGGTCCGGCAGCCGGGCCCGGGTCCGGACCTGGTCGGTGAGTTCTTCGTAGCGCATCGTGGATCAGCGCTCCCTGGATCGATCGATGCCCGCGCTTGCGCGCCGAGTGCCCAGCGGTACCGCCCCGAAGCATCCGCCCCGGCCCCGTCGGGCTGCCTCCGGCGGCGCCGTGCGGCCGGACGGGGCGGCGGCCCGGCCGCTCCGGCCGCACACTGGGCACTGTGACGGAGAAGAGCACGGAGCACGGCACGGAGCGGCGCACCGGGCGGCGCAGCGCCGGAATCCTGCTGTTCCGCGGCGCCGGACC
This sequence comes from Streptomyces sp. NPDC045899, assembly GCF_056431485.1. NCBI lineage: Bacteria > Bacillati > Actinomycetota > Actinomycetes > Kitasatosporales > Streptomycetaceae > Streptomyces > Streptomyces sp. NPDC045899. The sequence goes on from NZ_JBWKKP010000005.1 coordinate 263,974, forward strand.
GGCCGTCGAGGTGCTGCTCGGCCATATGGGCGGCCCGTTCTGGGCCACCCGGGACGAACGCGCCTGGTCCGTGCCCAAGGGCGAGTACACCGAGGAGGAGACCCCGGAGGCCGCCGCGCGACGGGAGTTCGCGGAGGAGCTCGGCATGCCGCCGCCCGGCGGCGAGCTGCTGCCGCTCGGCTCGGTCCGGCAGACCGGCGGCAAGCTGGTGACCGTCTGGGCCCTGGCGGGCGATCTCGACCCGGACCGGATCACTCCCGGCACCTTCACCATGGAGTGGCCCCGGGGATCCGGCCGGATGCGGGAGTTCCCGGAGCTCGACCGGGTGGAGTGGATGGATCCGGAACGGGCCCGTACGAAGATCGTGGCCAGGCAGGAGCTCTTTCTCGACCGGCTCGACGCGCTGCTCAACGGGGCGCCGCTACCGTGAAGGGGAAGACCGTGGGGACGCCGCGCCGCGCGCGCTGAAGCCGACGGAGGCACGGTGGGCATGGAGAGCGCGAGGAGTTCGGAGTACCTGCCCCGCCTGCGGCTGGACGAGCTGCTGGAGGAGTTGCAGGTCCGCATCGACGCGGTGCGCGGCACCCAGGACCGGGTGCACAGCCTGCTGGAAGCCGTCCTCTCGGTCGGCCGCGAGCTGGACCTGTCCCATGTGCTGCGGCGGATCGTGGAGGCCGCGGTGGTCCTGGTGGACGCCGAGTACGGGGCGCTCGGCGTCATCGGCGAGGACCAGCGGCTCGCGGAGTTCCTGCCGGTGGGCGTCGGCAAGGAGCGGATCGAGACGATCGGTGACCTGCCGGCCGGACACGGCATCCTCGGCGAACTGATCCGCCACCCCGAGCCGCTGCGGCTGGCCGAGCTCTCCGAGCACCCCGCCTCGTACGGCTTCCCGCCGGGCCATCCGCCGATGCGCTCGTTCCTGGGGGTGCCCATCCGGGTGCGGGAGGAGGTTTTCGGCAATCTGTATCTGACCGAGAAGCGCGGGGGGAAGGAGTTCGACGGCGAGGACGAGACGGTGCTGTCCACCCTGGCCGTCGCCGCGGGTGTGGCCATCGAGAACGCCCGGCTGTACGAGGAGGCCCGGCACCGCCAGGCGTGGCTGGAGGCGAACGCCGAGGTCACCAACAGTCTGCTGTCCGGGGTGGACGAGACCAGCGTGCTGGAGCTGATCGTCGACCACGCCCGGCGGATCCTGGCCGCCGACCTCGGGGTGCTCATGCTGCCCGTCGAGGGGAGCGACGAACTGCAGGTCGCGCTCGCCTCGGGCACCGACGCCGAGGCCCACCGCGGACTGGTGCTGCCCCGCCGGGGCTCCTTCGCCGGGGCCGCCTTCACCGCCTCCGAGCCGGTCACCAGCACCGACGTCAAGAACGATCCGCGGATCACGGTCGGCCCCCGGCGCTGGGAGGGGCTCGGCCCGGCCGTCGCGGTACCGATGCGCACCAGCGACGGGGTGGGCGGGGTGCTGTCGCTGGCCCGTTCGGTGCACAGCGCCCCCTTCACCCAGATCGAGACCGACACCCTGCTGGGCTTCGCGGGCCAGGCGGCCATCGCCATGAGACTGGCCGAGCGGCGGCGGGACGCGGAGCAGCTCGCCCTGCTGGAGGACCGCGACCGGATCGCCCGCGATCTGCACGACCTGGCCATCCAGCGGCTGTTCGCCGCGGGGATGACACTGCAGAGCACCCTGCGCTTCGTTCAGCACCCCGAGGGCTCCGAACGGCTGCTGCGGGTGGTGGACGACCTCGACGACACCATCAAGATCATCCGGTCGACCATCTTCGGCCTGCGGTCCCATGAGGCGGGCCCGGCCGTCCAGGGGCTGCGCGTCCGCACCGCCAAGACCATCGAGGAGGCGGTGCCCGCGCTCGGCTTCACCCCCTCGCTGCGCACCGAGGGCCTGGTCGACACCGATGTGCCGCGTCCGGTCGCCGACGACATGGTCGCGGTCCTCGCCGAGTCGCTGTCGAACACCGCCCGGCACGCGGGGGCCGGGGCCGCGGAGGTCTCCCTGGTGGTCGCCTCCGGGCGGCTGACCTTGACCGTCACCGACAACGGCGTGGGCATCCCGGAGGGCGGACGGCGCAGCGGACTGCGCAACCTGGCCGAGCGCGCCGAGAAGTACGGCGGTGGGCTGGACATCCAGGTACCCACCGGCGGCGGCACCCGACTGGTGTGGGGCGTACCGCTGCGCAGCCCCTGAGCCGCCGGCCCCGTTCAGCGACCGGCGGCCGTACCGCCCGGGCCCGCCGGGCCGACGTCCAGTGCGTCATGGGCGCCGCTGCGCGGGGTGGCCGGACCCGTCGGCCCGTAGCCGAGCCGGATCAGCATCTGCACATGGCCCGGTGTCCGGCGGCCGTCGTTGAGCGCCCACCGCAGATCCGACCACTCCAGCGCCTGGTGCAGCAGCGAGGCCCGTACCGCGTGCGAGGTCGCCAGCAGCAGCACGTGCTCCAGGGCCTGCCCGGCCCGCAGCCAGTCCGCCCGACGGTCGTGGCCGGTGGTCAGCACCGCGAGGGTGGGACGGCTCTCGAACAGCGCCGTCGGCTGCCGGGCGCCGGTGCCCGTGCCCGCGGCGCGGAAGTCCCGCATCGGCATCCGCTGCGCGGTGTCCTGGGGGCCGACGGCCGCGGCGGGGATTCCGTACGGACCGCTGTCGCGCAGCCACTCCCGGCTCTCGGAGACCCGCCGCGGGTCGTGGGTGTTGCGCTGTTCGGCCTCGGTGGTCAGCCGCAGCAGGTGGGAGGTCTCCTCCGGGCCCGCGAGATGCAGGGTGGCGCCGTTCTCACGGGCGGCGTCGGCCAGCTGGTACAGCAGCTGACGGGGCAGCCGGCGCCCGGTGAAGGGCAACCGGCTGCTGTGCCGGCGCCAGATCACGTCGTACAGCTGGTCGTGCGCGGGGTGCGGCCGGGTACGGGACGACGCGGCCAGCCGCACCGTGGCCAGCAGATCCGGCTGCGAGCGGTGCGGCAGCAGCCGGACCACCGGCTCCCAGCCGAAGTGGGCCACCGCCACCCGCAGATTGAACACGGCGGCCCCGGCGGAGACGCTCATGGCCCGCCCCATCGGATCGGCCTCGCGCAGGGCGCGCTCCGGAGCCGCCCGCACCTCCAGCGTGACGGTGTCGGGGTTCAGCCGGTAGCGCCAGGGCTGGGTGTTGTGCATCGACGGAGCGGCCACGGCCGCGGAGATCAGTTTCTCGAGGATCGCCGCGTCGAGTACTGCGGGCTGCATGGTCTTCTCCTCGCCGGTGGGCGCGGGAGGTACCCCGCGCAGTCAGCGTGCGGCTCGGGAGAGCGGATGGGGCAGGGGCCGTTGGTCCCGGTGGGGGGACCTATGGGTACGTACCGGCCCTCAGCCGTGGGGCACATGGGGCGCCTGGGGCGCGGAGCGCGCCGTATGGTCGTCGGGGGCCGCCGGGGAGGAGTGGGTCGCCAGCACCGCCGCCTGGATGCGGCGCTCGACGCCCAGTTTGGCCAGCAGCCGGGAGATGTGGTTCTTGACCGTCTTCTCGGAGAGGTAGAGCCGTTTGCCGATCTGCCGGTTGGTCAGTCCCTCGCCGATCAGCGCCAGGATCTCCCGTTCCCGGGGCGACAGCCCGGCCATCACCTCGTCCTTGGGCTCCTGCGGAGCGGTGTCCCCGCGCAGGGCGCTCATCAGCCGGGCGGTGGTCGCCGGATCGAGCATCGACTGCCCGGAGGCGACCGTACGGACCGCGGAGACCAGGTCGGAGCCCTTGATCTGCTTGAGGACATAGCCTGCGGCCCCGGCCATGATCGCGTCCAGCAGGGCATCGTCGTCGTCGAACGAGGTGAGCATCAGACAGGCCAGCCCCGGCATCCGGGAACGCAGCTCACGGCAGACCGTGATGCCGTCCCCGTCCGGCAGCCGGACGTCCAGGATGGCCACGTCCGGCCGGAGCGCGGGGCCCCGGGCCAGCGCGTGGTCGACCGTTCCGGCGTCCCCGACCACCTCGATATCCGGTTCGGCGTCCAGCAGGTCGTGCAGACCGCGCCGGACCACCTCGTGGTCATCCAGCAGGAACACCCTGATGGGGTGCGGTGTCGGCGGGGATTCCCGCGTCTCGGTCATGGCGCTCCTCGCACCGCTGGTCCGTATCCGCCCGTTGTCCGGCTCCGGCTGCCCGGCCGGTGTCCGCCCGGCCCCTCGCTGACGAGCGTGGCGCATCCGGCGGGGACCGCACCAGGGCCGAACGGGCCCCCGGGGGAGCGGCGACGGGACCGAAAGGCCCCCGGCACAGGGGTCTGCCCGGCCCTCGTCCCGGGCTCCCGCGCGTGCGACGGTCGCGGCATGGGCACGAACGTGCGGGGGCGGTGGCTGTGGCGCTGGCGGCGCAGTCCGCTCAGACGCCGCTCCGACGTGGCCGAGGCGTGGGTCGTGCTGGTGACCACCGCGGTGATGGTGGTCGGCGGCCCGGCCGCGGGTGTGCTCGCGGGCAGCGCCGTGGACGAGGCGCTGCGCCAGGAGCGCGCCGAACGCTACCGGGTGCCCGCGGTACTGCTGGAGCAAGCGCCCGCCGCGCCGCCCACCGGCGACGGCACCGACACCGACCAGGTGCGCACCAATGTGCGGTGGACCGCTCCCGACGGCGCCGTGCAGACCGGCTCCGCCCTGGTCCACGAGGGGCGGCGGGCCGGTACGACGACGCCGGTGTGGGTCGACGGCCGCGGCAGGCTCGTCCCCGCCCCGCCCACCGAGGAGCAGGTCGCGACCCGGGCCTCGCTGGCCGGGGCGTCGGCGGCGGCGGGTGTGGCGGCGGTGGCGCTGGCCGGGCGCGGTGTGGTGCGGTGGCGGCTGGACCGCGGGCGGGCACGGGAGTGGGAGCGTGCCTGGGCCGAGGTCGAACCGCGCTGGAGCCGTCACCTGTGACAGTCCGCGCTGGAGCCGCCTGTGACGGCAGCGCGGACCATGCCCGGCGGACGGCTGACCTTACGACCGCTGCGGACGTCCTACGACCGCTGGGTCGCGGGCGGCGCCGTCGTCAGCTGGTTGTCGAAGTCCACCACGCCCTCGACCGCCCGGATCAGCCGGGCCGCCGCCGGTACCAGCACCGCGTCCCGGACCCGCCCGGTGAGGGTGACCACGCCCTCGCTGACGCTGACCCGCACCGTCTGGCCCGGGCCCGGGAAGAGATGGGCCACCACCTCGTGGCGCACCTCCTCCTCGATGTCCTCGTCCGGCCGCAGGAAGACCTTCAGCAGATCGGCACGGCTGACGATGCCCTCCAGACGGCCCTCGTCGTCGACCACCGGCAGCCGTTTGACGCGCTGGTGCGTCATGACACGCGCCGCCTCCGCCAACGTCGCGCCCGCGTGCACCGTGATGGCCGGGGCGGTCATCAGCTCCTCGGCGGTCACCGCGCCCGCCTTCGCCGCGTCCGGCAGATCGCGCAACTGGGCCACCCGGGCGGGGTCGCTGTCCCGGAACTCCTCCTTCGGCAGCAGATCCGCCTCGGAGACCACTCCGACGACCCGGCCCTCGCCCTCCAGCACCGGCAGCGCGCTCACCCGCCACTGCTCCAGTGTTCTGACGATCTCCTTGAACGGCGCCTCACGGCCGACGGCCACCACCGTATGCGTCATCACATCACTGACGATGTGCGAGCCCCGCTGCACGGTGACCACCCCTCGGTCCCTCAACCGTCGAACGCGTGGCTGTGGGGCCCGTAGAGGTCCAGCAGTCGGCTGCGGGTCGAGCGCAGCCGCCGTCCCACCACACCCGCGACATAGGTGGACAGGGCGTTGCCCAGTACCGGGTCCTCCTGGATCAGCGCACGCACCGTGGCCGCGTCGAACTCCTCGGCCCGCACCGGGCTGACCGCCTCCGCGCCCAGGTGCCACCGGCAGGGCGGGATCAGCCAGGACCAGCCCAGCAGATCACCGGGGCCCAGGGTGGCCACGATGGGTGCCTTCCGCCCCGGTACGTGCACATCGAGGGTGACCCCTCCGCTGCTGATGATCCAGAAGCGGTCGGCCAGACCCCCTTCCTCGAAGATGCGGGTGCCCATCGGGAAGGACACCTCGTGGGCGAGACGGACGAACTGGTCGCGGTGGTCCGGCGGTACGGCGGCCACCACCCCGTTTCTGGTGATCATCAAGGGCCCCTTCCACAGGTGCGCGGGTCACGGGTGGCCGGCATCGGCGCCGCCGACGCCGTCATCTCCATCGTGCGGGCGCGCCGCCCGCCGAAGGCAGGGGCCGAGCGGCCCCCGGCCTGGTCCGCTCGGCTCCGGGGGCCGGCCGTTCGGCCTGGTGTTCCCCGGCGATCCGGTGCTCGATCCGGTGGCGCACCCGGCCCGCGAGCCGGGCCAGCGGAGGCGAGGTGGCCGGACGTGGTGGCATGGGTTCGCGGATCCTGCGGGCCTGCGGTGGCAGCCCGGCCAGGTCGGCGTCGAGGCGCTGCCGCGCCCGGTCCAGGGTGTCGGGCGGCCCGGTCCTGCGGCCGTCGCGCATCACCGTCTCCAGCAGCGGGCTGCCACCGCGCGGCGGCAGCTCGTCCCGTTCGCCGATCACATCGGCGAAGCCGGGCCGCCGCCACACCTGTTTGGCGCCGGGCGCCGTGGCCTTCGCCGAGGACAGCTTCATCACCGGCAGTCCGTCGTAGGCGACCAGTTTGTACGCGGAGTCCAGATAGGCGGAGTCCGCCGAGACCCCGACCCGGGTGCCCACCGCGAACACGTCGATCGGAGCCCCCGCGCGCACCAGCTCCGCCACGGCGTACTCGTCCAGCCCGCCACTGGCCACGATCCGCACCCGCGGCAGCCCGGCCTCGTCGAGGATCCGCCGCGCCCGCACCGCGAGCGCGCCGAGGTCGCCGCTGTCCAGCCGGATGGCGGAACCGGTGTCCAGACCCAGGTCGCGCAGGACCCGGGCGGCGGTGGCCACACCCGTCAGGGTGTCGTAGGTGTCCACCAGGAAGGTCACCGGACCGGGATGGGCACGCGCGAACGCCCGGAACGCGCTCTCCTCGTCCGGGAACGCCTCGATGTACGAGTGCGCCATCGTGCCGCTCGCCGCCAGTCCGTACGCGGTGGCCGCCTCGACGTTGCTCGTCCCGGCGAATCCGGCCATGGCGCTCAGCCGGGCGGCCTGCATCCCGGCCTGCGGGCCGTGGGTGCGGCGCAGTGCGAAGTCCAGCACCGGGTGGCCCTCGGCGGCCAGCACACACCGCACCGCCTTGGAGGCGATGGTGGTCTGGTGGCTGAGCTGTCCCAGCAGATACGTCTCGACCAACTGGGCCTGGGGCAGCGGCGCCGTCAGCTCCAGCAGTGGCTCCCCGGCCAGTACGACCCGGCCCTCGGGCACCGCCCGCACCTCACCGTCGAACTCCAGGCCCAGCAGGGGCTCCAGGTCCTCCTGGGGACGGTGCAGCGCGTCGGCGAACGCCTCGACGTCGTCCGGCCACACCCGGAAGCCGGACAGGTAGTCCAGCGCCGGTTCCAGGCCGGCGGCCACCAGGAACCCGCGCTCGGGCGGGAGGTCGCGGACGTAGAGGTCGAAGGTGGCCGGTGCGGTCATGCCCTCCCGCAGATAGGACAGGGCCATGGTCGCCTCGTAGAGATCGGTGGTCATCGCGTTCGACATCGTCGTGGTCTCCCTCGTCCCAACTCATGCCCCGTCCCGGCCGATGTGCTGCCAGGACAGGTCGTCCGGCGTACCGGCTCGGCGTTCAGCCGCACGGCACCACCGCCACCGGACACGGCGCGTGGTGCACGGCGGCGTGGGTCACCGCGCCCAGCCGCGGTACGCCACCGTGTCCGGCCCCGTCGCGCCCCAGGACGAGCAGTCCGGAGCCCGCGGCGGCGCGCACCACACCACGGCCCGCACGCTCGGAAGTGATCTCCTCGGCCACCGGCACCCGCGGATACTTGTCCCGCCACGGCAGCAGCGCCGCGCTCAGCGCGGCCGTGGCGTCGGGGTCCGCCCGGCGGGCGCCCGCATGCACCGCGCGCAGCGAACCGCCGCGCCGCGCCGCCGCGTCGAAGGCGAACTCCAGCACCTCGTCGGCCGCCTGCCGCAGCCCCAGGCCCACGGTCACATCCGCGTTCCGGCCGCCGTCGTCCGCGTGGACCAGGACCATCGGCCGGGTGCCGCGGGCCAGGGTCTGCCGCCCGGTGGAGCCGAGCAGGAATCCGCCGATGGTGCCGCGTCCGCGCGAACCGAGTACCAGCATCTCCGCGTCGCGGCCCGCGGCCAGCAGCGCGGGTACCGTCTCCTGCGGCACCAGTTCGGCGGTGACCCTCAGTTCCGGGTGGGCGGCGCGCAACTCGCCCACGGTGTCGCTCAGCATACGGCGCGCCCAGTAGTTCTGGTCGTCCGCGCGGGGGATGTCCTGCCCGGACGTCACGTCCGGGTCCGTGGGCGCGAGCAGGATCCAGGCGTGGACGAGCCGCAGTGGCACATCGCGCAGCAGCGCCTCACGTGCCGCCCAGTGCGCGGCGGGCGGGCTCTCGGGAAAACCGTCGATGCCGACGGTGATGGGCGGTCGCACAACCGTCACCTCCGTATCTCTCTTCTGGCGTGTGGCGTGTGGCGTGCCGTGTGGTGTTCCTTTTCCGTTGTGCCGCGTTCTGTTGTGCCGCGGACGTGGTGCGCGGACCGGCCCGCCGGGTCAGCCCGCCCGGATCCGGCGGCCGGTGACGCTGCTGGGTTCGATGCGCAGCCACAGATCGCGGCTGCCGCCCGGCCAGGGGGCCGAGTACGCCGTGTCGCTCAGCCGCCGGACCGCCGCCGGGCCGGTGACCCGTTGCGCGCGTCCGACGACCAGCACGCTCCAGCCCTCGCTGAGCGCCTCGTCGATGTGGTCCACCTCGAAGGCGACCTCGGTGCCCGCGGCCGCGGCGGGGGTGGCGTCGGGCGCGGTCCGGAAGACCACGGCGTCGTCCACCACGCTGTAGTTGACCGGGATGACGGCGGGGCCCCGCGCGGTGGACACCGAGACCCGGCCCACACCGTGGGTGGCCAGCCGCTCCCGGCACTCCTCGGGTCCCATCTCCAGCAGATCGGGGTGGGGCGCCGCACGGCCCCTGCCGGGCGGCCGCCCGGTGCCGCCGCCGTGCAGTGCGGCCGCGGTGGTGTCCAGGGCCGCCGCCACCCGCAGCAGCGCCCCGGCTCCGGGATCGGCCGGATACTCCTCGAGATAGCGCACATAGCCCGGTGAGGTGCCCGCGCGTGCCGCCAACTCCTCACGGGAGAGGTGCAGTTGGACGCGGCGGTCGGCCACCCGGCGTCCGATGTCACCGGCGCCGGTCACCGGACGCGTCACCGCCTCCGGATCCGGCCCCGTCGCCCCGGGCGCCACCGGTCATCCCTCCCGGGTCGCCAGGGGCCTGGCCGGGCCCCCGAGCGCGATCTTGATGGCGCCGGTGTCGATGGCCTGGGAGAAGACGTCGTACGCCTCCTCCATCTGGTCCAGCTCGAAGAGATGGGTGATCAGCATGGACGCGGGCAGCCGTCCGGCGGCCAGCATGGACAGCAGGGTGGGCGTGGAGTACGTGTCGACCAGCCCGGTGGTGATCGTCACGTTCTTGATCCACAGCTTCTCCAGGTGCAGGGTGGCGGGCCTGGCGTGCACCCCGACGTTGGCGAGCCGGCCACCGGGCCGCACCATGCGGGTGCACGCCTCGAAGCTCTGCGGTGTGCCCACCGCCTCGATCACCACATCGGCGCCCAGTCCCTCGGTGAGGTCGTCGACCAGCCGCTCCGGATCCTCGTCCGCGGCGGCCACCGCGTCGGCGCCGACCCGCTTCGCCGCGTCCAGCCGTGCGCCGGGGTAGTCCACCGCGATGATCCGGCCGGGGGAGAAGAACTCCGCGGTGGCGATGGCCGCCAGCCCGATCGGTCCGGCGCCCACCACGGCGACCGTGTCGCCGGGCCCCACCCGGCCGTTGAGCACCCCGACCTCGTAGGCGGTGGGGAAGATGTCCGCGAGCAGGACCGCGTCCTGCCCCTCGGCCGAGCCGGGCAGTGGATGCACCGACAGATCGGCGAACGGCACCCGGACGTACTCCGCCTGGGTGCCGTTGATCGTGCGCCCCAGGATCCAGCCGCCCCCGCCGCGGCACTGCCCGTAGGCCCGCTCCCGGCAGAACCGGCAGTGGCCGCACGCCGAGATGCACGAGATCAGCACCCGGTCCCCGGGCCGGACGCTCCGCACGTCCTCCCCGGTCTCCACCACCTCGCCCACCGCCTCGTGGCCGAGGACCGTACCGGGCCTGACGTCCGGTACGTCGCCGTTCAGGATGTGCAGGTCGGTGCCGCAGATGGTGACCGTGTCGATCCGCACGATCGCGTCGGTGACCTCCTCGAGGTCAGGGTCGGGCACCTCCTCCCAGGAGGACCGCCCCGGTCCGTGGAAGACGAGTCCTTTCATGGCTGTTACCTCTCCTCACTCAGTGCTGGGGTACGACGGCGACCGGACAGGCGGCGTGGTGTGCCACGGCCTGGGCGACGGGACCCAGCCGGGGCCCCGGGCCCGACCGGCGCGGACCGCGCCCCACGACCAGCAGCGCCGCTCCGCGCGCGGCCTCCACCAGCCGCCGGGCCGGGCTGTCGGACGCGATCTCCTCGACGACCCGCACGTCGGCGAACTTGTCCCGCCACGGCGCCAGCGCGTCCGCCAGTGTGCGCTCGGCCTCCTCGCGGGCATCGGTCAGCCCGACGTCCACCACCCACGGCGCGGAGCCCCGGATCGCCGGGACCCTGCTGGCGTACACGCACAGCAGCCCGGCGGTGCGCCGGGCCGCGGCGTCGAACGCGAACTCCAGGACGTCGTCGCAGGTCCCGCGCAGATCCACCCCCGCCACCACATCGGTGTCCCGGGTGTCCGGCGCGTCCGCCCGCACCAGGACCACGGGTGTGGTGGCGTGGGCGGCCAGCTCCAGCCCGACCGAGCCCATGAAGAAACCGGCGACCGCTCCGAGTGAACGGGACCCCACCACCAGCAACTGGGCCCGCTCCGCCTCGGCCAGCAGTACCGGTCCGGGGTAGCCGGGGATCTGGTCGGTGAGGATCGGCATGTCCGGGTGCGTGGCGTCCAGTTCGGCCCGCGCCGACCGCAGCGCGCGCTCGGCCCAGTAGTGCCAGGCGGCCTCCCGGCCGGGGGTCAGGTCCAACTGGTCGGGGCCCGGCCAGGCGTTGACCAGCCGTAGCGGAGCGTCCCGCAGCATCGCCTCGTGCGCCGCCCAGTCGGCGGCGGCCAGACTCTCGGGGGACCCGTCCAGTCCCACGGTGACGGGGCGCGCCATCGCTGCCTCCTCTCCGGCGTGGCGGGGGAGCGGCCGTCGGGCCTCCCGGGCCCGTCGGCCCCGGCGACACCCGCCGGAACGTGTCCCCGCCGATCGGTCCGATCGGCGTGTTCCGGCGGGGTGATACGGGACGGTGGGGCCCACCGGGTCCGCTCGGGGCCGCTCCCGCGGTACACCCGCGGCGCCGGGGGCCGCCCGCTTCTCGCGGGCCCTGATTGCGCGGTGCGCGGTCGTCGGTGTCAGTGACGCCTCACCGGTCCGCTTCTCCGCGTCTGCTGGATGCCCCCGGTGCCACTTCCAGCGCACCACGCCCGGCCCTCCGATGCCAGGGCCGACCGGTCCCGCCACGAGGACACCCCCGGGACAACCGGCCCATCCACCCCGCGCCGCCCCCTGTGGCCGGGGGCGACCGTGCGCCACCGGTATCCGACGGCCGCTGACACCCCGGCACCCCGTTCACCCGACGCCTCGCGGGAGGAACGCCACCGGCGGGCCCGAACGGGCTGCCGCCCGCGGCCGAACGCGCCGCCGGGCCTCGCTCAGAAGCGCACGCCCGGGAAGCACGGCGCGGCGGTGGTGCCGTGCAGCGCCTTGCGGCCCGTTCCTCGTGGGCGACCTCCGGGGGAACGTCGCCCGCGTCGTCCTGGGCATGCCCGGGAAGCCCCGCGCGGCGCGCTGTGCGGGCCGGGGTCCGGACGGGGACCGGCCGACCGGTGGCCGTCCGCGCGTCGTACGGGCCGGGCCGCCGTGTGGCCGCGGGCTCGCTCAGCCGACCGGGACCAGGACCACCGGGCAGTGCGCGTGGTGGAGGACCGCGTGGGTGACGGGACCGAGCTGAAGGCCCAGCCGGGCGGTGCGGCGGTGGACGGCCAGGACCAGGACGTCCGCCGCCCGCGACGCCTCCACCAGGGCCTGCGCGGGGGCGCTGTGCACCGTGTCCTCGCGGACACCCACCTCGCCGAACTCCTCGCGCAGCCCGGCCACCACGCGGTACGTCTCCTCCTGTGCGCGCTCCGCGCGCAGGGCCACGACCTCGCGTGAGGGCAGGGTGTGGTCGCCGCCGAAGGCGCGCGGGTGTGTCCACGCGTACAGCACGCGCAGCCGCGCCCCGCGCCGGATCGCCTCCTCGAAGGCGAACCGCGCCGCCGCCTCGTCCGCGCCGCCCTCGACCCCGACCAGCACCCGGCTGTGGCCCTCGGGCCCGTACGCGGCGGGTACGTCGCCGCGGACCACCAGCAGCGGGCGGTCGGTGTGGGCGGCCAGCCGGAGGCCGACCGAGCCCAGCAGCAGACCGGTGAAGCCGCCCAGACCGCGTGTACCGATGACGATGAGCGAAGCGCCCCGTCCGATGCGCAGCAGTTCCGGCACCGCGTCCTGCGCGGTGAGCGTGGGCACGATGCGCAGGCCGGGGTCCTTCTCGGAGGCCCGTGCCACCGCCAGCCGCAGCACTGTGCGGGCCACCTCGACGGGCGGCCGCTGGGGTTCGCTGTCCCGGTCGAAGGCGAGCGGATCCGTACGGGCCCACGGCCAGGCGTGCACGATCTCCAGCGTGGCACCGCGCCGCTGGGCCTCGGCCACGGCCCGGTCCAGCGCGCTCCAGGCGCTGTCGGAGCCGTCGAGGCCCACCACGACCCGTCCGTCCTGGGCCCGCCTGCCGCGTTCCGTCATGACGCGGCACCCCCCTGACCGCGGGAGCCCTGGCCGCGGGAGTCGTCCACGCGGTAGGTGAGCCGGTCGACCACCGCCACCACCCCGTCCACCTGTCCGGCCATCCGCACCGCGATGGGGATCTCGCTGTGCCGGTCGAGCCGTCCCTCCAGCCGCACCACCCCGTCGGTCACGGTGACCGTGACGGTGTGCGGCAGCAGCCACAGCGAGCGCACCAGCACCTCGTCGATCACCTCGGCGCGGATCTCGTCGTCCGGGCGGAGGAAGACCCGCAACAGGTCACGGCGGGTGACAATACCGATCAGCCGGTCCTCCTCGTCCACGACGGGCAGCCGTTCCACCCGGTGGCGGGCCATGGAGCGCGCGGCGTCCACGATGGTGTCCTGGGGCCGCACGGTCACCGCGGGCCGTGACATCAGCTGCCGGGCGGTGCGGCCGTCGGCGGACTGCCGCGGCACCCGGTCGGTCCGTCCGCCACCGGGGTGGCCGTTCCCCTGCCGGGCCGTCAGTTCGCCCAGATCGGTACCGGTGATCACACCGACCACTTTGTCGTCCTCGTCCACCACCGGCAGACCGTTGATGCGGTGGCGTGCCAGCAGTTGGCTGACCTCCTCGTACGAGGCCCCGTGGCCGACCCGGACGACATCGTCGGTCATCACGTTGCCGATCTTGCGGTGCTTCATCCCTGCCTCATCCCTGCCTGCCCGGATCCTGTCTCCAGCCTCCGCCGTCGCCCCGTGCCCCTTCTTGGGCTGCCCGGGGTGCGCTCGGGGCCGACCGGCCCGCCCCGGGGATGTGGGCCGAACGACCCCCGGCGGGGCCGAATCGCCCCTCGCGCCCAGGGCCGGACGGCGGGAGGGTGGGGACGACGGCGAAGGCCACACTGCGAAGGGCGGTGGATACGGTGGCGCTCCCCCTGGTCGTGGGTGTCGACGGCTCACAGTCCAGCCTCAACGCCGTGGACTGGGCGGCGGATGCGGCGGCCCGGCACCGGGTGCCGCTGCGGCTGGTGCACGGTTCCCTGTGGGAGCGCTACGAGGGGATGAAGCCCGCCACCGATCCCGAGCGGCCCTGGGACCGGGTGACGGCCGAGCAGATCACCGCCGCCGCGGCCGACCGGGCGCGGCGGCGCGGCCCCGAGGTGAAGGTCTTCACCGAAGTGGTGCCGGAGGACCCGGTGTCCCTGCTGCTGCGCGCGGGCCAGGAGGCGTTCGGCGTGGTCACCGGGGCGCGCGGACGGGGGGAACTGTCCGCGCTGCTCCTGGGGTCGGTGGCCCTGATGGTGGCCGCCCGCGCCCCCTGCCCGGTCACTGTCGTACGGGGCGGGACGCCCAACCGCCGTGGTTCGTTCGGCCGGATCGTGCTCGGGGTGGACGAACCCGCCGGTGAGCCGGCCCCCGCCTTGCGGTACGCCTTCCTGGAGGCCGAGGCGGGCGGCCGCGAACTGGCCGCGGTACGCGCCTGGCGCTGCCCGGCCGGTGAGGTCACGGACGACCTGATGATCTACGGGGATCCGGTGCGCGCCCACTGGGCCCGTGCCGAGCGCGCCCTCGACGACGCCCTGCGGATTCCCGAGCGCGACCACCCCAAGGTGGTGGTCCGCCGCGAGACCGTCGAAGGCCCGGCCCGCAAGGCACTGCTGCACGCGGCGGCCACCGCCGACCTGCTGGTCGTCGGCGCCCGCAGGCGCCACGGCCACCTCGCGGGGCTCCAGCTCGGCCGGGTGGCCCACACGGCGCTGCACCACGCGCCCTGTCCGGTGGCGATCGTCCCCGAGAGGATATGACGCCTCGTACGCGTGGGACGCCCCGTACACCCGAGGGACGCCCCGTGGACGGGGAAGAGAACGGAACGGACACCCTACGAGCCGGACATCCCACGAGAGAGAGAGGTCCATGCCAGACGACGCACCGACCACGGCGACGAGCGGACTCGCCGATGATGAACTCCGCACCCTGGACGCCCACTGGCGGGCCGCGAACTACCTGGCGGCCGGTCAGATCTACCTGCTGGCGAATCCGCTGCTGACCGAGCCGCTGCGCCCCGAGCACATCAAACCCCGGCTGCTGGGGCATTGGGGGACCTCCCCCGGGCTCAACCTCGTCCACACCCATCTCAACCGGGTCATCAAGGCCCGTGACCTGGACGCCATCTGCGTCTGGGGCCCTGGCCACGGGGGCCCGGCGGTGCTCGCGGGGTCCTGGCTGGACGGCAGCTACACGGAGGTCTACCCCGACGTCGGCCGGGACGCGGCGGGGATGGCCCGGCTGTTCCGCCAGTTCTCCTTCCCCGGCGGGGTGCCCAGCCATGTCGCCCCCGAGACCCCCGGCTCCATCCACGAGGGCGGTGAGCTCGGCTACTCGCTCGCCCACGCCTACGGCGCGGCCCTGGACAACCCCGGCCTCCTCGTCGCCTGCGTCATCGGGGACGGCGAGGCGGAGACCGGACCGCTGGCCGCCTCCTGGCACGCCAACAAGTTCCTCGACCCGGTCCACGACGGTGCCGTGCTGCCCGTCCTCCACCTCAACGGCTACAAGATCGCCAACCCCACGCTGCTCGCCCGCCTCCCCGTGCCCGAACTCGAGGAGCTGCTGCGCGGATACGGCCACGAGCCGATCCAGGTGTCCGGCGACGACCCCGAGCAGGTCCACCGGGACCTGGCCCGGGCGATGGACGAGGCGCTCGACCGGATCGCCCTGCTCCAGCGCACCGCCCGTGAGGAGGGCGTCGCCGAACGCCCGCGCTGGCCGGTGATCGTCCTGCGCACCCCCAAGGGCTGGACCGGTCCCGAGCGGGTCGACGGCCTCCCGGTCGCGGGCACCTGGCGTTCCCACCAGGTCCCGCTGCCGGGCGTCCGGGAGAACCCGGAGCATCTGCGGCAGCTGGAGCGGTGGCTGCGGTCCTACCGGCCGGAAGAGCTCTTCGACGCGGACGGACGACCCCGCCCGGAGGTACTGGCGTGCGTACCCCACGGGCCGCGGCGGCTGGGTGCCAATCCGCACGCCAACGGCGGACTGCTGGTGCGCGATCTGCCGGTGCCCGCCCTGGAGCGGTACGCGGTGCCCGTCGAGAAGCCGGGCGCGACCCTGCACGAGCCCACCCGGGTGCTCGGCGATCTGCTGGAGCGGATCATGGAGGACACCGGGGACCGCCGGGACTTCCGCGTCGTGGGACCCGACGAGACCGCCTCCAACCGGCTCCAGGCCCTGTTCCAGGCCACCGGCAAGGCGTGGCAGGAGAAGACCCTCACCACCGACGAGCACCTGGACCGGCACGGCCGGGTGATGGAGATCCTCTCCGAACATGTGTGCCAAGGCTGGCTGGAGGGCTATCTGCTCACCGGACGGCACGGACTGTTCTCCTGCTACGAGGCGTTCGTGCACATCGTGGACTCCATGGTCAACCAGCACATCAAGTGGCTGAAGGTGTCCCGGGCGCTGCCGTGGCGCCACCCGGTGGCCTCCCTCAACTATCTGCTGACCTCCCACGTCTGGCGGCAGGACCACAACGGCTTCTCCCACCAGGACCCCGGTTTCGTGGACCATGTGCTCAACAAGAGCCCGGAGGTGGTGCGGGTCTATCTGCCCCCGGACGCCAACACCCTGCTCTGCGTGGCCGACCACGTGCTGCGCAGCCGCGACTACGTCAACGTGGTGGTCGCGGGCAAACAGCCGTGCTTCGACTGGCTCGACCTCGAACAGGCCCGCGCCCACTGCGCCCGCGGCGCCGGGAGCTGGGACTGGGCGGGCACCGAGAACGGCATGGGGGAACCCGATGTGGTGCTGGCCGCCGCCGGCGACGTCCCCACCCAGGAGGTCCTGGCGGCCGCCGCGATCCTCCGCCGCCATCTGCCCGATGTGGCGGTACGGGTGGTCAACGTCGTCGACATGACCCGGCTGCTGCCGCAGAAGGAACATCCGCACGGGATGCCGGACGCCGAGTTCGACGCCCTGTTCACCCGTGACCGGCCGGTCATCTTCGCCTACCACGGCTATCCGTGGCTGGTGCACCGGCTGGCCTACCGCCGGACCGTCCACCCGCAGCTGCACGTCCGCGGCTATCTGGAGTCGGGCACCACCACCACACCCTTCGACATGGTGGTCCGCAACGACCTGGACCGCTACCGGCTGGTGATGGACGTCATCGACCGCACCCCGGGCCTGGCGGTGCGCGCCGCCGCCGTACGCCAGCGGATGCAGGACGCGCGCAGCCGCCACCACGCGTGGATCCGCGAACACGGCACCGACATGCCCGAAGTGGCGGAGTGGTCCTGGAGCGGCTGAACCACCGGGCGGGGACGCCGGGCGCCGTACCGGCCCGGCGTCCCCTGACCCGTACGGCGCAGCAGGACAGGCCGATCCGCCCGCCGCGCGCACACCATGGGCCCATGACGGAGGAGAAGCGGCAGGGCGGGCGCTCGGGGCTGATCGGTGAACTCTCCGCGGAGTTCGCCGGGACGATGGTGCTCATCCTCTTCGGATGCGGTGTCGTGGCCCAGGTGGTGGCGGGCGGCGCCCTCACCAAGCCCCCAGGGGGGCTCGGCGACCACGACTCCATCGCCTGGGCCTGGGGGCTCGGCGTCACCCTGGGCGTCTATGTCGCCGCACGGCTCAGCGGTGCGCATATCAACCCGGCGGTCACCCTCTCCCTCGCGGCCTTCAAGGGATTTCCCTGGAGCAAGGTGCTGCCCTACACCCTGGCCCAGACACTCGGTGCGTTCGTCGCCGCGCTGCTGGTGCGCTGGAACTACACCGAGGTGCTGGCGGCGGCCGACCCCGGTCACACCCTCAAGACCCAGATCGTCTTCTCTACCCTCCCCGGCAACGGCGTGCTTCCGGTGAGCGAGTGGGGCGCGCTGCGCGACCAGATCATCGGCACCGCGATCCTGGTGCTGCTCATCTTCGCCGTCACCGACCTGCTGAACACACCGCCGCAGGCCAACCTGGGGCCGTTCATCATCGGCCTGATCGTGGTCGCCATCGGGATGGCCTGGGGGAACGACGCGGGGTACGCCATCAACCCGGCCCGTGACTTCGGTCCTCGGCTCGCCAGCTACCTGACCGGCTATGACCACGCCTGGCGCGACGAGTACGGCGATATCTACTTCTGGGTGCCCATCGTGGGTCCGCTGATCGGCGGACTGGTCGGTGCGGCCCTGTACAAGCTCCTGATCAGCCGCTTCCTCCCGGTCGCCGGACAGCAGGAAGTGGGTCGTACCCCCGCCCCCGAGGGCTGATCCGGGCCGGACCCATCCAGGAGAGGCGGCGGAAGGATGCCGGAATTCGTCGGAGCGGTGGACCAGGGGACCACCAGCACCCGCTTCATGATCTTCGATCACGACGGCGGCGAAGTGGCGAAGTACCAGCTGGAGCACCGGCAGATCCTGCCGCGCTCGGGATGGGTCGAACACGACCCGGTGGAAATCTGGGAGCGCACCAACTCCGTGATGCAGAACGCCATCCGCACCGGTGGGCTCTCACCCACCGACCTGGCGGCCATCGGCATCACCAACCAGCGCGAGACCACCGTGATCTGGGATCCGCGCAACGGCCAGCCGTACCACAACGCGATCGTCTGGCAGGACACCCGCACCGACACCATCGCCGCCGCCCTCGAACGGGACGGCCACGGCGAGGTCATCCGCCGCAAGGCCGGACTGCCGCCCGCCACCTACTTCTCCGGCGGCAAGATCAAGTGGATCCTGGACAACGTCGAGGGCGTCCGCGAGGCGGCCGAACGCGGCCACGCGCTCTTCGGCAACACCGACGCCTGGGTGCTGTGGAACCTCACCGGCGGGCCCGGCGGAGGTATCCACGCCACCGACGTCACCAACGCCAGCCGCACCATGCTGATGAACCTGGAGACGCTGGACTGGGACGATGAACTGCTGGAGATCTTCGGCATTCCGCGGACCATGCTGCCGACGATCAACCCCTCGTCCCATGCGGAGGCGTACGGTCAGGCCCGCACCAGCCGTCCGCTGCGCACCGCGACCCCGATCACCGGAGTCCTCGGTGACCAGCAGGCGGCCACCGTCGGCCAGGTGTGCTTCAACCCCGGCGAGGCCAAGAACACCTACGGCACCGGTAACTTTTTGGTCCTCAACACCGGGGCGGAACTGGTCCGTTCGACCAGCGGACTGCTCACCACGGTGGCGTACCAGTTCGACGGCAGCCCCGCCGTCTACGCCCTGGAGGGGTCCATCGCGGTGACCGGCTCGGCCGTGCAGTGGCTGCGCGACCAGATGAAGATCATCGAGGATGCCCCGGCCAGTGAGCGGCTGGCGCGGACCGTCGAGGACCACGGCGGGGTGTACTTCGTCCCCGCGTTCTCCGGGCTGTTCGCCCCGTACTGGCGCTCCGACGCCCGTGGCGCGATCGTCGGCCTCACCCGCTACAACACCAATGGCCACCTCGCCCGCGCCACCCTGGAAGCGATCTGTTACCAGAGTCGGGACGTGGTGGAGGCCATGGAGAAGGACGCCGGGATCCACCTCGATGTGCTCCGGGTGGACGGCGGTGTCACCGAGAACGACCTGTGCATGCAGATCCAGGCCGATGTGCTGGGTGTACCGGTCAGCCGCCCGGTGGTGGCCGAGACCACCGCGCTCGGCGCCGCCTACGCCGCCGGTCTCGCCACCGGCTTCTGGCGGGACACCGATGAGCTGCGCTCCCACTGGAGCGAGTCCAGACGCTGGGAGCCGGAGTGGAGCGCCGAGCGCCGCGAGGAGGGCTACGCGGGCTGGAAGAAGGCCGTGCAGCGCACCCTGGACTGGGTGCAGGTGTCCTAGCCCGCGGCCCCACTCATCGCCTGATCGCCTTTGCCCCGGACTACCCGAATGGGGCAAATAAGACATACTCGAAAGTGAGGCCCGTGTTACGGGCTCTCCGGGTGTGGCCGTGGTGTGGCGGCGTGAGGAGGACCGATCATGAAGAGCGAGGCGGCACTGGCCTTCGCCAGTGGTTACCTCTTCGGGCGCCGCCGCAGGATGCGGTGGGCCATGGCGCTCGCCGGTATGGCAGCGGGCAGACGCCTGGCGTCGGGCCGCGTTCCGGTGAACACCGACGCCCTGCCCACCGCCGAGATCGGCAAGGTGGGCCGCAATGTCCGCGGCACTTTGGTGTCCGCGGGGCGTTCGGCCGTGGTGTCGGCCGCCAGTAATCGCATGGAAGCCCTGAGCGACCGCATGGAGCGGAGGGCGGGCACCCTGCGCAACGGCCGGGACACCTCCGGGACATCGGAGGAGTCCGAGGAGCGGGAGTCCTCCGGCAAGCGGCAGGCGAAGGGCAAGGAGGGCAACGGCAAGGAGGGCAAGGGCAAGGCGGGTAAAGGCCAGGCCGGCAAGGGGCAGCGGAGCAAGGGCGCGGCGCGCGAGCGCACGGACACGTCCGGTTCGCGGCCCGGCGGGCGCGGCCGGAACGGGAACGGGCAGCGGAAGTCCGCCGACCGCCCGGCGAAGGCCCGCAAACGGAGCGAGTCGAGCGGGTCCGGACGACGGAGCCAGGGGTGAGGGGACATGGCGCAGAAGGCGGATGAACGAGGTTCGGGAGGAGGGCTCGGCGCCCTCGCCAAGGAACTGCCCACCGATCGGCTGAAGCAGGAGGCGCGCAACCTCGCCGGCGCCCTGGGGCAGAAGGCCCTCTCCTCGGTGACCCAGCTCGGCAAGAAGGGCCTCGGCAAGGGCGGAGACGGTCTGGACGTCCCGATGAAGCCGCTGGTGAAGGCGGGGCTGGAGACCGTCAAGGACAAGGCCGTGGACAAGGCCGAGGAGGTGATCCCGGGTCTCGGCGGCGGCAAGGACGGCGACCGTGACAAGAAGCTCAAGGTCACCAATATCGTGGAGCAGATCGACGTCGGCGCGCCCCTGTCACTCACCTATGACCTGTGGACCCAGTTCGAGGACTTCCCCAGTTATATGAAGAAGGTCGAGGACGTCTCGCAGGAGTCCGAGACCGAACTGGACTGGAAGGCCCAGGTCTTCTGGTCGCACCGCAAATGGCACTCCGAGATCGTCGAGCAGGTGCCGGACAAGCGCATCATCTGGACCTCACGGGCCGAGAAGGGCCATGTGAACGGCGCGGTCACCTTCCATGAGATCGCCCCCGAACTCACCCGGATCCTCGTGGTCCTCCAGTACTACCCGCAGGGCTTCTTCGAACGCACCGGAAACATCTGGCGGGCCCAGGGCCGCCGGGTGCGTCTGGAGCTGAAGCACTTCCGCCGCCACCTGATGGCCGAGGTGCTGCTCAACCCCGACGACATCGAGGGCTGGCGCGGTGAGATCCGCGAGGGCGAGGTCGTCGACGAGGAAGAGGAAGAAGACGAGGACGAGGAGGACGAGGAGGACGAGGAGGAGGAAGACGAATACGAGGACGAGGAAGACGAGCACGACGACGAGTACGACGAGGAAGACGCATACGAGGACGAGGACGAAGAAGAAGAGGAAGAGGAGGAGGCGCCACGGCGGCGCTCACGCCGCCGCTGACCGGCCTCGCCCGGTCCCGCCTCCGCATCACCGGCCAGGGGGGAAGAGGAACTTCTCGAACGGCAACGGGCCGATGGTCTCCGGGTCGGCCGTGACGTCGAACAGCGCGGAATACCCGGTGGCGAGGTAGAGCCCGCGCGCCTCGGGCTGACGCGGCCCCGTCGTCAAGTAGAGCCGGTGGTAGCCGCGTTCGGCAGCGGCCCGCTCCAGCTCGGCCAGCACTCTGCGGGCGAGACCGCGCCTGCGGTGCGCGGAATGGGTCCAGATCCGCTTGAGTTCGGCGGTCCGCGCGTCGTAGCGGCGGAACGCGCCCCCGGCCACCGGCTGTCCGTCCTCCAGCAGCAGGAGCAGCAGTCCCTGTGGCGGTGTGAACTCCTCGGCCGGATAGCGGCTCAGCTCGCCGTGCGCGTCCTTGCCGTACCGGCGCGAGTACTCGTCCCCCAGTTCCCGCAGCAGCGGTTCCACCAGCGGATCGTCCGCGGTGACATGGGCCACCGACAGCTGCGCCCCAGGTGCGGCGACGGATGCGGACACGAACTCCACGGCCATTGAAGGGCCTTTCGCGAGGGAGACCTGCGCGACGGATCATGCGCGACAGGACGAATGGGACACGGGGAAGCGCGCCCGGCACCGGGAAGGCACGTGGCCGGGCGGTGCCGTCAGACGCGGGGGGAGGGGCGGCGGAGCCGCGATGGGGGACCGGCCGTCGGCACGGTCCGCTGCCGGATCAGAACGGACACGACGCCGACCACACCCGACCGAAGTCGATGTGATCGCGGGTGACCAGGGGCAGCGCACTCCTCACGCACATCATTGGGCACCGCGCGGACACTGTCCGTCAACCGCGGTCCATATGGTGGTCAGATATCGCCCAAGTGCGCGTAGGAAGTGCGGAGTTGACGCTTGAGGATCTTGCCGCTGGGATTCTTCGGCAGGGACTCGACGAGCGCCACGTACTTGGGGACCTTGTACCCCGCGAGCCGGGAGCGGCAGTGGTCCAGGATGTCCTGGACATCCAGCGTCTCACCCGGGCGGGGCACCACCACCGCCGTCACCGCCTCGATCCAGTACGGATGCGGCACCCCGAACACCGCGGCCTCGGTGACCGCCGGATGGGCGTGGATGACCTCTTCCACCTCGCGCCCGGACACGTTCTCACCGCCGCTGTTCACCATGTCCTTCTTGCGGTCGACGACGGTCAGGTACCCCTCGTCGTCCAGCACCCCCAGATCGCCGCTGTGGAACCAGCCACCGCGGAACACCTCCGCGGTGCGCTCGGGGTCGCGCCAGTAGCCGAGCATGGTGTGCGGGCCCCGGTGCACGATCTCCCCGATGGTGCCCGGCGGCACCGGGCGGTCGTCCTCGTCCACCACCAGCGTCTCGACGTTGAGCGCGGCCCGCCCCGCGGATCCGGCCTTGCGCTCCTGGTCGGCCGGGCCCAGCACGGTGGCGATCGGGGACATCTCGGTCTGCCCGTAGAGGTTGTACAGCGCCAGTCCGGGCAGCCGGTGGCGCAGTTCGGCGAGGACGGCCACCGGCATCGACGCCGCGCCGTAGTACCCCTTGCGCAGCGACGACAGATCGCGGGTGCCGAACTCCGGATGGCGCAGCAGCGCGATCCACACCGTCGGCGGCGCGAACAGCTTGGTCACCCGTTCCGCCTCGATGGCGGCCAGCAGGGTGGCCGGATCCGGGCCGGGCAGCACCAGGGAGGTGGCGCCCAGATAGATGTCGGGCGTGAGACAGGCGTGCAGCTGGGCGCAGTGGTACAGCGGCAGCGCGTGGATCTCGACGTCATCGACGGACATGTCGCCGACCACGATCGCCGTCAGGTACTGGGAGATCAGATTGCGGCTGGTCATGATGGCGCCCTTGGGCCGGGACTCGGTTCCCGAGGTGTACATCAGCTGTACCGGATCGTCGTCGGACAGGGCCGGGTCGGGGACCCGGTGCCCGGCCTCCTCGCCCAGCTCGGCCAGGTCCTCCCAGTCCCCGCGCCCCCCGCCGATCGCCGCGCGCACCGCCAGCCGCGGCGGCGCCGCCTCCGCCAGCGCGGCGTCGGCGGCGTCGAGCAGATCGGCACCCGCGACGATACCCACGGCTCCCGAGTGGTCCAGGACGTAGGCGACTTCGGGAGGGGTCAGCATGAAGTTCACCGGGACCGACACCGCGCCCAGCCGGGCCAGCGCGAAGTAGGCGACCACGAAGCCGTGGGAGTTGCGCGCGTACAGCACCACCCGGTCGCCACGGGCCACCCCCCGCGCGGCCAGCGCGCCCGCGGTCCGGTCCACCACCGCGTCCAGTTCGGCGAACGTCTGTCGCAGCGGGCCGTCGACCACGGCGGTCTTGTGCGGCAGCCGCAGCGCGGTGCGGGACAGCAGATCGGCGATGCCCTGGCGGCGGGCGCGCACGATGTCCACGGGCAGGGAGGATGCGGTCACCGGTGTCTCCCGGGGGTGGGGGCGGACGGACGGATCGCCACGCTGGCACGGCCCGGGGCGGGCTTCAAGAGTGACGGCGCCACAGGACCGGCGTGGCGGGGCGTCGCGTCCCCCGCCGACCGGCCCGCCACCGCCCATGCCGCACCCCGGCGACCAGGTCGTGTCGTTTGGATCTTCGTGGATCAGGCCGCGGCGTCGGATGCAGGGGGCACCTCCCAGCGTTAGCTGGGGGAGCATCGCAAGGCGGAGCCTGACCCGCGTACTGGGCGTACTCGGGTCCGGCGACAACGCTGCGAGGTGCCGTAGCCGTCGTCGCGGGCCCGCGAAGATCCGAACGACACGGCCTAGGGCCGGACGGCCCTGGATCAAGGGCCGCGCAGCCCTGCCGCAGGGACCCGCTCCACGCCACGCTGGTGCTCCACACAAAGTGGGGGAAGACGGACGGGCGGCCGCACCGAAGGAGTCATCTCACCGACTCCAACCATCTTCGGGCGCGGCCGCCCGTCCGTCCTGTGCCATCACGCTCATCACGCACCACATGCAAGGGGGAGACGTATGTCCCGAACCGCCGCCCGCACCGGTGTCCTGCTCGCCGTCGGCTGCGCCGCCGCACTGCTGTACCCCGCGGCACCCGCCGGAGCCGCCGGCTCGGTCCACCTGTCCAAGATCTACTACGACTCTCCCGGCAGCGACAACCGCAGCAACTCCAGCCTCAACGCGGAGTACGTCCAGATCAAGAACTCCACCTCGCGCGCGGTCAGCCTCACGGGCTGGGTGCTGGTCGACGCCGGCAACCACCGGTACACCTTCCCGGGCTACACCCTCGGCGCGGGCAAGACCGTGACCGTGCGCACCGGCACCGGCTCGGACACCTCAGCCACCAAGTACCAGGACCGCCGGGCCTACGTATGGAACAACACCAGTGACAAGGCCACGCTGCGCAAGAGCAGCGGTTCCACCGTCGACACCTGCTCGTACAACAGCAGTCGCGCGGACTACAAGATCTGCTGACGACGGGGCCGCCGACCACCCCGGTGGCCCGGCCGACCGGTGAACCTCGACACCCCCGGGGAGAATGGGGGCGTCGAGGAGCGAGAGCCGGTGAGCGGCCGTGTCGGACTGGGTGTGGGAGTACGAGGGCTACGTGCCCGCGGAGGAGCGGCTGCGGGAGTCGCTGTGCGCCCTGGGCAACGGCTACCTCGCCACCCGGGGGGCGGCCGCCGAGACCGGGGCCGATGAGACGCACTACCCGGGCACCTATGCCGCGGGCTGCTACAACCGGCTGGTCTCGGAGGTGTCCGGACGCCAGGTCGAGAACGAGGACCTGGTCAACCTGCCGAACTGGCTCCCGCTGCGCTACCGGCTCACCGGGCCGGACCCCGCGGACCCCGGCCCCTGGCTGACGCCCGACGGCGCGGAGCTGACCGAGTACCGGCAGGTCCTCGATCTGCGGCACGGCACGCTCACCCGGCGGCTGCGGTTCACCGACCGCCACCGCCGGGTGCTCGTCGTGGAGCAGCGGCGGCTGGTCCACATGGGCGATCCCCATCTCGCGGCACAGCGCACCACCTTCACCGCCGTGGGCTGGTCGGGCACGCTCGAGATCGAATCCGCCCTCGACGGTGCCGTGGCGAACCGGGGAGTGGCCCGCTACCGCGATCTGTCCGGTCACCATCTGACCGAGTTGCGCACCGGGGCCGCCGCGCCCGACACGGTATGGCTGAGCTGCCGCACCTCCACCTCCGACGTACGGGTGGCCATGGCCGCGCGCACCCGGATGACCGAGGGCGCCTCCGCCACCGCGGGAGCGCGTCTCACCGCGACCGGGGCCGTCCGCGCGCTCACCGTGCCGATCACCGACGGGGCGCCCGTCACGGTGGAGAAGACCGTGGCGGTGCACACCTCCCGGGACGCGGCCATCGCCGATCCGCTGTGCGCCGCCGTCGACCGCGTGGAACGCGCCCCGGACTTCGCCGGACTGCTGGCGTCCCACCACACCGCCTGGGAACACCTCTGGCGCGAGGGCGCGTTGGAGGTGCCCGGCGAGGCGGGCCGCATCCTGCGGCTGCACCTGTTCCACGTCCTCCAGACGCTCTCCCCGCACACCGCGGACCGGGACGTGGGCGTACCGGCGCGGGGGCTCCACGGTGAGGCGTACCGCGGTCATGTGTTCTGGGACGAGCTGTTCGTCCTGCCCTATCTGAACCTGCACTTCCCCGAGGTGTCCCGGGCGCTGCTGCACTACCGCCACCGCCGGCTGCCCCAGGCGTGCCGCGCGGCGGCGGACGCCGGCCGGGCCGGGGCGATGTACCCGTGGCAGAGCGGCAGCGACGGCCGCGAGGAGACCCAGACCTTCCATCTGAACCCGCGTTCGGGCCGCTGGCTGCCCGACTACTCGCGGTTGCAGCACCATGTGGGCTCGGCCGTGGCGTACAACGTGTGGCAGTACTGCCAGGCCACCGGGGACACCGAGTTCCTGCACGCCAAGGGCGCGGAGATGCTGGTGCAGATCGCCCGGTTCTGGGCGGACGCCGCCGTGCTCGACCCGGCCCTGGGGCGCTACCGCATCCGCGGGGTGGTGGGCCCCGACGAGTACCACGACGGCTACCCCGGCGCCGAGCAGCCCGGCCTCGACGACAACGCCTACACCAATGTGATGGCCGCCTGGGTGCTCACCCGTGCCCTGGAGCTGGCCCGCGCCCTGCCCGAACCGCGGCGCCGGGAGCTGTTCGAGCGCATCGGCCTGGACCGCGCCGAACCGGAGCGCTGGGAGGACGTCTCCCGGCGGCTGCGGATCCCCTTCCACCGGGGCGTCATCAGCCAGTTCGACGGCTATCAGGACCTGGCGGAGCTGGACTGGGAGGGCTATCGCGCGCGCTACGGCGACATCCGGCGGCTGGACCGGATCCTGGAGTCCGAGGGCGATACGGTCAACCGCTACCAGGCGTCCAAACAGGCCGACGCGCTGATGCTCGGCTACCTCTTCTCGCCCGCCGAACTGTCCGAGCTCTTCCGGCAGCTCGGCTACGGCCTGGACGACGACACCTGGCACGCCACCGTGGCGTACTACCTGCACCGCACCAGCCACGGCTCGACGCTCAGCGGTCTGGTGCACGGCTGGGTGCTGGCGCGGGCCCGGCGCGCCGAGGCGTGGGGGTACTGCCAGGAGGCGCTGACCGGCGATGTGGCGGACATCCAGGGCGGTACCACGGGGGAGGGCATCCACCTCGGTGCCATGGGCGGCACCCTCGATCTGGTGCAACGCGGCCTCACCGGTCTGGAGACCCGTGAGGACGCCCTGTGGCTGGACCCGGTGCCGCTCCCGGAGCTCTCGGAGTACGCGGTGTCCGTGCGCTACCGCGGCCACTGGGGGATCGTGCTGAGGCTGCGCTCCGGACGGCTGTGGATCAGGGTGCCGGACTCGGAGGAGCCGCCCATCGAGCTGCGGATGGCCGACCGCACCCTGACCCTCGAGCCGGGGGAGTCCATCTGGCTGCCGCTGCCGTCCGACTGACGGCAGCGGCGAGCGGCATTCCGCTATCCGGCCAGGGTCTCCAGGATCTGTTGTCCGTACTTCTCCAGCTTGCTCTCGCCCACCCCGCTCACCGTGGCGAGCGCCTCCAGCGACGCGGGGTGCTCGGTGGCGATCTGCCGCAGCGTGGCGTCGTGGAAGATCACATACGCGGGGACACCCTGCTCCTTCGCCGAGGCGGCGCGCCAGGCGCGCAGCCGCTCGAAGACCGGCACGGCCTCGGCGGGCAGTTCGGCGGCCGCCTCCGCGCCCTTGGACCGGGACCCCTTCGCGGACTTCGCCGCGCGGGCGGCCTTCTCCGGCTCCCGCCGCAGCCTGACCTCGCGCTGTCGGTTCAGCACCTCGGCACTGGCCTCGGTGAGCACCAGGGTGCCGTAGTCACCCTCGACGCCGAGCAGCCCCTGGGAGAGCAACTGCCGCACCACACCGCGCCATTCGGCCTCGCGCAGCTCGGTGCCGATGCCGAACACCGACAGCGCGTCATGGTCGAACTGGATGACCTTCGCCGTCTTCTTGCCGAGCAGGATGTCGATGATCTGGCCGGCGCCGAACTTCTGGTTGCGCTCCCGCTTCAGCCGGACCACCGTGGACAGCAGCTTCTGCGCGGGGACGGTGCCGTCCCAGGACTCCGGCGGGGTCAGACAGGAGTCGCAGTTGCCGCACGGATCGCTCTGCTGGCCGAAGTAGGCCAGCAGCCGGACCCGGCGGCACTCGACCGTCTCGCACAGCGCCAGCATGGCGTCCAGATGGGCGCCCAGCCGCCGCCGGTGGGCGTCGTCCCCCTCCGAGGTGTCGATCATCTTGCGCTGCTGGATCACGTCCTGGAGCCCGTACGCCAGCCACGCGGTGGACGGCAGTCCGTCCCGCCCGGCCCGGCCCGTCTCCTGGTAGTACCCCTCGACGGACTTGGGCAGGTCCAGATGGGCCACGAACCGCACGTCCGGTTTGTCGATGCCCATACCGAAGGCGATGGTGGCGACCACCACCAGACCGTCCTCGCGCAGGAAGCGCCCCTGGTGTTCGGCGCGGACGCGCGCGTCCAGCCCCGCGTGGTACGGCAGCGCCTCGATCCCGTTCGACACCAGGAAGTCGGCGGTCTTCTCCACCGAGGCGCGGGACAGGCAGTAGACGATGCCCGCATCGCCCGCGTGCTCGGTGCGCAGCAGCTCCAGCAGCTGCCGCTTGGGGTCGTTCTTGGGGGCGATCCGGTACTGGATGTTCGGGCGGTCGAAGCTGGCCACGTAGTGGTGGGCGTCCTGGAGCTTCAGCCGCGAGGCGATCTCGGAGTGGGTGGCCTCGGTGGCGGTCGCCGTGAGCGCGATCCTGGGCACGGTGGGCCAGCGCTCGTGCAGCTCGGACAGGGCCAGGTAGTCGGGCCGGAAGTCGTGTCCCCACTGCGCCACGCAGTGGGCCTCGTCGATGGCGAACAGGGACACCGTGCCCCGGTCCAGCAGCCGCAGTGTGGACTCCACGCGCAGCCGCTCCGGCGCCAGGTACAGCAGGTCCAGCTCACCCGCGAGGAACTCGGCCTCCACCAGCCGCCGCTCGTCGAGGTCCTGGGTGGAATTGAGGAACCCGGCCCGCACCCCGAGGTTGCGCAGCGCGTCCACCTGGTCCTGCATCAGCGCGATGAGCGGGGAGACGACCACGCCCACGCCCTTCCGGACCAGCGCGGGGATCTGGTAGCAGAGTGACTTTCCGCCGCCGGTCGGCATCAGGACCAGCGCGTCGCCACCGGCCACCACATGTTCGATGATCTCCTGCTGGCCTCCCCGGAACGCGTCGTAGCCGAAGACGCGGTGCAGTACCCGCTCCGCCTCGCTGCTGTGAGGACCGTTGCCGGTTTCGGGACCGTTTTCCGGGAGAGCCATCCGGCGATTCTAGGGGTCCGGGCGGGGGTCCGTGTCACCCGAGCGGCCCCGCCCGCGGACGGGGCCCGGCGGGCGGGGCGAACCTCGGCTGACACTGCTCTAGCGACGGGTGAACCGGGCGGTGACGGAGACGGTGGCCGCGCCGGTCATCATGGCGCCGGGGTTCGCCGTCATCCCGAAGTCCGTGCGGTCGACCACGACGTCCGCGGTGAGTGTGACGGCGTCCGCGGACATCTCGTCGATCCGCGCGATGAAGGTGACCGGCTGACTGCGGCCGACGACGGTCAGCTCGCCGTTGATCCGTGCCTCACCGTCGCGCCGTGCCTCGCCGGTGCCCTCGGGCGCCGCGTCCACCACGGTGAAGACCATCCGCGGATGCGTGGCCACGTCGAAGAAGTCCGGACCGCGCAGATGGGTGTCGCGCTTGCGGTTTCCGGTGTCCAGCGAGGCGGCGTCGATGGTCAGGGTGCCGTGGCCGGAGCCGTCGGGCCGTACCTCGCCCTCTCCCTCCACCCGGGTGAAGGTGCCCTTGACGTTGACCAGTCCCCACATGGTCCGGTGCCGGATCCGGACCGATGACCGGTCGGCGTCCAGCTCCCAGTGGCCCGCGGCGGGGGAGCCGGAGGAGACGGCGGAGGCAGGGGAGACGGGGTTGGTGTCGGCGGTGTCCGCCATGGCGCTCACGTCCTTCGCAGACGGCATATGTCCCTGCAGGCTAAGCAGCGCGTCCGGGCCTGTCGCGGCGGCGTTACCCCGCCCGGCGGCACCGGCGGGTCCGGTGAGCCCGTGGCGCGGGCGGGGCAGCTCGCCCGGTACCCCGGGGCCGAACGGGTGGCCGACCCGCCGCGGGGCGAGGGGCCGGGCGTCCGGTTGGACCGTCACCGGGGTGGGCATGGTGGCCGGAGAACATGGCGGCTCGTCATGTTCACACCGAATACACCAAAAGGTTCCTTTCCCCCACAAGGAGGCCGATCGTGACATCCAGCAGGCTTGTGCGCGCCTTGCCAGCCGCCGTGGTGGCGGTACTCGCCCTGGCGGGCGGACAGGCCGTGGCCGCTCCCACCGCCCCCGCCACCGCGTCCGCCGCCGCCCGGGTGGTGACCTACGACGCGTCCGGGGCGGCCGAGTTCAAGGACGCGGTCACCAAGGGCGCGGCCGTGTGGAACGAGAACGTGACCGGCGTCCAGCTCAAGCCCGCCACCTCGGGGCAGCGGGCGGACGTCCGCGTCGTCGCCGACGACGGCTGGCCCCGCGCCCAGGTCAGCGGACTGGGCAGCGGCACGGTCTACTTCGGCCGCGAAGCGGTGAACGAGGGCTACAACACGGTGCGGATCGCCTCCCACGAACTCGGCCACATCCTGGGGCTGCCGGACAAGAAGCCGGGCCCGTGCTCCAGCCTGATGTCCGGCGCCTCGGCCGGGACGTCCTGCACCAACCCCAACCCGGACGCGTCCGAGAAGGCCGAGGTCGAGGACAACTTCGGCGGCGCGGAGGCCACTTCGGGCAAGGCCCGGACGACCACGGTGTACGCGGACTGACCCCGCGCGCCGGAACCACCTGAACGAGCGACCCGACGGGGCGGGCCGGACCTCCGGCCCGCCCCGGCACCGGGCCGCGGTTGTCGGACCCTCCCTCTACGCTTCAGGCACACCATCAACACGGGTCGCCATGCGGCCCGTTGGAAGGAGTGCCCACCCATGCGCGTTCTGCCGAAGACCGATGAGTCGTACCCGCCCATGCTGCTCGTCCGCACCCACTACGGGGACGATGCCGCCTGGCTGCGGCTGCGAACCGCCCTCGACCAGCCCTGGGTCTTCGACGCGCGCGATGAGGAGGAGGGCTGGGTCAAGGAGAAGATCCTCTGTGTGGACGCCCCGGAGTGGGCGGACGCCACCCCCGCCGACATCCTCGCCGCCCTCACCGCTTCCGAGGACGGCGAGGAACCGGAGGAGTGCGGCTGGGACGTGGTCTTCCTCGCCGACCGTGCCGGCATGGAGGGAGCCGAAGCGTCGCTGCTCGCGGTGAGCACCGACCCGGAGGAGACCGAGCCGTGCCGCATACCGGCCGTGGAGACTCCGCATGAGATGCACTGCAATCTGGCCCTCGGCAACATGGACTTCTGCGACTTCGCCGAATTCTGACCCCCTGGGGGCCCCGCGCGCCGTCGAAGGTCACGCCTGCGACGTCGAAGGGGAGGGCTCTGGAGGACACCGGCAGCGATAGCGGGGCGCGAACGGGGTACGGGGGGTTTCATGCCTGCCACGTTCAGTTCCGCAAGAACCCGCTCCGCGCTCCGTGCGTCGGCGCGTATCTCCGTCGAGTTGCTCCTGGTCCTCGGGATGACCGCAGTCGTCCTGTGGCTCCTCGGCCAGATGTGGTCGATCGTCTGGCCGCTCGTACTCGGCTTGCTCCTCACCACCTTGACCTGGCCCCTGACCCGATTCCTGCGGCGGCGCGGGTGGCCGCCCGCGCTGGCCGCCTCCGTGGTGACCGTGTTGTTCCTCCTGGTGATCACCGGCGTCGTGGCGCTGATCGCGATCCCCGTGGCATCCCAGTCCGGCGAGCTGGCCGACGGGGTGACCAAGGGGATTCACCAGGTGCGCGAGTGGGCTGCCGGGCCACCGCTGAACATCGGAGAGGACCAGATCGCGAAGGCGTCCGACAGCGCTGCCGCCCGTCTGCAGAGCAGTGCCGGAAGCATGGTCACCACGGTCATCACGGGAGTGAACACCGTGGTCGACGGTGTGGTCACCGCGGTCCTGGCCCTCTTCCTGATGTTCTTCTTCCTCAAGGACGGCCCGCGTTTCCTGCCGTGGCTCGCCCGTCAGCTGCCCGGGCGGCTCGCCACCGACGTCCCCGTGGTGGCCGCGCGCAGTTGGGACACGCTCGGTGCGTTCGTGCGTTCCCAGGCCCTGGTGGGTCTGCTCGACGCCGTCTTCATCGGCCTCGGACTGTGGATCCTGGGGGTGCCGCTGGTGCTTCCGCTGGCGGTGCTGACCTTCGTCTCCGCGTTCGTGCCGATCGTGGGCGCGTTGTTCGCGGGTCTTGTCGCGGTGCTGATCGCGCTGGTGTCCAACGGGGTGACGGACGCGCTGATCGCGCTCGCGATCATCATCGTGGTGCAGCAGCTCGAGGGCAATGTGTTCCAGCCCATGATCCAGAGCCGTGGGCTGGGCCTGCACGCGGCGGTGATCCTGCTGGCGGTGACGCTGGGCGGCAGTCTGGCCGGTGTCGTGGGCAGTCTGCTCGCGGTACCGGTCGCCGCGCTGATCGCGGTGTTCTGGAACTATCTGCGCGAACAGCTCAGCGACCCACCGCAGGAGCCGGACACCGACGAGCGGCGGACCGGCGCGGGCGTGGCCACTCCGTCGTGAGAGCGGGCGCCCCGGGCCGGCGTCCGCAGCCACACCGGTGGGGAGGGCATCATGCCCTCCCCACCGATGTGTGTCATGTGTGCCGTGGACGTCGCCCGAACGCTACGGGACCACCACGATCTTGCGGCCCTGGCCGGACGCGAACCGCTCCAGCGCGGCGGGGTACTCCTCCAGCGGCAGCCGGTGGCTGATGAAGACCTCCGGGTCCAGGACGCCCGAGGCGAACAGTCCGGCGGCCCGCTCGTAGCTGTGCAGCACGGCCATCGAACCGGTGATGGTGATCTCCTG
Organism: Streptomyces sp. NPDC045899; assembly: GCF_056431485.1. NCBI lineage: Bacteria > Bacillati > Actinomycetota > Actinomycetes > Kitasatosporales > Streptomycetaceae > Streptomyces > Streptomyces sp. NPDC045899. Next base: position 296,899 of record NZ_JBWKKP010000005.1, read on the forward strand.
GTTGTAGATCTTGTACGGCTCGATGGTGGCCCGGGTCGAGTAGTCGGAGACACCGAACTGGAGAAACGTTCCGGCCTTGGCGACGCGGGTCAGACCGTCCTGAATGGCGGCCTGGTTGCCGGTCGCGTCGATGACCACGTCCCAGCCGCGCGGCTGCTCCAGCTTGTCCGGCGAGGCGGCGGACCGGGAGCAGCCCAGGGTGCTCGCGGTGGCCAGCCGCTCGGCGTTGATGTCCACCATGTCCACACTGGTGGCGCCGGTCCGCTTGGCCAGCTCCAGCATCATCAGGCCCATCGTGCCCGAGCCGTAGATCAGCACCTCCGCGCCCAGATTGCCGTGCAGCACGTCATAGCCGCGCACCGCGCAGGACAGCGGTTCGATGAGGGCCGCGTCGGCCGTCTCCACATGCTCCGGCAGCTTGACGCAGTTGGCCGCCGGCGCGACGGCGAACTCGGCGGCGCCGCCGGGGACACTGACCCCGATGGCGTTCCAGTTGTCGCACAGGTTGCCCCGGCCGATCCGGCAGTAGCGGCACTCGTGACAGTGCAGCGACGGATCCACCGCGACCCGGTCGCCCACCGACAGCTCGGTGACATCGCTGCCGACGCCCACCACCCGTCCGGCGAACTCATGGCCGGGGACGATCGGCAGCGTGGGGGCGAACTCGCCCTGGAGGATGTGCAGATCCGTGCCGCACAGCCCGCACGCCGACACCTCGACCACCACCTCGCGGCGGCCGGGTGTCGGGTCCGGAACGGTCTCGACGGTGACCTTCCCCGGGGCTTCGATGACGGCGGCCCTCATTTGACGGCTCCTAGAGACAGGCCCTGGACCAGCTTGTCCTGGGCGGCGAAACCGGCGGCGAGCACCGGCAGGGAAATGACGACCGAGGCGGCGCACACCTGGGCGAGGAACAGCCCCTGGCTGGTGACGAAACCGGTCAGGAACGCCGGGGCGGTCTGGGCGACCACACCGGTGAGCACCTGCGCGAAGAGCATCTCGTTCCAGCTGAAGATGAAGCAGATCAGGGAGGTGGCCGCGATCCCCGGACCGGCGATCGGGGCGATCACCCGGACCAGGACGGTGGGCAGCCGCGCCCCGTCCATCTGCGCCGCCTCGATCACGGACACCGGGATGTCGGCGAGGAAGGACTGCATCATCCAGACCGCGATCGGCAGGTTCATCGAGGTGTAGAGGATGACCAGCAGCCAGATGTTGTCCAGGAAGTGGGTGTCCTTGGCGAACAGGAACACCGGGAGCAGACCGGCGACGACCGGCAGCATCTTGGTGGACAGGAAGAAGAACATCACATCCGTCCACTTGCGCACCCGCCGGATGGACAGCGCGTACGCGGCCGGAAGGGCCAGGGCCAGCACGAAGAGGGTGGAGAACACGCTCGCGCCGAGTGAGTTGAGCAGCGGCGGCCAGGGGCTGGCGCCGCCGTCCGCCCCGAAGAACTCGCGGTAGCCGTCCAGGGTCAGCGGCGCGGCCACCGAGGGCGGATTGGTGGCGGCGTCCGACTCCGCGTGGAAGGAGGTCAGCACCATCCACAGCACGGGGAGGACGAACACGATGCCGATGAACCAGGCCAGCAGTCCGAGCGCGGCGCCGCGGCGCCTGGCCCGGCGGGCGTACGGGGGAACGGCGGTGGTGGCCGCCGGGGCGGTCGACGCGGTCATGCGCGGGACACCTCCTCACGGAACAGGGACGACACCACGCGCAGCGCGAAGGTGGCGATGACGATCGTGCCGATCACCACCAGCACACCGGCGGCGGATGCCAGTCCGTACTCATGGGCGTTGTAGAACGTCTCGTAGATGGTGTACGGGAGGTTGGCGGTGTCCAGACCGCCACGGGTCAGGGTGAACACCGCGTCGAAGTTCTGCACGATGTAGACCGACCCCAGGAGGGTGCCCAGCTCCAGATAGCGGCGCAGATGCGGCAGGGTGAGGTAGCGGAAGATCTGCCAGTTGCCCGCGCCGTCCAGCCGGGCCGCCTCGATCATGTCCAGCGGCCGGCTCTGCAGTCCGGCCAGCAGGATCAGCATCATGAACGGTGTCCACTGCCACACCAGGGACATCTCCACGGCCAGCAGCGGCATGTCCGAGATCCAATCCGGCTGGGGCCCGCCCAGCCAGTGGAGTACCCCGTTGAACAGTCCGTACTCAGGGTTGTACAGCGCATGCTTCCACAGCAGCGCGGAGGCCACCGGGACCAGCAGGAACGGTGCGATGAGCATGGTGCGCACCAGCCCCCGGCCCCGGAACTTCCGGTCCAGCAGCAGCGCGAGCAGCAGGCCCAGCACCACACTGACGACCACCACGGTGGCGGTCAGCAGCACGGTGGTCACGATGGACTCGCGCAGGCCCTCGTCGCTGGCCACCGTGCGGAAGTTCTCCAGCCCGACGAACTCGCGCCGCTCCGGCCGGAAGGCGTTCCAGTCGAAGAACGAGATCACCAGGGTGGCCACGAAGGGCAACTGGGTGACCACGATCAGGAAGATCAGCGCGGGCATCAGCGGAGCCCGGGTGGCCCATTCGCGGGCGCGGTTGCGGGGTGCCCCGGTGGTGCGGCGCGGGGCGCCGGCCACGGCGGGCGGGCGCGGGCCGCGGGCGGGCGCGGTGGTCGTGGGATTACTCATCTCGGTACTCCTCGCCGACCTTCTCGGCCAGCTTCTGCGACTTCCGCAGTGCCTCGTCGACGGACTGCTTTCCGGCGATCGCGGCGCTGATCTCCTGTGCGACCTTGGTGCCGAGGTCGGAGAACTCGGGGATGTCGACGAACTGGATGCCGATCGTCGGCCTGGGCTGCACACCCGGGTCGCGCGGCCGGGCACTGGTGATGGCCTCGCGGGTGACCTCCGAGAAGGTTCCGGCGGCCTTGCGGTAGTCGGGGTTGGCGTAGGTGGAGGCCCGTTTGCCCGCCGGGACGTTGGCCCAGCCGAAGGTCTTGCCCACCAGGGACTCGTACTGCTTGCTGGAGGCCCAGCGGACGAACTTCCAGGCGTTGTCGGGGGTGCGGGACGCACTCTGGATGCCCCAGGCCCAGGTGTAGAGCCAGCCGGAGCTCCTGGTCTTCTCCACCGGCGCCTGCACATAGCCGATCTTTCCCTTGACCGGGGAGTCGGAGGCTTCCAGCGATCCGGCGGCCGAGGTGGCGTCGTACCACATCGCGCTCTTGCCCTGGGTGAGGTTGTTGAGGCATTCGGCGAAGCCGGACTGGGCGGCGCCCGCCTCACCGTGGTCGCGCACCAGGTCGACGTAGAACTTGGTGGCCTTGGTGAACTCGGGGGAGGTCAGCCGCGCCTTCCAGTCCTTGGTGAACCAGGTGCCGCCGAAGGTGTTGACGACCGTGGTCAGCGGTGCCATCAGCTCGCCCCAGCCGGGCAGTCCGCGCAGACAGATGCCCTTCATCCCGTCGCGGGCGCCGTCGGCCTTGGCCGCAAGGTCGGCCACCTGCTGCCAGGTGGGCCGCTTGGGCATGGTCAGGTTCTTCTCCGCGAACACGTCCTTGCGGTACATCAGGAAGGACGACTCACCGTAGAACGGCTGGGCGTAGAGATGTCCGTCGTCGGCCGTCAGCGACTGGCGCATCGAGGGCAGGATGTCCTTCTGGTCGAAGGCCCGGTCATGCGCCACCCGTTTGTCCAGCGGCAGCAGCCAGTCGTTCCTGGCGTAGAACGGGACCTCGAAGTTGCTGATGGTCGCCACGTCGTACTGACCGGCCTGGTTGGCGAAGTCCTGACTGATCTTGTCGCGGACGTCGTTCTCCGGCAGCACCGTGAAGTTCACCTTGATGCCGGTTTCCTTGGTGAAGTGCTTCTCGGTGAGCTTCCGCAACTCCATCATCTGGGGGTTGTTGACCATCAGCACATTGATGGTCTTGCCGCCGGATCCACCGCCCCCCATACCGGCGCACCCGGCGAGGAGCGCTCCCGCGGTCAGGGCCACCAGCGGTATCCGGGCAGCACGAAGAGTCAGGACGGGCATGACGGGTCCAATCGAAGGGACGTGTGGGGACGGGAGCGGTCGAGGAACGGCGGTGCGCAGCGGGGCGCGTGACGTCACGTCAGACGCGGATGATCTGCGGACCCAGCAGAGAGTAGCGATGTGCCTCGGTGAGCGGCAGCCCGGTGTCGGTGACGATCGCCTCGAAGTCGGACACCTCCGCGAACCGGCAGAAGCTCACGGCGCCGAACTTGGTGTGCACCCCGGAGAACACCTTCCGCCGGGAGACCCGGACCACCTGCGCCTTGACCTCGCTGACCGCGGGATCGGGGGTGGTCAGACCGTACTGCCGGGAGATGCCGTTGGCGCCGATGAAGGCGAGGTCGATCACGAAGCCGGAGAGCATATGGGTAGCCCAGTGGTCGACCGTGGCCATGGTGCCGCCACGGACCCGGCCGCCGAGCAGCAGCACCGTGGTGTTCTCCCGTCCGGCGAGCCCTCCGGCGGTGGCGAGGGACGCGGTGATCACGGTGAGCGGACGGTCCCGGGGCAGGGCCTCCGCGATCAGCTGCGGGGTGAACCCCTCGTCCACGAAGACCGTCTCGGCGTCGCCCAGCAGCGAGGCCGCCGCCTCCGCGATCCGCTGCTTCTCCGGGACGTGCATGGTGGTGCGGAAGGCCAGGGTGGTCTCGAACCCCGCGCTCTCCACGGGGTAGGCGCCACCGTGGGTGCGGCGCACCAGACCGTGTTCCTCCAGCACCCTCAGGTCGCGCCGCACGGTCTCCTTGGAGACACCGAGGTCCGCGGCGAGTTTGCCGACGTCCACGACACCGGCGCGGCGGGCCGTGTCGAGGATCTCCCGACGGCGTTCTTCCGCGTCCACACCGCACCTCCCTGCGTCGCTCTTCTGGCTTGCGTGGAAGTTTTACAAGCCCGTCATCACGTGGCCAGCCTTGGCGCCGAAGAGATCGTGACCGTATGTGCCCGTTTCACGAACGTTATCTCAGCAGGTCACCCGGTGTGAAGTGGCAAATGGTGCGGATCCGGACTGCCTGGTCGGCGCCGTGGCGGGCCCGTTTGCCGCCCGTTTCGTCGCAGGAGCCACGGCTGGAGGGCCCGACCGGGCGTGACCGGCGACGGACGGCTGCCCGTTCGGACAGGGCCAGGGCTGTCCAGGGCCTAGGAGCGGGGCACGTCGTGGGTGAGTGCCCCCGAGGCGTCGAGGATCCGGGCCGCCACGGTCACCGAGTCCACCAGCGGATGGAGGGCGAGGGCCCGCAGGGCCGCGCCGCGGGCGCTGCCCGCGCGGGCGCCCGCTCCGGTCGCCGCCTCGATGGTCGACCGCTCCACGGCCTTCAGCGAGAGCATCAGCCCGAGCTGGTCCGGGGCCACCGCCCCGGCCGCCAGCGGACGCGCGCCGCCCGCGTCCACCAGACACGGCACCTCCACCACGGCGTCGGCGTCCAGGCCGGGGACCGCGGTGCGGTTGCGGACGTTGAGGATCAGTGTGGTGCGCTCGTCGCGGGCGATGGCCCGCATGATGGCCAGCGCGATCCGGTCGTAGCCGCCGCCGTCCAGGTCGCAGCTGTCGCGCTGCCAGCCACCGGTGGCCTCACGGCTCTCCGCCATGTACGTGGCCTCGCGCTCCAGCCGGGTCCGCTCCCACACCTCCAGCGCCCCGGTGGTCCCGGTGGCCGCCGACGCGTAGAAGCGGGCCTGCTGCTCCCTGAGGAACTCCCCTCGGGTGGCCGGGGCCTGCCGGATCGAGGCCACCGCCTCACGGTTGAAGTAGTAGTAGTGCAGGTACTCGTTGGGCAGGGCGCCCAGGGCCCGCAGCCATTCGGCGCCGAACAGCTTCCCCTCCTCGAAGGACTCCAGCAGCGCGGAGTCCGCGAGGAGTTCGGGCATCCGGTCCCGGCCGTCCACCACCACACGGCGCAGCCAGCCGAGGTGATTGAGTCCGACGTAGTCGTAGGCGGCCCGGTCCGGGTCGGCGCCCAGCGCCCGCGCGGCCCGGCGGCACAGCCCCACCGGTGAGTCACAGATGCCGATCACCCGGTCGCCCAGCACCCGCTGCATGGCCTCGGTGACCATGCCCGCGGGGTTGGTGAAGTTGATGACCCAGGCGTCCGGGGCCACGGCCGCGATGCGCTCGGCGATCCGGACCGCCACCGGAAGGGTGCGCAGTCCGTAGAGCACCCCGCCCGCCCCGACGGTCTCCTGGCCGAGCACCCCCTCGGCCAGGGGCACCCGCTCGTCGTGCGCCCGCCCCTCCAGACCGCCGACGCGGATCGCGGAGAAGACGAAGTCGGCGCCGCGCAGCGCCTCGTCGAGATCGGTGGTGGCCCGTACCGAGGGGGCGGTGGCGTGGCCGGCCGCCTGCTCGGCCAGGACCGCGCCGATGGCGTCGAGCCGGGTGCGGTCGGTGTCGTACAGCACCAGTTCGGTGCAGCGCCCGGCCGCGTCCCCGGTGTCGTCCAGCAGGGCCCGGTACACCAGGGGCATACGGAAACCGCCGCCACCCAGCACAGTCAGCCTCATACCGTCAGTACCTCCACATCGGCCTCGCGGAACACATCGAGCGTCGCCGGATCGGATCTCGTATTGGTGATCAGGGTGTCGATCTGCCGGGGCCCGCAGATCCGGGCGAGACCGGTCTCGCCGGGGAACTTGCCCGTGGTGACCAGCAGCACCACCTCACGGGTGGCTTCGAGCATGGCTCGTTTCACCGGCACTTCCACATGGGTGCTGTCCAGCACGCTGCCGTCCGGCAGCACCCCGCTCGCGCCGAGGAAGAGACGGCCCACGTGCAGCTGCCGGATGTTGGACTCGGTGAGGAAGCCCACCACCGACCGGTAGTTGGCGCGGACCTGCCCGCCGAGCAGGATCAGTGTCACCCGCGGGTCGTCGCGCAGTTCGTCGTAGACGGCCAGATTGCTGGTCACGATGGTGACCGGCCGTCCCCGCAGCTGCTTGGCGAGCTGGAGGGTGGTGGTGCCGATGTCCAGCAGCACCACATCGCCGTCCGCCACCAGCTCCGCTGCCCGGCGGGCGACGGCCTGCTTCTCCGCCAGGTCGTCGACCGCCACCTCGCTGAACGGGCGCTCCTCGTCCGGGCTGGGGGTGGCCACCGCGCCGCCGTAGACCCGGGTGAGCCGCCCGGCGCGGCCCAGCTCGGTGATGTCCCGGCGGGCGGTGGCCTCGCTGATGCCCAGACGCGACGCGATCTCCCCGATGGGCAGCACGCCCTCCTCGCCGAGGATGCTCAGCAGCTTCTCGTGGCGGGTCTCTCGCAGCATGGGGGAAACCTACTCCACATGAGCGACTCTGCGCGAGTGTGACCGACCTCTTGCATTAATCGTCAGGCGGGTGCAAGGTGTCGCTCACATTCGGAACCCCTTCCCCGACTCAGAGAAAGGCGCGTTGGTGAGCTCCACGGCCGGAACACCCGATCCGATCCACTCGATCCACCCGATCGATCCGCTCGCGGCGCTGCGCGCCCCCGATGACCCGGTGCACGACGTCTATCTGACCGGCACGGTGTTCCTGGACATCATCTTCACCGGGCTCGACCACGCTCCCGTGCGCGGCACCGAGAGCTGGGCGCGCGGGATGGGTTCCAGCCCCGGTGGCATCGCCAACATGGCCACCGCACTGGCCCGGCTCGGGCTGCACACCACCCTGGCCGCGGCGTTCGGCGCCGATGTCTACGGCGACTACTGCTGGGAGAGCCTGGAGAACGGCGAGGGCGTCGATCTCGCCCCCTCCCGCCGGGTCCCCGGCTGGCACTCCCCGGTCACCGTCTCCATGGCGTACGAGGGCGAGCGGACCATGGTCACCCATGAGCACCCGGCACCCCCGCCCGCCGTGCCGGGTACCCCGCCCCGCACCCGCGCCTGCGTGGCCTCCTTCGAACCGGGACGGCCGCAGGAGTGGGTGGGCCTGGCGCACGCCCAGGGCAGCAAGGTCTTCGCCGACGTCGGCTGGGACGACAGCGGCCGCTGGGACCTCGCTGCCCTCCCCGACCTGCCCCATGCCCACGCCTTCCTGCCCAACGCGGCCGAGGCCCAGCGCTACACCGGCACCGACAGCCCCGAGCATGCGGTGCGCGCCCTGGCCGAACGGGTGCCCATCGCCGTCGTCACCAAGGGCCCCGAGGGCGCGGTGGCCATCGACTCGGTCACCGGGGAGAGCGCCGAGGTGCCGGGGCTCGCCGTGGAGGCGCTCGACCCCACCGGCGCCGGTGATGTGTTCGTGGCCGGCTTCATGAGCGGAACGCTCGCCGGGTGGCCGCTCACCGACCGGCTCGCCTTCGCCAACCTCACCGCCGCCCTGTCCGTCCAGCACTTCGGCGGTTCGCTCGCCGCGCCCGGCTGGCCGGAGGTGGCCGTGTGGTGGAACCGCGCCGAACGCTCGGCCCGCGGCGGCGCCGCGGACGCCCGCGAACTGGCGCGCCGCTACGGATTCCTCTCCGCCCTGATCCCGGCCGGAGTGCGCGACTGGCCACGGCTGAGGGCCCTGCCCACCATCGGTTTCCGGGGCGCCTGACACCGCCCGCCGGTCCTGCTCACCGCCTGAAGGAGATCTCCATGGGAATCCCCGGTACCGGGGCGCGCCGACGGCACACCGGAGCCGCGCCCACCGTGCTCACCGCAGCCCTCGTCCTGCTCGCCGCGGGCTGTGTACCCGGAACCGACGGCTCGGGGGCCGCCGGTTCCGGCGCCGGGGTGGGCAATGCCGTACCGGATCCGGCGAAGGCCGGGAAGGTCACGCTGACCGTGTGGGACCAGGAGATCCGCGGCGGTACCGACGGTGAACTGACGCAGCTCAACGAGGAGTTCGAGCGGAAGTACCCCAATGTGCGGATCAAGCGGGTGGCGCGCAGCTTCACCGATCTGAAGACCACGCTGAAACTGGCGGTGTCCGGCAACAACCCGCCGGACGTCATCCAGGCCAACCAGGGCTACCCCGACATGGTCTCCTTCGTCCGCGCCGGACTGCTGGCCCCGCTGGACAACTACGCCGGGATCTACGACTGGAACACCCGCTACCCGAACACCCTGCTCAATCTGAACCGGGTCTCCGCCGACGGCACCGACTTCGGCACCGGGCGGCTGTACGGGATATCCCAGACCGGTGAGTACATCGGGCTCTACTACAACAAGGACCTGCTGAAGAAGGCCGGTCTCGAACCGCCGGAGACCTGGCGGGACCTCACCGACGGCCTGGCGGAGCTGAAGGACCGCGGTGAACTGCCGATGCAGTTCGGCAACCTGGACAAGTACCCGGCCATCCACACCTTCGGGGTGCTCCAGGACCAGCTCGACGCCGCCGGTACCCGGGACACCGTCCTCGGCCGGGGCGACGGCTTCGACAACGCCGCCACCAAGGGCGCCGCGGCCACCCTCACCGACTGGACGGAACGCGGCTACCTGCCCAAGGGCGCCAACGGTCTGGGCTACGACGACGCGGCCAAGAAGTTCGCCTCCGGCGAGGGCGCCTATCTGCTGACCGGCACCTGGCAGCTGGCCGATCTGAAGAAGACCATGGGCGACAAGCTGGGGCTGATGCCACCGCCGCCCGCGAAGGCCGGTGGCGACCCCGTCACCACCGGCGGACAGGGCCTGGCCTGGTCGGTCACCTCCCGCTCCCGCCACCCCGAAGTGGCCGCCGCCTACCTGGACTTCATCACCGACACCCACGCGGCCGACGTCATGACCCGCCACGGGGTGCTGCCCGCCGTCCCCGGCAAGGCAGCCGCCGCGGTGGCACCGGACACCGTGGACGGCCAGATGATCGACGGCTGGAAGCGGCTCAGCGCCGCCGACGGCCTCGTACCGTACCTGGACTACTCCACGCCCACCTTCTACGACACCCTCTCGGCCGCCCTCCAGGGCGTCGTCAGCGGCAAGACCTCACCGGCGAAACTGGCCACCACCCTCCAACAGGACTACGGCCCCTTCATGGCGGAACAGCGTGAACGCCACGCGGCGAAGCCGGGCCCGGCGAGCACCGGATGAAGCGCCGACTCGCCGCGCTGAGGAGCGGCCACCGCCGGCAGGCACCCGGTGAGCCCCGCACCGTCGGCTACCTCTACGTCCTGCCCGCCCTCGCGGTGTACGCCGTGTTCCTGCTCTACCCCTTCGGCCAGTCGGTGTGGCTGTCCTTCGTGCACTGGGACGGTCTCGGCATCGCCACCCCGGCCGGGTTCGACAACTACCGGGACCTGTTCGGCGACCCCTCGCTGCGCGCCCCGTTCGCCCACGCCCTGCTGCTGCTCCTGTTCTACTCCGCGCTGCCGGTGGCCATCGGACTGCTGCTGGCCGCGGTGATGTCCCGGGCCCGGGTGCGCGGGATGACCTTCTTCCGCACCGTGCTGTTCCTGCCCCAGGTGCTGGCCCTGATCGTGGTCGGCGTGGCCTGGCGCTCCATCCTCGCTCCGGACGGACTGCTCAACGACACCCTCCGGGCCGTCGGCCTCGGCTCACTGGCCCGCCCCTGGCTCGGCGACTACACCTGGGCGCTGCCCGCCGTCGGCGTGGTCGGCACCTGGGTCGGCACCGGACTGTGCATGATCCTCTTCCTCGCCGGGGCCCAGCGGATCCCCCGGGAGCTCTACGAGGCGGCGCGGATGGACGGTGCCGGTCCGGTGCGGGAGTTCCTCAGCGTCACCCTGCCCGGCCTGCGGCCGCAGATCGCGGTGGCACTGACCCTGACCATCATCGCGGGGCTGCGCAACTTCGACCTGATCTACATCACCACCAGCGGCGGCCCCGGAAACGCCACCTCCGTCCCCGCCTACGAGGTCTACCACCGGGCCTTCGAGACCAACCAGGTCGGCTCGGCCGCCGCCGTCGGTGTGGCCCTCACCGTTCTGATCTTCGTCCTGACCGTCACGGTCTCCCGGCTCGTCGAAGGGCGGCGGTCATGACCACACGTCTGGAACGCGGCGTCACCTACGGCATCCTGACCCTGTTCGCCGTCATCGCGCTCACCCCGGTGGTCGGCATCCTCTCCACGGCCTTCGGCTCACAGGACTCCCTGGACACCGGCTTCTCGCTGCCCGAGGGCGGACTGCACTGGAGCAACTTCACCGATGCCTGGAGCCGCGGCCACTTCGGCACCTACCTCGGCAACTCGGTCCTGGTCACCGCGGTCGTCGTGGCGGCCACCACGGTGCTGGCCGTACTGGCCGCGTACGCCTTCGGGGTGATGCGCTTCCCCGGCTCCACCGTGCTGTTCTACCTGTTCGTCATCGGGCTCACGCTGCCGCAGGAGGCCCTGGTCGTCCCGCTCTACTTCGATCTGCGCTGGGCCGGGCTCACCGACACCTACTGGGCGCTGATCCTGCCGCAGACCGCGCAGTCCCTGGCCTTCGGTGTGTTCTGGATGCGCACCTACTTCCGGGGCAGCGCCCGGTCGGTGATCGAGGCGGCGCGGCTCGACGGCGCGAACACCTGGACCACCCTGTGGCGGGTGCTCGTGCCGATGGGCCGGCCCGCGATCTCCACCATGATCGTCATCACCTTCATGTGGACCTGGAACGAGTTCCTGATGGCACTGGTGATGGTCAGCGACGAGGCCCATCGCACGGTGCCGCTGGGGCTCGCCTTCTTCCAGGGACAGCACAGTTCCGACGCGGCCCTGCTCGCGGCGGCCTCGGTGCTCATCGCGCTGCCGGTGGTCGTCGTCTATGTGGCGCTCCAGCGCCGTTTCATCGAGGGGATGCTGGGCGGCGCCGTCAAGGAGTGAGCCGCGGCGGGGCAGCGGGCCCGGTCAGGCCGTCGGCAGCCGGGAGGGCGTACGGCTGACCTCCCGGCCCAGCCGGGACAGCGACCGGGCGAAGGTGACGGCGTCGTGCACCGCCGCGCCGCCCGTGTCGTTGTTGAAGTAGGCGTACACCTCGGCGCCGTCCGGCCAGGTCTCGGCCACCCGGTGCGCCCAGGTGGTCAGCGCCTGGGCGCCGTAGCGCGGGGCCGGGTGGGCGCGGCCACCGTGGAAGCGCAGATAGCCCCATCCGGCCGTGCGCCACAGTGGGGCGGCCGGGCGTGAGCCGCTGTCCGCCCAGCACAGGGCGGCGCCGTGCCGCTCCAGCACCGCGCGCACCTCATCGGTCCACCAGGAGGTGTGGCGCGGCTCGACCGCCACCCGGGTCCCGGCGGGGAACCGGCCCAGACAGGTGTCCAGCAGCGCGGGGTCGGCGCGCAGGGTGGGCGGCAGCTGGAGCAGGACGGGGCCGAGCCGGTCGCCGAGGCCCTGTGCGTGCTCCATCAGCCGCGCCACCGGCTCCTGGGGGTCGCGCAGCCGCTTGATATGGGTGAGATAGCGGCTGGCCTTGAGCGCCATCACGAAACCGTCGGGGGTGCGCTCCCGCCAGGTGGCGAACTGGTCGCGGTCGGGCAGCCGGTAGAAGGCGTTGTTGCTCTCGACCGTGGCGAAGGCATGCGCGTACTCCTCCAGCCACAGCCGCTGCGGGCGGTCGGCCGGGTAGAGATCGCCCCGCCAGTCCTTGTACTGCCAGCCCGACGTGCCGACCAGGACGGTCATGCCTCGCCCGGGTGCCAGGCCGGCCACTGTCCCGGCCGGTCGGCCCAGTGGACCTGCTGTGGATCGTCGAAGTCGATGTCCGGGAAGACCTTGCGGACCGTCGGCTCGAACTCCTCCCGTTCGAGGGGTTCACAGCCGAGGCCCCGCAGCCGCACCCGCCGGTAGCGGTTGTCCACGTCGAAGGGCTCGACGAAGACGGGGTACCCGGACTCGACCGGTTGGGTCGTGTTCCTCATGTCTCCAGGGTGCCTCCATCACGGCGGAGGCGCGCGGACCGGGACGCGACCGGGCGCGGGGGCGGTCCGGTCCGCGGTCCGGCCCGTTTGCGGCGCGGGGCATTGTCCGCTTGATTCGAAGGAGAGCCTTTGTGCCGGGGGTGAGCGGGGTGAGTGATGATCTTCAATGACCGGGTGGACGCCGGGCGGCGCCTGGCCGGGGCGCTGCGGCCGCTGGGCGACGAGGACCCGGTGGTGCTGGGGCTGCCCCGGGGCGGGGTGCCGGTGGCCTTCGAGGTCGCCCGGTCCCTCGGGGCGCCGCTGGACGTGATCATCGTTCGCAAGCTGGGTGTCCCCTACCACCGTGAGCTGGGCTTCGGCGCCATCGGCGAAGGCGGGGTGCGGGTGGTGCACCAGGCGATCATCAGGATGAGCCGGGCCGCCGAGGACGACCTCGCGGAGGTCGAGCGCGCCGAGCAGGCGGAGCTGGTCCGGCAGGCGCGGCGGTTCCGCCGCGGCCGGGCGCGCGTCCCGGTCGAGGGCCGGACGGTGATCATCGTGGACGACGGGATCGCCACCGGGGCCACCGCGCGCGCCGCCTGCCGAGTGGCGCGGGCCCAGGGTGCGGCCCGGGTCGTCCTGGCCGTACCCGTGGCGCCGCCGGACGCCGTCACGGCGCTGCGCGAGGACGCGGACGAGGTGGTGTGCCTGTCCGCACCTCCGGAGTTCTCGGCGGTCGGGGAGTGGTACCAGGACTTCTCCCAGACCGGGGACGCCGAGGTGGTGGAGCTGCTGTCCGGGTCGACCGGAGAGACCGGGGAGGCGCATCCTGGAAGGTAAGGCAGGAGGTGATCGTGATGGAGACGATCGTGGGATGCGACATACAGATGGAATTCCGTGAGGTCGGCCCCCTGACCGAAGCGGTGGTCAGGCTGAGAATGCACGACGGCACCGAGATGCTGGCCCAGGGCCGCGCCAACCGCAACCCCGACGACCCGGCACAGCCGCGGGTCGGCGAGGAGATCGCGGCGGCGCGGGCGCTGAGCAACCTCGCCCACCGGCTGATCGGCAAGGCGGGTGGCGACATCGAGGAAGTCACACACACCAAGGCGCATCTGACGATGTAGCCGGTCGCGGCGGCAGGCGTCGCGACCGATGAGGACCGCGGGGAAGCGGGGCCGTCCGCCGCGGCATGAGGGTGCTGCGCCGGACGTGCTGGGCTGCCCGGACGGCAGTGCCGTCCGGGCAGCCCACCGGCGTCTTCTCCCGGGGCCCACCGGCGCCGGGAGCGCTCGGATCCCGGTCGGATCCCGGTCGGATCCCGGTCGGATCCCGCTCGGACCTCGTTCAGACGGAGACGCCCTTGGAGCGCAGATAGCTCAGCGGATTGACGTCCGAGCCGTAGTCGGGACCGGTGCGCACCTCGAAGTGCAGATGCGGGCCGGTGCTGTTGCCGGTCGAACCGGAGCTGCCGATCTGCTGGCCGCCCTTGACCGACTGGCCGACCTGCACGGAGAGCGCCGACATGTGCGCGTACTGGCTGTACATGCCGTCGGAGTGGCGCAGCACGACCTGGTAGCCGTACGACCCGCCCCAGCCCGCCGCGACCACCTCGGCCGGGCCCACCGCCCGCACCTGGGTGCCCGTGGGCACGGGGAAGTCGGCACCGGTGTGGTGACCGCTGGACCAGCTGCTGCCGGACACCCCGTAGGCGGTGCCCACCTGGGTGCTGGCGACCGGGGTGGTGAAGGAGGAGGAAGAGCGGGCGGTGGAGTCCTGCCGCCCCTGGGCGGAGCCGGAGCCGCTCGCCTTCCCGGCGTCGGTGCTCGGCTTGGGTTTGGGCGTGGCCCGCGGGGCCTGCTTCTGTCCGCCCTCGGTGTCGAGGGAGAGCCGCTGACCGGGGAGGATCAGATTGGGGTCGTCGCCGATGGTCCGGCGGTTGGCGTCGTAGAGCGCCTCCCATCCGCCGTCGACGTGCTCGGCACCGGCGATCCGGGAGAGGGTGTCACCCCCGGCGACGGTGTAGGAGCCGGACTGGGGGACGGCCTTGGTGGTGGCCTTGGGCGCGGCCTTCGGGGCCGCCTTGGGCGTGGCCTTGGGAGTGGCCTTCGGCGTCTCCTTCGGGGTCTGCGCGGTGGAGCCGCCGGAGCCGGTCGAGACGTCCGGGGCGGGACCGCCGCGGGTCAGCCCGGCCTTCACCGAGCACACGGGCCAGGCGGTGGGGCCCTGGCCGGCGAGCACCTTCTCGGCCACGGTGATCTGCTCGCCCTTGGTGGCCAGGTCGGCGCGGGGCGCGTAGGAGCCGCCGCCGTACCCCTCCCAGGTGCTCTGGGAGAACTGGAGGCCACCGTAGTAGCCGTTGCCGGTGTTGATGCTCCAGTTGTTGCCGGACTCGCACTCCGCCACCTTGTCCCAGGTGTCCACGGAGGCGGCGTTCGCCTGGCCGACGCCGATGAGCGGCAGGGCCACTCCGGCACCGCCCGCGGTGAACGCGAGTTGGGCGCGGGAGACGCGACGAGGCTTAGGCCGGCGGTGACGTCCGCGTGCAGCCATTGAGCTCTTCCTCTCCTACGCCTGCGAGGTGAGCTGTCGGGTTCGGGCTGGAGTTGCCCGGCCGCAGGCGCACGGGGCCATGGCCTCGTGGTGCGTCTTCACCCCAAGCCGTGCCGCGCGGTCCACGCGGTACGGCACCTACCTGGTTCCCCCGCTCCTGCCGTGACAGGTCGTCGTTTCACCCCTCAGCCGACGGCAGGACTCGGCGCTCCGGCGAAGGAGGCCGCCGCATGGAATGCGACGAGAGCCGCACAGTAAACACATCGTTTTGGTCACGACAAGGTCTCGGGTTCTCGATCAAGGCGCCGGCTCCCCGGCCTCTCGTCCGGTGTCACTCTGTGCGCCGGGTCTCCTCCGGAGAGCGAGTGCGAAAACTGCCGAATGTCCGTCAGAAACGTTACGCCACAGTGGAATCCGTTGCCGTCTGTTGATCTCCGCCTGGAAATCGATCAGTTGGCGCCTTTCTTTGTGACCTGCGTCACTGCTTTCCGATTTTGGCCGATAACGGTGTGGTGCGTGATTTACGGATTTGCCAGGGAAATGCGGCTAATACGCCGGGTGACATAAGGGCGCCAAAGCGGGGAAGGGTGAGCCAAGGGGGATGGACAGGAAGCATTCGGGGCAGGCGCGCTCGCGGCCGCTGCCCCGGCCGACGGCTGACCTGGGGAGGTCGCTCATGGTGCAAGGACACGGCACGACGGGAGCACGGCACACGGCAATGGCCCGCTCCCGGCCGCTGGTCTTATCCGCGCTGCTCATCGGCGCGCTGGCCACGGCCACCGGCTGCGGCACCGATGAGGGGGAGGGGGCGTGGGAGCGTTCCGGCGGCTCCGGTGCCACTCACGCGGCGGAATCGGCCCGCGCCGTGGAATCGGCGGCGGCCCCGGCTCCACGGGACCGGCGCTCCACTCCGTCCGGCGACCGGTCCGCCGCGGGGCCCGCGTCGGCCTCCGCCTCCGCGTCCGCGTCGGCAGGCGGCTCCGGTGCCGCTCCCTCCGCGCGCCGCGTCTGCTCCACGGAACGGCTGAAGCTGAGTGTGGGCCGCAAGGACGTGGGTGCGGGCAATGTCTATCTGCCGCTGGTCCTCACCAACACCTCGACCTCGGCCTGCACCCTCACCGGTTTCCCGGGGGTGTCCCTGCTCGACGCCGACGGCGCGCTGATAGGCGAGCCCGCCGCCCGGCGGGGCGCTTCGCACTCCACCATCCCGCTGCCCCCGGGCGGCAGCGCCTCCGCGCTGCTGCACACCCTCAACGACGGCGTCGCCGACACCCCCTGCTGGAAGTCCGCCACGAGTATCCGGGTCTATCCGCCGGATTCCTTCCGCGCGATGAAGGTCGCGGCGCACTCCTTCCGCGTCTGCGGCGGGGTCTTCGATGTCGAAGCGGTGCGTTCCGGGGCGGGCGCCTGACATCTGTCAGCGGCATACCGGACCGCTGTCATCCCGGGTAGAAGTGTCCGAAAATCTTGACAAGCCAGGCGCCGACTGGCTGTGTTCACCCTTTCGCAATCAAAAGGGGTAGGTCACCATGAGGGGTGCCTCACGTGAGCCGGTGGTTAGCGTCCGGAGGGGGACGGTGTCATGGAGCGATTCGCGACCGGGGTCGAGACGGAGCTGCTGGACCTTTCGGGAGCGACCCTCGAGGACCTTGACCGGGGCGACGGATTCCCTTCGGTGACCCAGCGGTTGCTCGACGCCGTCCAATTTCCACCCACCCTGGTGACCGCCGCCACGTCCGGACAGAATTGCGTCAGCGAGGGAACGCCGGAATAGTGCCGCATCCCTCGCTTTGTGGAACAAGGTGGCCATGACGGCTGAACGTTCCTTTCATCGCCTTTCGGAGCGGTGTTTCACCGAGTTGGGCCGGGGTTCGGGCGGTGTGTCGTCGGTGGCCGAGCTGCGGTCCGGGCAGCGCAGCCGGACCATGCTCCTGCTGCGCGCCCTGGTCGGCATCGCCTCCGGTCACCCCGCGCTGCCGGGCCCGCTCCCCGGTGTCCGCGAGCCGTGGCGCCTCCTCATCCGGGCGGAGCGCACGGACCCGGCGGCCGTGGACCGCGTCCTGCTGCACCCCCAGACGGGCACCTGGCTCAACCGCTGTCTGCGCAGGCTGCGCGGCCGGTCACCGGGGACCGCACCGCTGTGGACCGAAACCGGCTATCTGTACGCGATGGCCGCCTCGGCCGCGCTTCTCGCGGGGATCGACTTCCGTATCACGGTGGCGGTGCGCGAGGGCGGAGTGATGCTGCCCGCCCTGGGTTTCGCGCGCCTTCCGGACCGTACGGCGGAAACCGCCGAGGTCGTCCGCGGACCGGAAGGGAAGAGCGCGCTCACCGCCGGACCGCATACCGTGCCACTGCCATTCGACCCCGCCGGGAAGGCCACCGGGAACCGCGCCGGAAACGCGCCGGCCGAATGCGCCGGGAATGCGCCCGGCTGGTACGGCCTCCGGCGATTGCGCGGTGAACACCACGGGCATTTGAGCGCCCCCTTCCTCGACGATGTCGACCCCTATCGCGATTTCCTCCGCACCACCCCGCCGGAAAGGCTCGACGAGGACGAGTGGCGGCACTGGCGGACGTGTTTCGACGGCGCCTGGCGGTTGGTCGCCGAACAGACACAGGTGGATCCGGGTGGTATCGCCGCGTGTATCGGATCCCTCGTCCCCGTGCCGTACACCGCCCACCCCGAGCTGTTCAGCGCCTCGTCCCCGGAGGCGCACGGATGCGTCCTGCTGGGCCGCCCCGCGGATCCGCTCGCCCTGGCCGCGTCGCTGGTGCACGAGGCCCAGCACATCAAGCTCAGCGCGCTGATGGACCTGGTGCCGCTGATCGAAGGGGGACTGGAGGAGGTCCACCACGCCCCCTGGCGGCCGGACCCCAGACCGCTGCGCGGGCTGCTGCACGGGGTGTACGCCTTCCTGGGCGTCACCGGGTTCTGGTGGGACCGGTGGCACCGCGCCGGGGCCGGACCGGTCCGGGACACCGCCGCGTTCGAGTTCGCCCTGCGCCGGGCGCAGACCGCCCGGGGGCTGCGCACACTGCGCACACACGCCCGGCTCACACCCCGCGGTGAAAGGTTCCTTCGGCTTGCCGGGGAACGGCTCGCCGACTGGCCGGCCGAGACCGTACCGGCGCTGCCGCGGCGGTGGGCCGACGCCGTGCTCCTCGACGCCGAACTCCTCTACCGGCTGCGCCATCTGCGCTGCGACCCGGAGCGGACGGCCCAGTGGGCACGGGCCCGGCAGCAGGGCAGTGCCCCACCGCGGGACCTGCCCGGGACCGTCGTCCGGGCGGCCCCCACCGAGTCCCCGACACGCCCCGCGCTCGTACGCCGGCTGCTCGGCGATCCGGTGGCGTACGCCCGGCTCCACGCGGACGGGGGAGTCCGGCTCCCCGGCGGCGACGGCCCCGACGGCGGCACCCCCGACGCAGCCGATCTCGACTGGGCCGCCGGACGGTCCGCAGCCGCGCTCGACGGCTACCGGGCCCGGCTGGAGAAGTCGCCGGACGATCTCT
Source organism: Streptomyces sp. NPDC045899 (assembly GCF_056431485.1). Lineage (NCBI taxonomy): Bacteria > Bacillati > Actinomycetota > Actinomycetes > Kitasatosporales > Streptomycetaceae > Streptomyces > Streptomyces sp. NPDC045899. The sequence goes on from NZ_JBWKKP010000005.1 coordinate 315,677, forward strand.
CCGCATGGGCCGGGCTCGCGCTCAGCGTGCCGGGCGGCACCGCGCGGCGGGCGCTGCGGACCCGTCCCGAGCTGGTGCTCGCCGTCCACCGGGCGTTACGGGACGCGGCCACGGCGCACCCCGGCCCGAGCCCCGATCCCCTGGCCCTCGCCGAGTGGATCGGCTCCCGCGCCGGATGAGCGCTTCCGTCGGGCTCAGAACGCCATGGCCTCCACGTCGCAGTCCGCGCGGATGCCCCGGGCCGCCGCCACCGTGGCCGGATGGGCGGCGGACAGCACCCGTCGCATCCGGGTCAGCGCGTCCTGGTGGAGCTCCTCCGCCGACCGTCCCTCACCCAGCGCCCGCAGATCACCCGACAGGTTGAGCGCGCAGGCGAGCGTGGTGGGGTGGTCCTCGCCCAGCCGGGACCGGCAGGCCGCGAGCGTGTCGGTGTCCAGCCGCCGGGCCTCCTCGTAGTCCGCCAGGGTGAAGTGATCGCTGGCCAGGTTGATCGCGCAGGCCAGGGAGACCGGATGGTCGGCCTCCAGCCGCTCGACGAGCAGCGGCAGCGTCTCCGTGTTCAGCCGGAGCGCCTCCTCCGTCTCGCCCAGCAGCCGCAGGGTGATGGCGAGGTCGAGCGCCGCGCTCAGGGTCACCGGATGGCGCGGTCCCAGCGCGGCCCGCAGGTCCTCCAGACAGCTGCGGCCGAGTTCGCGGGCGCCGTCGAGATCGGCGGTCTGCCGCAGGTCCATCGACAGGTTCAGTGAGGTGGCGGTGATGTTGAGATTGGGCTCGGTGTAGCGCAGCCGGTAGCGCTCCAGCACCTCCTGGCTGATCTCCAGGGCACCCTCGTGGTCCCCGGCCTTGCGGCGCGCCACGGCGAGATTGCGCAGGGCGTAGACCCCGATGGGCGCGTTCTGCGGCAGCACCCTGCGGATCCGGGCGCAGGTCTGCTCCAGCATGCCGCGGGCGGTCATGTAGTCACCGCATTCGCGCACGTCGATGGTGACGTTGGTCTCCAGCAGGATGGCCAGCAGATTGTCCTCGCCGAGGATGACCTCCGCGAGGGCGTGGGCGCTCTCGTCCACCTCGCGGGCGCGTGCGTAGTCACCGGCCGTCCGCAGCCCCAGGGCGTAGTCGTTCGCCGCGGCGATGGTGTACGGATCCTCCTCGCCGAACAGCCGCCGGGTCCGGCTCCAGCGGTCCCGCTCCAGCTCCAGCGAGCGCGCGAACTCGCCCTGGAAGCGTGCGTCGCTGGCCACCGCTCCCAGTGTGACCAGTGTGTTCTCGTGGTCGTCGCCCTCGGTGGCGCGCTGGAGCTCCAGGGTGCGGCTGTTCAGCTCCCGCGCCTGCTCGAAGTGGCCCAGCACGGTGAGGACATGGCCCAGGGTCCGGGAGACCGCCAGTGACTCGGGGCTGTCCTCGCCGAGGGTCTCCACCCACTTCTCCCGCACCTGGCGGCCCAGTTCGAGCGCGCCCTCGTGGTCGCCCCAGACGTAGAGGAAGCGGACGAGGTTGCGCACCATCTGCCGCACCCACTTGTCGTCGCAGTCCATCGCCCGGGAGGCCCGGACGTGCGAGAGCAGATCGGCGTAGCGGCCCCAGTTGGGCGGGGCCACGTCATTGGGGTCCCCGTAGGCCAGCAGCACATGGGCGCTGTGCTTCATGTCCGCCTGCTGCTGCGGGGACATCTGGCCGATCAGCACCGCCTGCACCAGCCGGTGCATCTCGATGGTGTTGCTGCGGTGATTGATCTTGATCAGGGCGTAGCGGTTGATCTCCCGGATGGCATGGCCCAGTTTGATCGGGTCCTGGAGCACCTCCGACAGCTCGGGCGACAGCGAGACGCCCCGCACCCCCGAGAACAGCCGCCGGGAGATCGGCTCGGGCGCGAAGAAGGAGCACATCTGGAGCAGTTGGAGCGCCCCGGGATGGGTTTCGGCCAGTCTGCGCAGCGACATGTTCCAGGCCGCGGCGACGGGTTCGGGGTAGTCGACCGGGACGCCCGCCGCGAGCAGTTCGCTGCGCCGGGTGGAGACATCGGCCCGTTCGTCCTCGAACACCTGGAGGTACTCGTCGACCGGCATCCCGGTCTCGGTCAGCCAGGCCGCCGCCTGCTCGATGGCCAGCGGAAGGTCCCCGAGCGCGTCGGCCACCCGGTCCGCCTGGTCGCGCGGGAGTTCGGGTCCGCGGCGCAGCAGCAGCTCGATGCTCTCCTCGCGCTCGAAGACATCGACCTCCACGGTGCGGGCGGCCCGTGACCACTGGGCGTTCCGCGAGGTGACGAGGATGCGGCCGGGACCGCCCGCCGGGAAGAACGGGCGGACCGTCTCCAGCTCCTCGGCGTTGTCGAAGACCAGCAGCCAGTTGCGGCAGGGCCGTCCGGTGCGCAGCGCGTCCAGGACGGTCGGGACGGCCGTGTTGGCCTCCATGCCCGCCTGGAGCCCGAGCCGCTCGGCGAGCTGCACCAGCGCATGGCGGATCTGCTCGGGGCGTTCGGCGGGGATCCACCACACCGCGTCGTAGTCCGCGGCGTGCTGATGGACGTACTCCAGGGCGATCTGGGACTTGCCCACACCGCCGAGCCCGTGCAGCGCCTCCGGCAGCACGGCCGCGGTGCCCTCGCTGCGCAGCCGCTCGTGGAGCATGTCGAGCAGCGTCTGCCGTCCGGTGAAGTTGTTGTTCCGGGGCGGCACGTTGCCCCAGATGGACGGGGGATCCCCGGCTCGGCGCTCCTCCACGGCGGGCAGGGACCGGGCAGCGGTCACGGACACGAAACTTCCTCTCAGGTGCTCTCCCGCCGGGCCCGGCGCGCGGTGCGCCGGCGGGTCGGGTGGATCGTCGGCATGGGAACGCGCGGTGGATCGGGGAGTGATGGAGTCAGTCACGGCAACCGCCTCAGCCGCTTCGGGGACCACATTTTTTCCCCTGTCTGCCCCGTCAGCAACGGGATCCGGGGGCCGTTCGCCCATAGGGGCGACCGTCTGATGGGCGAGGACAAGAGCGCGAAAGGAGCGCGCGCCTTCGAGATACGGCCCCGACAGCGCCTGGTAGACCTGCTCCTGGAGTCTCAGGTACGGCAGCAGCCGCTCGGTGGTGGGCAGGTCCCGCACCGGTTCCGAAGGATGGTTGAGCAGGTCCCGCAGCAGGTGCAGCGGCTGCCAGCGCTTCCCCAGCCGGTCCAGCACGCTGCGCAGGATGTACAGCGACTCGTCGCGCATCCCCGCCGACAGCAGCAGCTCCCGCACACCGCTGTGGAATTCGTAGCCGATCCCGGTCTCGTCCAGCGGATCGGCCGTCCCCACCTTGCGCAGCAGCCCGCCCAGCAGGATCTCCGCCAGATCGCCGGGGCTGCCCTCCGGCTGGTGGATCCCCTGGACGAACTCCATCACCGGGATGTTCAACGGGGCCGCGGCCAGCCGGGCCGCCAGCCGGAAGGCGCTGGGGGAGGCGGTGGAGCGGAACCGGAAGACACGGTCCAGCGCGCTCGGTTCCGGTTCATGCTCCCAGCGCTCCGCCGGTGCCCCGGGCAGCAGGGCCAGTGTCTCCTGGCCCCGGGCCGGGGGCCGGGCCACCAGCTGGGCCCATCCGGCCATCCAGCGCGCGTCCATCTCCAGCACCGGTACGGGGGGCTCACCTCCCGGCCAGGAGCCGCCGTCGGCCGGGCGCCAGGTGGCGTTGGGGGCGCCGGGTGCGGGAACGCGCACCCGCACCCGCTCCGGTGCCACCCCGGTGTGTGCCCAGCGGCCCTGGCGCAGTACGTGCAGGACGGCCACCGAGGCGCACCGCGCCCAGCGGGCCAGGGCGCGCTGGGCGCTCTCGTCGGCCCAGGCCGCGCCGATGCCGTCGGTGAGCACCAGCACCGCCCGCTTGTCGCGCGGCGCCATTCCGGACACCGGCGAACCGCTGCCGGGGGGCTCCCCGGGGCCGGCCGTGCCGCCCCCGTCGTCGGGTAACGCGCGGTCGCTGTCGAGCCGGTGCACCGTCACGTCCCGGAAGGCGCCGGTGCGTTGCAGCACGGTGGCCAGCCGGGCCGCGGTCCGCCGCCACACCACCATCGAACGTCCGCAGTCGAGCACCAGGACCGCGTCCATCCAGCGCTCCCGCACCGGTACGCATTCGGGCACCCACAGCCCCTCGCGTGCCGCGCGCTCGGCGGTGGCCTCCTCGTCGACCTCCAGCGCGACCGGGGAGGGTGTGGTGCGCTTGAGCGGACGCAGCGCCCGTGACAGGGCGCGCTCGGCGAGTGGTGGAGCGGTGAGGGACAGCCGGGGCGCGGGGATGAGCACGTCGGTGGCGACGGCCGGTTCCGCGTCCGGGGCCGGACACTCCGCGGCCGGGACGAGTCCGACGGGCTGGGGTGTGCGGACGGAAGTGTCCTGCCCGGGCGCCCGTTCCTCCTCCGGACCGCGCTCCGGCGGGGGTTCGGCGGACGGATCGTCACCCGGTGGCGGGGCGTCCGCCTCCGGGGCCCGGGGAAGCGGTCCCGGAGGGGCCCGGTCCGGTCCGCGGTCCGTCTCCGCCTTGCAGACGGCCAGCCATACGGCGTCGGCGACCTGCCGCCAGTCCAGGCCCTGTGGGCCGGGCCCGGGGGATCCGCGGCCTGGGTCGTGAGTCATGTCGGGCCTGCTGCGTCCAGCCGGTGCCAGACGGCGCGCAGGAGCTCCTCCCATTCGGGGCCCGGTACCTGCGACTGGGACGTCACCAGGTACACCGCGTTGAGCAACTGGTCGGCGGCGAGCCCGCCTTCGAGCTCACTGCGCTCCAGGAACATCTGGATGAGCTCCTGGGCCCGCGGATCGTCCGCCCGGCCCAGATGGGCGGCCACGATCGCGGCCAGCCGGTCGGCGTCCGGATCCGGGAGCCGCAGCTGGAGACAGCGGCGCAGGAAAGCGGGCGGGAACTCCCGTTCGCCGTTGCTGGTGATGACCACGACCGGGAAGGCGTTGCAGCGCACCCGGCCCGAGGCGATGACGGTGCTGCGGTCCGGGTCGTCGGTGAGGACCGATACGGCCGGCCGGCGGCGGCGGACGCGCACCAGCTCGGGGATGGCGTACTCACCGGCCTCGAAGATGTCGAGCAGATCATTGGGCAGATCGATATCGCTCTTGTCGAACTCGTCGATGAGCAGCACCCGGGGGAGCCGGTAGGGCAGCATCGCGGTGCCCAGCGGCCCGAGTTGGAGGAAGTCCCCGATGTCCTCCGGCCCCGGCTCCTGGGGGTCGCCCTCCGCGGCCTGTCCGGCCGCGGCGGCGTGCACCCGGCCCACGGCGTCATAGCCGTACAGCCCCGACCGCAGTGTGGTGCGGGTGGTGATCGGCCAGCGCAGCACCCGGCCGAGCCCCAGCTCCCGGCTGACGCGGTAGGCCAGGGTGGACTTGCCGGTGCCCGGGCGCCCGGTGACCAGGAGCGGACGGCGCAGGATCAGCGCCGCGTTGACGACGTCGGCCTCCTCGGCCCCGGCTCGCAGACCCAGGGGAGTGGCGCCCAGCCGGCGGGCCGCGTCCTGCTCTTCCTCCGGAGGTGCCGGGGGCTCGGCCGGCACACCGTCCCGGTCCGATAACGCCCCGGGAGCGTCGGCGTCCGGAGGGCAGGCCGAGACCCCGCCGAAGGTGCGCCAGGGAGGCGGCGGCGGAAGGATCTCCTCCAGGTCGACGTCGTGCAGGGGGCGGCCGGTGCCCTGGTAGATCCACCAGGGACGTGGGATCCCGGACGGCGGCGCGGCGGCGGTGGACCCCGGATCGCCGTGGACCCGTCCGTTGTGCCGTCGCGCGGACTCCGCCTCGCTCATCGGCTCCCCACCCCCTCGTCCGGCCCCGTCAACCGCCCCACCGGCTCCACGGGACGGGTCGGGTCGTCCCAGACGAGCATCACGTGCTGTCCCGGGTGATGCTCCCGCTCCGCGGCGTCGATCGTATGGGCGTCCAGACGTAACTCTGTCACGGCTTCGCGGAGCCGTGCCAGGTTCCCGCTGGCCTCGGCCGGTTTTTGTCCCAGCCGGTGGACCAGGTCGGGGGCCCGGGCGTGGCGGCGGTCCCAGGTCACCACCGGGATCCCGGCCCGCCATGCCGCGAGTGCCTCGTACGTACCTTCGGGGGTGGTCCCCGGGGGTGAGTTCAGGACGAGCGCGACCACGTATGGATCGGCCTTGAGCCGGGCGAGCAGCCCGCCGGGATCGCCCGAGCGCGGACTGTCCGGGTCGGGGCCGTCGATGACCAGCTGCTTGGAACGCTGGGGCTGGTCGGCGAAGATCTGCCAGCGCTGCTTCCACGAACGGTGCCAGCGCCGGGTCTGGCAGCGCTCCAGACTGCGGATCACCACGGGGAAGTCCATGTACAGCGGTGTGGCCAGATCGCTGTCCAGCTCCTGTCGCCACAGGTGCACCGGGAGGTTCAGGTCCTCGGGGCCCAGCATGAACTCCACGTGGATGCACCGGGCGTCGTCCCACTCCTCCACCGCCGCGTACACCAGGTCCTGCACAGCCCGTTCCGCGGTGGCCGCGGTGACCTGGGTGACCGGACCGCGGACCGGATGCCAGCCGGTGGGGTCGTACTGGTGCCAGGAGGAGAGTTCGTAGCGGCCGGGCTCCGCTTGCGGCAGCAGCCGGATCACCAGATAGGCGTCCACCGGCTCCGCCGGGGCGGTATGGCCCACCTGCTGGCGCAGCGACCTCAGCTGCGAGGTCAGGGACAGCTCCCTGGCCCGCTCATCGGCCCATGCCCGCAGCGCGTCCGCCGTCCGCAACGGCTGTGCGGAGGCGGCCAGATACTCCACCAGGGCCAGGCCCGGCGGCAGACTGCCCGGCTGGGCGTTCATCCGGCTCAGCACCTCGAAGGCGTGCCAGGGGCCGGTGACCGGTGGGACGTCCTGGAGCGGGCCCGCCGCCGCCCGGCACAGCTGCCCCAGATGCCCGATCTCCAGCTCATCCAGCAGCGAGCGCAGCTCCGAGGTGGCCGGCACCGGCAGCGCCGGACGGGCCGTCATCTGCTCCATGACCGCGTCGAGCTGCATCATCGCGGCCGTGTCGGAGACCATCACCGCGAGGGAGGCGCGCAGCGCCCGCATCACCCGTACGTTGTCCAGACACTCCCGGGCCAGTTCGACCAGGAAGTAGTCGGTCACCCGGTGGCTGCGGACCGGTACGGCCGACTCCAGCTCCATGGCGACCAGTTCCAGACACAGCGCGCGGGAGTCCGGGTCCGTCAGACAGCGGAACTCCTTGAGCGCCGTGACCAGGTTGGTGACCGATGCCAGGCCGCCTTCCGCCATGGCCGCCATGCCATGCCCTCCCCCGAACCCGTATCACCGGTCCCCGCCGCCGGTGATCCCCCGCCGGAGACCCTGCCACACCACGGGCGCCGCCCGCCCGGACTCCGGACAACTGGTATGCCCCGCAGGCCTCCGGTGACACACCCTCCCGCCCCGGCGGCCGCCGGGGCGCCGGTGGGCGCCCCGCTCACCCCCGGCCCAGTTCCCCGACCCGCCGCGCCAGTTCGGCCGCCGCGGGGGTGTCCGGCGCGAGGACGGACACCACCTCCACCAGCTCGGTCAGCGCGCCGTGCGCCTCACAGGTGCGCAGCAGGGCCAGCGCCTCGGCCCGGCCTGCCGACTGTCGGCTGACGGCGGTGCCGACGGTGGGCAGTTCGTCGAGCAGCTGCTGCCAGCGGGCGGGCGCGGTCATCCCGGGGATGTCCAGCAGTACATCGGCCAGTGCGCCGAGTTGATGGATCGTCAGTTTCGCCCGGCCGCGGCGCGGGGCCGGCACGACCGTGTGCGCGGTCACCGGGGGCACCGGGGGCGCGGAGGGCGCCGGGTGCGAGGCCCCGGGAAGCCGTCCGATCAGCTCGAACGCGAAGGCGGCCGCATGCCGGGACGCCACCGGCTGCCAGCGCTCGTCATGCGCCTCGCCCTTGTCTCCCAGCAGATCGGAGATCCCCCGGATCACCAGGGCGTCCAGATGCTGGTTGAGATACGCCCCCGCCAGGAACCCGAAGCCCTCCATGTCCACCGCGACGGCGTCCCCCGCGACCGCCGCCAGTCTGCGGCCGGTGTCCGAGCCGTGGTGCGCCACCACGCGTCCGCCCGCCGCGACCGGTTTGACATGGGCGCGGGGGAGCGGTGAGCCGTCCGACGGGCGGATCCGCCGCTGCCAGCTGTCCCCGGCGGTGACGATCCGGGCCAACTGCACCAGCCCGTACGCCGATTGGTGGGTCTTCTGCCGGGGCAGGAAACCCTGTTCGGTGTCCTTGCCGGTCTCGTAGTCGTAGACCGCGTCGGCGGCCACCACATCGCCCAGCGCCACATCCTTGCGTCCGCCCGCCACCCCGACGAACAGCAGCGCGCGCGGTGCGAACAGCGCCGCGGCCCGCTCGACCGCGGCGGCCGCGCCCGGATTGCCGGGGCCGGTCATATGGATCGCCACCCGCCGCCCGACGGTCCCCTCACCGAAGGTGCCCACCTCGAACAGCGCGCCCCGCTCGGCCCCCGCCGGGCGCACCTCCTCCAGATGGGCGCGCACCGCCCGGTACTCCACCTCCAGCGCGGTGAGCACCACCACATCCGCCCGCGCGGATCCCCCGTTGTCGCCAGCCGTCACCGTTTCCCCCTCGGCACCGTTCCGACCCGGACCCACCATGCTGCGCCACCGCGGGCCCGGCGTCGATGTACGTGGTCACATCACGGACGGCGCAGATCCGCGTAGAGCACGATCTGCACACCGACCACGGCGACCAGTGCCACCTCGGCCACCGACAGCGCCAGCAGCCAGGGCCGCAGCGGCTCGGCGGACCAGCAGACGATCAGCGCGGCCAGCGGCGACGCCGAGAACAGCAGCAGGTCCGCGGCGAGTTGCAGCCGTTTGCGCGAGATCCGGCGATGGTCGTCGCGATGGGCCGTCTCCCATCCGAACACCCGCGTGGACCCCGGGGCCAGCGCCGCCAGCCGTGGCCCGAGGTCCCCGCGCACATAGCGGCCGATGGCCGAGATCTTCTCGTCATTGACCAGATACGCCCAGCCCAGCACCACCGACGCGGGCGGCAGCAGCAGAAGCAGCTCGGGCTGGCCGCCGTTCTGGAAGGAGAAGGTGATGATGGCCACCATCGAGGCGAGCGTGGCGTACAGCAGGTTGTCCCGGAATCCGATCCGCGCCCGCTGCTCCTCCTTCACCTGCTCGTACTCCACGATGAGCAGCCTGTTGGCCAGTGTCTCGGCTTCGCCGTTCCCGTCCCGCGCCACCGGCGCCCCCCTCCGCGCTCCGTCAGAGACGATAGCGCGTGACGGGGCCTCAGATCCGGCTGCCCGTCGCGGTGTCCGAGGACAGCCGCTGGGCGAGGTAGATGGGGATGACCGACAGCAGCACCAGGACGGCGGCGACCACGTTGACCACCGGGGCCTGCTGGGGGCGGGCCATATTGGAGAAGATCCAGATCGGCAGGGTCTGGACACCCGGGCCCGCGGTGAAGGTCGTCACCACGATCTCGTCGAAGGACAGCGCGAAGGCGAGCAGTCCGCCCGCCACCAGGGCCGAGCGCACCAGCGGGAAGGTGACGTCGACGAAGGCGCGGAAGGAGGTCGCGCCCAGGTCCATGGCCGCCTGCTCATAGGACCCGGCCATCCGGCGCAGCCGGGCGACCACGTTGTTGAAGACGACCACGATGCAGAAGGTGGCGTGGCCGACGACGACGGTGAACATGCCCAGACCCACCCCGAGCGGTTCGAGCACCGTGCGGAAGGCGGTGTTGAGTGCGACACCGGTGACGATGCCGGGCAGCGCGATCGGCAGGACGACCAGGAAGGAGAGGGTCTCCCGGCCGAAGAAGCGGAAGCGCTGGACGGCGAAGGCGATCAGGGTGCCCAGGACCAGGGCGATCGCGGTCGCGCCGAGGCCCGCCTTGACCGAGGTCCACAGCGCGTCACGTGCGCCGGTGCTGTGCCAGGCGTCGGCCCACCAGTGGAAGGTGAGTCCCGGCGGCGGCCAGCCGGAACTGCGGTCGGGATTGAGCGAGTTGACCAGGACCAGCAGCAGCGGCACATAGATGACCGCGAAGCCGAGCCCGGCCGCGATGCGCAGCGTGATGCGCGCGGGGCGGGAGAGATTCATCGAAGCGCCTTCGGTGTGCGGGCCGTCAGAGGCTGCTGAGGGCTCCGGTACGGCGCACCGCGAGCAGATAGCCCACGATGATCACCACCGGAACGGTCCCCAGCGCCGCGGCGAGCGGCAGATCGAGGGTGATGTTGGAGTAGATCAGATTGCCGATCAGCTGGGTCTTGCCGCCGACGATCTGCACCGCGATGTAGTCGCCGAGACTGAGCGAGAAGGTGAAGACCGACCCGGCCGCGATGGACGGCAGCAGCATCGGCAGCACCACCGAACGGAACGTCCGGCCGGTGCGGGCCCCGAGGTCGGCGGAGGCGTCCAGCAGGTTGTCCGGCAGCTGCTCGAGACCTGCGTGGAGGGGCAGGATCATGTACGGCAGCCACAGGTACGTCAGCACCAGCACGGTGGCGGTCAGCCCGTAGCCGGGCCCCTCGAGCCCGAACGGGCCGAGCAGCCAGTCCAGCAGTCCGCCCTCGGCGAGGATGAGCCGCCAGGCGTACGCCTTGACCAGGTAGCTCGCCCACAGCGGGGTGAGGATCGCCACCACCAGCAGGGGCCGCCAGCGTGGTTTGGCGATCCGGGCGGTGTAGAAGGCCACGGGGAAGGCGATCACGGCGCACAGCGCGGTGACCGCGAGGGCGACGCCGACGCTGCGCAGGGCGACCTGGCGGTAGACGTCGCTTTCGAACAGGGTGGTGAAGTTGTCCGTGTTCCAGACCTTCACCACACTCGAGGTGAAGCTGTCCGTCGTCCAGAACGCGGACAGGAACAGCGCGCTGAGCGAGCCCAGATAGGCCAGGACGAGCCAGGTCAGCGGTGCGGTGAGCAGCAGGGACAGCTGGAGCCGGGGGCGGCGGTGCAGAGTCCCGGCGAGCCGCCGGACGAATCCGGCGGCCGGCGCGGTCTTGGTCATATCAGGCTCAGCCCTTGATCTCGGTCCATGCCTGGACCCACTTGGCGTACGGCACGCACTTGGTGTCCTTCCGGCCGTCGAGGCACTGGGCGACCGGGGTGGTCCAGAAGTGGACCTTCTTCCAGTACGGCTCGTCGGCCGCGTGGAAGGTGCCGCAGTGGTTCTTCGCCGCCGTCAGGGCACAGGACTTCTGGTTGGCCGGGGCCTCGCCGAAGTACTCGGCCACCTGGGCGTTGACCTTCGGGGAGATGATCCAGTCCATCCACTTGTAGGCGCAGTTGGGGTGCTCGGCCTTGGGGGAGACCATCCAGGTGTCGGACCACCCGGTGGAGCCTTCCTTCGGCAGCACCGCCTTGACCGGGGCCTTCTCGGCCTGGGCGGCGTTGACGATCACCTGCCAGGAGGTGCCGACCACCGAGTTGCCGCTCTTGAAGGCGGAGATTTCCTTGAGGTAGTCGCTCCAGTACTCGCCGATGTTGCCGTTCTGGTCCTTGAGCAGGTCCACGGCGGCGTCGAACTGCTTCTGGTCCAGCGCGTAGGGGTTCTTGATGCCCAGCGAGGGCTTGCTCTTCATCAGGTACAGCGCGGCGTCGGCGATGTAGATCGGCGAGTCGTACGCGGTGACCTTGCCCTTGTGGGCGGACGCCTTGTCGAAGACGGCCGACCAGGAGTCGGGGACGGGCGAGACCTTCTGGGTGTTGTACATCAGGAGGTTGGCGCCGCGGCCGTGCGGGATGCCGTAGGGCACCCCGTCGACCGAGTTCCACTCCTTCTTCTTGAGGCCCTCGAAGACATCCTTGTAGTGGGGGACCAGCTTGGTGTTCACGGGTTCGGCATCCCCGGAGGCGATCAGCCGCAGCGAGGCGTCACCGGAGGCGGAGACCGCGTCGTACTGACCGGTCTTCATCAGGCTGACCATCTCGTCGGAGCTGGCCGCGGTCTTGGTGCTGACCTGGCAGCCGGTCCGCTTCTCGAAGTCGCTGACCCAGTCGACCTTCGGGTCGTTGCTGCCGTCCTCGACATACCCGGCCCAGGCGATCAGGTTCACCTTGCCCTCGGTCTTGCCGAGTTGCTTGCGCGGCTTGAGGTCCGGCGGGTCGAAACCGCCGGCTGACGAGGAAGTACCGGACGAGCCGCAGGCGGTGGCGAGGAGCAGGACTCCGGCCGCCGCGGCGGCCTTCCATGCATGGGACATGCGCACGACGAATCTCCACAAGGAAGGAGGGCGGGACACACAGAGGTGAGGGACGGGCGAGGAGTGACCGGACGGACGCGGTGGGGGCCTTACGGCGCGTCGGGCACCCGGACGGTGTGGCGCGGCTGCCACTGGAGCCTGACCCGGGAGCCGCGGTAGGCCGCGACGTCCTCGGAGGAGGTCTCCAGGTTCTGCTGGAGGGCGGTGAGCCGCCCCCCGGCGTCGAGGTCGACGAGGAAACGGGTCGCGTCTCCGAGGTAGACGACCTCCGCGACGGTGCCGACGGCACCGGAGGCGTCGGGCGTACCGCCGTCCCGGTCCTCCTTCAGCACCCGGATCTTCTCCGGGCGGATGCTGAAGGTGCCGGTCTCACCCACCACCTGCTCCGCGGCCGGGCCGGTGAGCAGGTTGGAGGTGCCGACGAAGCCGGCGACGAAGGGGGTGGCGGGCCGTTCGTAGATCTCGGCGGGGGTGCCCACCTGTTCCACCCGGCCCCGGTTGAAGACCGCGATGCGGTCGCTCATGGTCAGCGCCTCGTCCTGGTCGTGGGTGACGAAGACGAAGGTGATGCCGACCTCGCGCTGGAGCTCCTTGAGTTCGATCTGCATCTGCTCGCGCAGTTTGAGGTCGAGGGCGCCCAGCGGTTCGTCGAGCAGCAGTACGCGCGGGCGGCTGACCAGGGCCCGGGCCAGGGCGACCCGCTGTCGCTGGCCTCCGGAGAGCTGGGAGGGCCTGCGGTCGCCCAGTCCGTCGAGCCGGACGTCGGCCAGGGCCTCGCGGGCGCGGCGCAGCCGTTCGGTCTTCGAGACCTTCTGGATCTTCAGGCCGTAGGCGACGTTCTGCTCGATCGTCATATGCGGGAAGAGCGCGTAGTCCTGGAAGACGGTGTGGACGTCGCGCTCGAACGGGGCGAGCCGGGTGACGTCGCGTCCTGCCAGTTCGATGGTGCCGCCGGTGGGCGGCTCGAAGCCCGCGATCATCCGGAGCACCGTGGTCTTGCCGGATCCGGACGGTCCCAGCATGGAGAAGAACTCGCCGTCCGATATCTCCAGGTCGACTCCGGCGACCGCCTCCGTCTTCCCGAAGGACTTGCGCAGGCTCTGCAGGCGGATGGCTTTCCCCTCCATGGGCGGGAACCTTTCTGATGCCGCTGGTCGTTGGTTCGTAAAACTATGAAGTCATAGGTCTAATTACAAGACCCCGTTAAGGTAAAGCCTGAGTCAATGACGAGGGGGTGAGTGCCGTGACGCGGGACTTCGGCGGTGCTCGGCAGGGCGTCTTCGCGCCTGTCGACAGCCAGGCCAGAGTGGACGCCGTCGTGCGGCGGCTGGGGGACGCCATAGAGCTCGGGCTGCTGGCGGACGGGGAGCAGCTGCCCGGTGAGTCCGACCTCGCGACGCGGCTCGGAGTCTCCACCGTGACCCTGCGTGAGGCCCTGATGGCCCTGCGTCAGCAGGGGTTGGTCACCACCCGCAGGGGGCGGGGTGGCGGCAGCTTCGTCACCGTTCCCGAAGGCCCCGCCGAGGAGCGGTTGCGCGGTCTGCTCATCGGCTGGAGCACCGAGGAGCTGCGGGACCTCGGCGATCACTGGGCCGCCGTCTCCGGTGCCGCCGCCCGGCTGGCCGCCCATCGCACCGAACCCGATGACCTGGTCCAACTCGGCCGCACCGTCGAGCAGTTGGCCGCCGCAGTGGAGCCCCCGGCGCGCAGCCGGGTACACGGCCGCTTCCATGTGGAGCTGGCCGCCGCCGCCCAGTCAGCGCGGCTGACCCGCGAGGCCATCGCCCTCCAGACCGAAGTGGGCGCGCTGCTCTCGCTGGTGCTCGCGGACGACGAGTGTCTGAAGGACGTGTGCGATCGTCACCGCGCTGTGATCTGCGCCCTGCAAGATGGTGCGGACGATCGGGCCAGGACGCTGGCCGAGGCGTGCGTCCGGCTGTGCGTGGGGCGCTTGGTCGAACTCCGCCTCGCCACCCCCGGCTCCGCCGACGGATCCCCTCCCTAGGAGACCACCGATGGGTAGCAGCCCCCGTCCCGCGGGTGCCGGGCCGGACCTCTTCGGTGAGGTGACGGCCGCCGATGTGGCGGCCCGCGTCCGCGACACCCTGGAGGGCGTCTTCGACGCCGTCCGTGAGATCCGTGACGACGCGGCGGCGCTGCTGACCTCCGTCACCGCGGCCGGGAGACAGCCCGAGACCACCGATCTCGCCGAGCTCCGCCCCGGGCTCCAGACCCGGCTCACCCGCCTCGCACTGGTCTCCGGCGCCGGGTTCGTGGCCGCGCCGAAACTGCTCGCCGACGTCCCCGCCTGGCTGGAGTGGTGGCAGATCGGATCCGGCGGTGAGGTGCGCCCCCTCCTGCTCGACCTGGACCCGGAACACTCGGCGTACTCCGACTACACCCACTGGGACTGGTTCGCACTGGCCCGTGACACCGGCCGCCGGGCCGTGGCCGGACCGTACGTGGACTACCTCTGCTCCGACGAGTACAGCCTCACCCTCTCCGTGCCCGTCACGGTCGGCGACCGCTTCATGGGCGTGGCGGCGGCGGATGTGTACCTCTCGCACTTCGAGGCCGCGGTGATGCCGGTGATGCAGCGGCTGCCCGCCCCCGCCTTCCTGGTCAACGCACGTGGCCGGGTCGCCGCCTCGACCTGCGCCGACTACCTCACCGGCGCCCTCTACAAGGGCCCGGACTTCGCGGCGGTCCCCGACGGTCCCGCCGACGGTGTCGCGCACGGCGGACGACGGCTGCGGCCCTGTGGTGGCATCCCGCTCATCCTGGTCACATAGATTGTGCGTACCGGAGGAACGACGAAGGCGGTTGACCCGATGAGCCTGTACGACATTCCGCTGCGCACGCTGGCCGGCGAGCCCACCACGCTCGGCGCGCACCAGGACACCGCGGTGCTGCTGGTCAATGTGGCGTCCAAGTGCGGTCTGACCCCGCAATACGAGGGCCTGGAGCGGCTCCAGCAGCGGTACGCCGGGCGCGGCTTCACCGTACTGGGCGTGCCCTGCAACCAGTTCGCGGGCCAGGAGCCGGGCACGAGCGAGGAGATCCAGACCTTCTGCTCCACGAGCTACGGCGTCACCTTCCCGCTGCTGGAGAAGGCCGATGTCAACGGCGAGGGGCGGCACCCGCTCTACACCGAGCTGACCAAGGCGGCGGACGCCGCCGGGGAGGCCGGGGACGTGCAGTGGAACTTCGAGAAGTTCCTGATCTCGCCGAGCGGTGAGGTGGTCGGCCGGTTCCGGCCGCGCACCGAGCCGGAGGCGCCGGAGCTGGTGGCCGCGATCGAGACCCAGCTGCCCGGCTGACGCGCGCCCGGGCGCCGGGACGGGGCGGGGGCCGGACAGCCGGTCCCCGCCCCGTCCGTGGACCCGCCCCGCCCCGGCTCATACGGGCACGGCCACCGGTGTCCCGGCGTCCCTGGCGGTCCGGCCCTTGCGGTACAGGACCGCCGTGAGCAGCACGCCTGCGACGAAGATGCCCGCCGACCACCAGTAGGCGACCGCGTAGCTGTGCAACTGGGCCCGCGCCGCGGTGACCGGGCCCGGCCGGTGTTCCGCGAGGTAGTCGGCCGCGGCGTCGGCGGCCAGGGTGTTGAGCAGCGCGGTGCCGATGGAACCGCCGATCTGCTGCATCGTGTTGACGGCGGCGGAGGCGACCCCGGCGTCGTCCGCGGCGATCCGGTCGGTGGCCATGGCCATCGCCGGTGGCATCACCAGACCGAGTCCGATCCCCGACAGCAGCAGCGGCGGCAGCACGGCCGCGGCGTAGCCGCTGTCCAGGCCGAGGCCGGTCAGCCACACCATCGAGACGGCGGTCAGCCCCATGCCCAGCGGCACCACCGCCTTGGGTCCCATACGGGGGACCAGGACCATGGTGGAGAGCTGTGCGCTGACCATCAGTCCGCCGATCATCGGGAGGAACGCCAGACCCGTCTGGACGGGGCTGAACCGCAGACTGCCCTGGAGGTAGTAGGTCAGGAAGAGGAAGACGCCGAACATGCCCGCGCCGGAGAGCCCGATGGCCAGGAAGGAGGCGCCGCGGTCACGGTCCAGCAGCACCCGGGGCGGCAGCAGCGGATGGGCGGTGCGGGTCTGCCAGCGCGCGAAGAGCAGCAGCAGTACGGTCCCGGCGGCCAGGTACCCCCAGGTGTGCACGGAGGACCAGGAGTGGCTCTCGGCGTTGGAGAAGCCGTAGACCAGCCCGAACAGGCCCGCCGAGACCAGTACGGTGCCGGGGAGGTCCAGCCGGGGCCGGTCGGCGGGTGCCCCGCGGCGGAGGAACGCCACACCGCCGGCCAGCGCCAGGGCGGCGAAGGCGAGATTGACGTAGAGGGTCCACCGCCAGCTCAGGTGCTCGGTGAGCAGTCCCCCGAGCAGCAGCCCGATACCGCCGCCGGAGACGGCGATCGCACCGTACGCGCCGAACGCCTTCGCCCGCTCCCTGGGGTCGGTGAAGGTGGTGTTGAGCAGGGACAGCGCGGCCGGGGCGAGCAGCGCCGCGAAGAGCCCCTGCAGGGCGCGGCCGGTGACCAGCAGTCCGAACCCACTCGCCGCTCCCGCGAGTGCGGAGGCGGCGGCGAACCCGGTCACACCGATGAGGAAGACCGCCCGGCGGCCGAAGAGGTCGGCCAGTCGTCCGCCGAGGAGCAGCAGACTGCCGAAGGTGAGGGAGTAGGCGGTCACGATCCACTGGCGGTTGCCGTCGGAGAAGCCGAGGTCCCGCTGGGCCGAGGGCAGTGCGATGTTCACGACGGTGGCGTCGAGGACCACCATCAGCTGGGCGATGCCGATGGCGACGAGGATCCACCAGCGGTGCCGCACCGGATCGGTGGGCGGGGAGGTCGGAGTGGTGGGACCGGTCGGGGTGCCGGTGGTGGTCTGGCGCATGGCGGTGCCCTCCGGACGGGAGGCTGAACGGTCCCGCAGGGGAACGAAACCGTTTCGTACTCCATGAACCTAGCTCGCACCTCATCGCACCGCAAAAGTTCCGGTTGCGCGTGTCGGGTGGGGTCATCCGGCCCAGCGCGGCCGCACCCCGGCCCCGGTCGCGCCGCGCCGCCTCAGCGCCTCCGGGGCGGACGGCCCGGTTCGATGACGGTGACCCCGCCCTTGGCGCCCGCCGCCATCGTGGACAGCGCGTCGGGCACCTCGTCCAGTCCGATGACATCGGTGACCAGCAGATCGGGCCGCAGCGACCCGGCCTCGACCATCTCCATCATCGGCCGGTAGGCGTGGGCGGCCATACCGTGGCTGCCCAGCAGCTGCAGTTCGAGCGCGATCACCCGGTCCATGGGCAGCATCGGCGTCCCGGCGGCCGGGGGCAGCAGCCCCACCTGGACATGGCGGCCGTGGCGGCGCAGGGACTTGATGGACGCCGCGCAGGTCCGCGGGGAGCCCAGCGCGTCCAGGGAGACATGCGCCCCGCCGCCCGTCGCGTCCGCGACCGCCTCCGCCACCGATCCCAGGGTGGACGCGGCGTCCACGCACACCTCCGCCCCGAACCGCGCGGCCAGCGCGAGCGCCCGCGGGGAGATGTCCACCGCCACCACCCGTGCCCCGGCCGCCGCGGCGATCATGACCGCGGACAGCCCCACCCCGCCGCAGCCGTGCACCGCCACCCAGTCGCCCGGGGCGACCCGGCCCTGGGTCACCACGGCGCGGAAGGCGGTGGCGAACCGGCAGCCGAGACCGGCGGCCGTGGTGAACGACAGCTCATTGCGGATGCCGACCAGGTTCACATCGGCGTTCTCGATCGCCACGAACTCAGCGAACGACCCCCAGTGGGTGAAGCCGGGCTGCGTCTGCCGCTCGCACACCTGCTGGGCGCCCTCCGCACAGGCCGCGCAGCGCCCGCACGCGCAGACGAAGGGCACGGTGACCCGGTGCCCGGGGCTCCAGTTGAGGACGTCCGCGCCCACCTCCTCGACCACGCCCGCCAGTTCATGGCCGGGGACGTGCGGCAGCCGGATCTCCGGATCGTGTCCCATCCAGCCGTGCCAGTCGCTGCGGCACAGTCCGGTCGCCTCGACGCGGATCACCACACCGCTCCGGGAGGGGGCGGGGTCGTCGACGACCCGGACCTCGGGCCTGTGCCCGAAGTCGTCGAACACCACAGCACGCATCGACCCGCTCCTCGCTCGAACTCCCGGTGGGGGCGCTCGAACCTACACCACAACCGGCCGGTATCGGCCCGCTCGTACCGGGCCCGACGACGGCGGAGTACGCGCCGGGTGCGCGGAAGGCGGCCACCGGCCCTCCGCGCACCAGTGGCTCAGCGCTTGTCGCGCTGCCCGTCGGCGAGTTGGCGGGCGGTCTTGTCGGCGCCCGCCCGCCGCTGCGCCCGCTCGGACAGGCTCGGGAAGAGTCCGCCGAGGGCGCTGCCGAAGCGCAGTTCCACCGGGGCCACGTTCACCTCGGCGCGGTTGCGCTCGATGGCGCGGAGGGTCGCCACGGCCACCTGGCGGGTGGAGACGGTCCGCACCCCGGCGGGGGGAGTGGCGCCGGAATCGGCGAACATGCCCGCGTCCCCGACGAATCCGGGCTGGACCAGCGACACCCCGACCCCGGTGCCGTGCAGGTCCTGGCGCAGTCCCAGGGTGAAGCCCCGCAGGCCGAACTTGGAAGCGTTGTAGAGGGCGGCGCCGGGGGAGGCGGCCCGGCCCGACAACGAGCCGATCATCACCAGGTGTCCGGAGCCCTCGGCCACCATCTTCGGGGCCATCAGCCGCGACAGCAGCAGCGGGGCGCGCAGATTGACGTCGAGGGCGCGGTCGAGCTGATCGGTCTCGTAGTCCAGGACCGGACCGCTGGAGGGCAGCGCCGCGTTGGCGATGAGGATCCGGGCGTCCGAAGCCTCTTCCGCCAGCCGTTCGAGGTCCTTGCGGTCGGACAGATCGGCCACCAGCGCCCGCCCGCCGAGCCGGTCGGCCAGCGGCCGCAGCACCTCCTCGCGCCGCCCGGTGAGCAGGAGCTTGGCGCCCTTGGCCGCGAGCGCGCGGGCCAGAGTCTGGCCGATGCCTCCGGTCGCCCCGGTGAGCAGGACGGTCGTACCGCTGATCCGCATGCGATCTCCTCCGGTTACTGACGGGTTCGTCGGGGCACCGTACTGCGCGCACCCGGTGTCCGTGCCACCCGGGGGAGGCCAGAGGCCCTCAGCGGTGCCGGGCGGACGCGCTGCCCAGCCCGTACACCCGGCGGGCGTTGTCCGCGGCGAGCAGCGCCGCCACCCGGTGGGCGTCCCGCCGTGACCAGGCCCCCTCCGCCACCCAGCCGTCCACCAGCGCCGTCAGTGCCTCCCGGAACAGCCGCGCCCCCACCACGTACAGCTCCGGCAGCCCGTAGGCGTCGGTGGAGAACAGCACCTTGCCGAAGGGGGCGAGTTCCAGCATCTCGGCGAGCACCGCCCCGGCCCGCGCCCCGGTGTGCGACAGGGCCAGCCCCACATCGGCGTAGACATGGGGGAAGACAGCGGCCAGATAGCCCGCCCCGCGGTGGTACGGATAGCCGTGCAGCAGTATCAGCGTGCAGCCGGTGGGCCGTACCGCGCGGACGAAGTCGGTGAGGGCGAGCGGATCGCAGCGGTCCAGCCGCAGGTCCGGATCGCCGAACCCGGTGTGCAGCTGGAGCGGCAGCCCGGTGTACGCCGCCGACCACAGCAGATGGCGCAGCAGTACGGGGTCGGTGACCCGGGCCGCGGCCGCGCCGCCGCCGGTGCCCTGCTCGGCCCGGCGGGCCAGCCAGCGCTCGGCCGCGGTGTGCACGGCGGTCGGCGCCGGGGGTTCGGGTGCGAAGTCCAGTCCGTAGCGGTACGCGGCCACCGATTTGAACCCCGCCGCCGTACGGGCCGCCTCGCGCACCCCGTCCGCCAGCCCGGTGAGGAAGTCGTCCGCGGTCAGCGCGGTGTCCGCGGTCCGTTCCGCCAGGTGTTCCAGCCGGACGATCTCATGGGCCGTACCGCCCGAGGCCGCGGCCAGCTCCCGTGGCGAGGTGAGGTCTCCGGGCAGCCCGGTGTCCACCAGGAACTCACCGATCCCGGACGCCGCCAGCAGCCGCCGGGTCACCTCCCGTACCCCCAGCTCCCGCCGCCGGGCGAGGTAGTGGGCGGGCGGACAGTGTGGTTCCAGTCCGAGCAGCGGCGGACACCAGCGGCGCACCGCGAAGCCCAGCTGGCTGTCGAAGAACGTGGTGCCGAGCGCGGCGGGTGCGTCGGACTCGGTCAGGAACGCCTCGAACGCGGCCGGATCCAGCTCGGAGCGGACCACCCCGTGGCAGTGGTGGTCCACCAGGGGCGGCAGCGGGAGCTCGGCCGGGTCCGGCCTCTCGGCGGCCACCGTTCAGTACCGCCCGCGGGTCGCGTTCGCGATCTCCTGCGGGCTCGCCTTCGCGAACAGCTCGGACTCCGCCCGGCGCACCGCCGCGATCGACTCGAAGAGCGGATCGCCCATCGCCTCCCGGAGCACGGTGGAGTCCTCGAACTCCGCCAGCGCCTCCGGCAGCGAGGTGGGCAGCCGCCGCTGCCGCCCCTGGCCCACCGGATCACCGCTGACCGGGGCGGGCAGGGTCAGCCCGGCGTCCAGCCCGGCCAGTCCGGCGGCGATGACCGAACCGGTCACCAGATAGGGATTGGCCGCCGGGTCGAAGCACTTGACCTCGGCGTTGGCCGCCCCCGGATCGTCCGGCGCGCCGGTGATGAACCGCAGCGCCGCCTCCCGGTTCTCCAGCCCCCAGCACTGGTACGCCCCGGCCCAGCGGGACGGCTCCAGCCGCAGATAGCTTGCCGGGGAGGGGGCGCCGACCGCGAGCAGGGCGGGCAGCGCCCGCAGCACCCCGGCGAGGAACGCCTCGCTCGTCGCCGTCATACCGAGCGGGCCGTCGCCGTCCCGGCACAGATTGCGGTCGTCCTGCCACAGGCTCAGGTGGAGGTGGCCGCCGTTGCCCACACCGCCCGCCCGTACCACCGGGCCGAACAGCGGATACAGCCCGGCCCGGCCCGACACCGCCCGGATCGTCTCCCGCACGAGCACCGCCAGATCGGCCGCGCCGACCGGGTCCGAGGGGGCCACGGACACCTCGAACTGCCCCGGGGAGTACTCCGGGTGCAGCTGGAGCACCTCGACCCCCTGGGCGTGGCAGGCGCCGAGCAGGTCGCCGAGGTAGCCGGAGAGATCGACCACCCGCGCCATCCCGTACGCCGGCCCCGCGCTGGGATAGCGGGGCTCGTCCTCCGACGGCTCGTCGGAGGTGACCACCCACTCCGTCTCGAACCCCATCCGCAGGGTGAGTCCCCGCTCCCGGGCCCGCTCGGTCATCCGCCGCGCGAAGAGCCGCTGGCAGGCGGGGTGCGCCGGCCCGCCCTGCTCGTACCGGTCGGCCGGCGCCCACGCCCAGCCGGGCTGCGCGGCCAGCGGGGTGAGCCGGTCGAGGTCGGGGAAGAGCCGCAGATCGCCGTCGGGGCCGCCGATGTGGGGGCTGGTGGTCATGGAGTCGTCCACCAGATAGACGTCGAAGACCGGGGACATGCCGACACCGCGGCGGACGGCGTGCGGGAGCCGCGCGGTGGGCACGGTCTTGACCCGGGTCAGGCCCGCGTTGTCCACCCAGGTCAGCGCGACCCCGCCGACCCCGTCCGAGGCCAGCCGCTCGGCCTCCTGCCGAGCCCGCGCGTACGCCCGCTCGCGGTCGCCCGTCGCCATGCACGTCCTCCTCCGTCGCCGCTGTCGTCGCCTCCGTCCCGAGGGTATGGCCTTGAACCGGCTGTGTGGTGACGGAACGTCCCGATCAGGGAGGGAGAGTGACGGTCAGTCACCTCTTTGAGACGGCGTAACGACACCGCCCCCGGGCGGCGCGCCGCACCGTGCGCCCGGCTCGGGAGCCCGCGCCGGACGGCCCCGGAGCCCGCGCCGGACGGCCCGGGATTGGCGCATCCGGCGCC
This sequence comes from Streptomyces sp. NPDC045899, assembly GCF_056431485.1. Taxonomy (NCBI): domain Bacteria; kingdom Bacillati; phylum Actinomycetota; class Actinomycetes; order Kitasatosporales; family Streptomycetaceae; genus Streptomyces; species Streptomyces sp. NPDC045899. Next base: position 337,805 of record NZ_JBWKKP010000005.1, read on the forward strand.
GCTTTCGTACAGTTCCGCCGTTACCCAGGGAAAACGGCGATACCAGAAAGCGGCAGCGGCGATGACGGTGACTGAGGACGGCCGGGCCGGGACGACGGGCGTCGATCCCATGACAGCGGAGGCAGCGGCGACGGCGGAGACGGGGCAGGCGGCCGGGGCCGCCGCCGGGGCGCCCGGTATCGACCCCGAACGGCTGGCCACCTGCCTGAGCGTGCTCGCGGAGCTCGACCGGCTGCCGGTCGACCACCCCGACGCCATCACCGTGCGGCGGGCCACCTCCGGGATCTACCGCACGGTGAAGCAGCGGCGCCGCCAGGAGCGGCGGGCCGCCAAGACCGCCAACGACAAGGCCGTGACCGAGGCCACCGCCACCGGCGCCGCCGACCGGATCGACGACGAGACGCTCGGCCGTGCCCTCAGCAGCTCGGTGTCCACGGAGATCGCGGGCATTCTGGAGCGCCCCCGCTCCTGCTACGTCTGCAAGACCCGCTATGTCGAGGTGGACGCCTTCTACCACCAGCTCTGCCGTGCGTGCGCCGCGGAGAACCGGTCCCGGCGCGACGCCCGTACCGATCTCACCGGCCGGCGCGCACTGCTCACCGGCGGCCGCGCGAAGATCGGGATGTACATCGCGCTGCGGCTGCTGCGCGACGGCGCGCACACCACCGTCACCACTCGCTTCCCCAACGACGCCATCCGCCGTTTCAAGGCCATGCCGGACAGCGGTGAATGGCTGCACCGGCTGAAGATCGTCGGGATGGATCTGCGGGACCCCGCCCAGGTCATCGGGCTGGCCGATGCGGTGAGCGCCGCGGGTCCGCTGGACATCCTGATCAACAACGCCGCGCAGACGGTCCGCCGCACGCCCCAGGCGTACGCGGAGCTGATCGCCGGGGAGTCGGCGCCGCTGCCCGCCGGGGAGCTGCCCGAGGCCACCGTCCTCGGCGCGTTCGGCAGCGGGTCCCAGACGGCGCTGCCGGGTCCGCGCCGGCCGCGGGACGGTGCGCTGACCGCACAGGACCTCACCGCCCTCGCCCTCACCAGCGGCTCCGCCTCACCCGCCCGGATCGAGGCCGGTACCGCGATCGACGCCGGCGGGCTCATACCGGACCTGGACCCGACCAACACCTGGATCCAGCGGGTCCACGAGGTCGACCCCGTCGAGATGCTCGAAGTCCAGCTGTGCAATGAGACGGCGCCGTTCATCCTGGTCAGCCGGTTGCGCCCGGCGATGGCCGCCTCCGCCGCCCGGCGCAAGTACGTGGTGAACGTCTCCGCGATGGAGGGCAAGTTCGGCCGCGGCTACAAGGGCGCCGGACATCCGCACACCAACATGGCCAAGGCCGCGCTCAACATGCTCACCCGCACCAGCGCACGGGAGATGTTCGAGTCCGACGCCATCCTGATGACCAGCGTCGACACCGGCTGGATCACCGACGAGCGGCCGCACCCGGACAAGATGAGGCTGGCCGCCGAGGGCTTCCACGCCCCGCTCGACCTCGTCGACGGCGCGGCCCGGGTCTACGACCCGATCGTCCGCGGTGAGCAGGGTGAGGACCTCTTCGGCTGCTTCCTGAAGGACTACGCGGCGACGACCTGGTAGCCGGGCGCCGGGCAGCCGGTCGCCGGGCGCGGCGGCGCGTCCCTCAGCCGCCCGCCGCCGCCTTCGGGCGGCGGCGGAACACCGCCGTGCAGCGGCGCAGCAGCCGTCCGGCACGGGACCGCAGCGCGGCCCGGGTGCGCGCCCGCGCACGGGCGCCGCGGCTGTCGGCCAGCTCCTCGAAGAGCCGCATGTAGCGCCGGGCGATCGGCGCCGGGTCATAGGTCCGCGCGGACTCCAGCGCCGCGACCCCCATGGCCTGCCGGGCCGGGGCGTCGTCGATCAGCTCCAGCAGCGCACCGGCGAGCGCGTGCTTGTCCCCGGTGGGCACCAGCCGCCCGGTGGCCCCGTCCTGGATGATCTCGGAGGGGCCGAGCGGGCAGTCGGTGCTCACCACCGGCACGCCGCAGCGCATCGCCTCCACGATCGTCATGCCGAACGACTCGGCGTCCGAGGCCACCGCCACCAGCGACGCCTTGGCGAACTCCGCCTCGATCGGGGAGCGCGGCCCCATCAGCTCGGCGCTGCCCACCAGCCCGCGGTCGGTGATGCGCTCGTTCAGCCGGTCCTTCTCCGCACCGCCGCCGTAGATCCGCAGCCGCCATTCCGGATGCTTGTCCACGACCTCGGCGAAGGCGTCGATCAGCAGGTCGAAGCGTTTGCCGCGGACCAGCCGGCCGGCCGCCGCGATCACCGGTTCGGTGCCCTCGGAGGGCGGGACGTCCGGTTCCGGGACGCTGTTGGGTATCGCCAGGATCCGCGCCCCCGGCAGCGGCATCCGCTCCTGGTAGACGGCGGCATCGGCCTCGGTCGTCGTGACCACGGCATCGAGCGTGCGGTAGTGCGGTGCCAGCTCCGCCCGCAGCCTCTTGCTGTGCGCCTCGTACCGCAGGTGCTCCTGGGCGATGCGCAGCGCGCCGCGCGGGCCGAAGCGGGCCAGATAGACATTGACGCCCGGCCGGGTGCCCACGATCACATCGGCCCCGCAGCCGCGCAGATACTCCGCCGCCCGCTCGTCGGTCAGCCTGCTGTACTGCTCGTAGCGCTTCTCGTGGACCGGGAAGTCCCGGGCCGGCTCCCCGGCCCGCGGGTCCCGCGCGTCGGCGCTCTCCGGGCGCGTGTCCACCAGCGGGACCAGCCGCACCCGGGGGTCCACGGTGAACCGCGGCGCCTCGCGGTGCCGCCGCATCGAAGCGATCTCCACCTCGTGGTGGTCGGCCAGCGCCGCGGCGAGATTCAGCGTGGTCCGGATCGTTCCGCCGATCCCGTAGGCGTTGTGCAGCAGGAATACGATCTTCATACGGTGATTTTCTCCGGCAGATGGCATCGCTGGGGCGGGTTTCCCCCGGAACGTGTTCGATACCTTCTCCGGGCTCGGTAAGCCGGGCGCGAAAAACAGGTGAGAGCGGGGTAAGAAGCGCGGCAGGGGGAGGGCCGGTCCGGCGTCCGGGGCGCTTGGCAGACTCGGGACGTGATGAACACCGTGCTGCTCGCCGAGGACGACCGCGCCATCCGCCATGCCCTGGAACGTGCCCTGACCCTGGAGGGATACCGGGTCACCGCGGTCTCCGACGGCATCGAGGCGCTGGCCGCCGCGCACCGCGAGCATCCCGACGTGGTGGTGCTCGACGTGATGATGCCGGGTGTGGACGGGCTGCAGGTGTGCCGGGTGCTGCGTGCCGAAGGGGACCGTACACCCATCCTCATGCTCACCGCGAGGGTCGGGACCGCCGACCGGATCGAGGGTCTGGACGCGGGCGCCGACGACTATGTGGCCAAGCCCTTCGAGGTCGAGGAGGTCTTCGCACGGCTGCGGGCCCTGCTGCGCCGCGCGTGCCCCGGGCCCGCTGCCGACGCCCCCGGTGAACCGGCCGCCGACGGGGTGGTCGAGGTCGCGGACCTGCGGCTGGACCCCCCGGCGCGGCGGGTCTGGCGTGCCGGTACCGAACTGGAGCTGACCCGCACCGAGTTCGACCTGCTGGAACTGCTCGCGCGCAACGCGGGCATCGTCCTGGACCACCCCACCATCTACGCCCGCATCTGGGGCTATGAGTTCGACCCCGGCTCGAAGAACCTCGCCGTCTACATCGGCTATCTGCGCCGCAAGGTCGACCTGGAGGGCGCCGTACCGCTCATCCACACCGTGCGCGGCGTCGGCTACACCCTGCGGGAGGGCTGAGAGGATGCGCCGTCCCCCGCGGCTCCCGAACCCGCGGCCCAGTCTGCGGACCACCTTCGCGCTGTCCTTCGCGGCCGTGGCCTGTGTGGTCACCCTGCTGGTGGGCGGGCTCAGCTACGACGCCGCGGCCGGACTGGTCCGGGTGGACCAGCAGTCGGCCTTCGACGATGTGGTCCGCGATCTGCGGACCGAGGTGCGGGGCGAGAAGGTGGTGCTCAGCGACTACCCCTCCGACGGGCCGGTCCCCTACGGTCTGCGGGGCGATCTGCGCCGGATCAGCCGGACGGACGTCCAGGTGATCAACGGCCGGGGCACCGTCCACGACGCGGGCAAACCCCCGCTGCCGGTGGGCGCCGAGGACCGGGCCACCGCCGCGTCCGGTACGGCCGGTGCCGTGGTGCGGCGCAACATCGGCATCGGCGACGAGCGGTACCGGATGGCCACCGTGGCCGTGGGCGACGGTACCGGGGCGATCCAGGTGGCCCAGCAGCTCAGCGACACCGAGGATCTGCTGCGGGAACTCCAGAAGCGCACCGCGCTGTTCATCGCCGCCGTCATCGCGGCCGCCGGACTCGTCGGCTGGTGGCTGGCCGGGCGGATCACCCGGCGGCTGGTGCGGCTGACCCGGGTCGCCGAGAGCGTCGCCGCCACGGGCCGGATGGAGGTGGGCGTACCGGTCGCCGGACAGGACGAAGTGGGCCGGCTGGGCCGGGCGTTCGACGGCATGCTGGGACAGCTCGCCCGTTCCAAGGACGACCAGCGGCGGCTGGTCCAGGACGCCGGACACGAACTGCGTACCCCGCTCACCTCACTGCGCACCAATGTCTCGCTGCTGCGCCGCTTCGAGGAACTGCCGCCGTCCGCGCGCGAGGACCTGCTCGCCGATCTGGCGGGGGAGACCCGTGAACTGACCGATCTGGTCAATGAGCTGGTGGAGCTGGCGGCGGGGCAGAAGGACGACGAACCGCGTACGCCGGTGTCGCTGGAGGCGGTCGCCACCACCGCCGCGACCCTCGCCCGGCGCCGCACCGGCCGCGAGATCACTGTACGGGCGTCGGGCGACACCCGGGTCGAGGGCGGCCCGTCCGCCCTGCAGCGGGCGGTCTCCAACCTGGTGGAGAACGCCGCCAAGTTCGACCGGGAGGGCACCGGACCGGTCGAAGTGGTGATAGCCGGCCGCCGGGTGGAGGTCCGTGACCGCGGCCCCGGGATCGCCGAGGAGGACCGCGAGCGGGTCTTCGACCGCTTCTACCGGGCGCCCGGCGCCCGCAGTCTGCCCGGCTCCGGACTCGGCCTCGCCATCGTGCGCGAGATCGCCCTCGCGCACGGCGGCACCGTCTTCGCCCGGCCGCGGCCGGGCGGCGGCGCGGTGCTGGGCTTCACGGTGGGCGACCGCCGCGTACCGCCCGTGCGGCCCTGACCCCCGTCCAGAGCGCGCGAGGGGTTCACGGCTTGCGGGCGACCCCCACCCAGAGCGAGACGTCCGTGCTGCTGAGCGCGGGCACCTCACCGTCCGGCTTCCAGTGATGCGGTTCGGAGACCCCCGGCTCGATGAGCTCCAGCCCCTCGAAGAACCGCTCCACCTCGTCCTTGGACCGCACCTGCGACGGTATCCCGCCCTGGCGGTAGATCTCGACGACCTTGCCCCAGGTGTCCGGGTCGAAGTCCGAGGTGCAGTGCGAGAGCACCAGGAAGCTGCCCGACGGCAGGGCGTCCACGAACTGCCGGATCAGGTCGTACGGACCGTACTCGTCCGGGACGAAGTGGAACAGCGCGTTGAACGACAGCGCCACCGGCTGGTTCATGTCGAGCGTCTCGTGCAGCTCGGGAGCCTTCAGGATCCGCTCGGGTTCACGGACATCGGCCTGGAGATAGGAGGTGCGCCCCTGCGACGTCCCGTGCAGCAGCGCCTGGGCGTAGGCCAGCACGATCGGGTCGTTGTCCGCGTACACGATCCGGGCGTCCGGGGCCACGCCCTGCGCCACCTGGTGGAGGTTGGGCTCGGTGGGGATGCCGGTGCCGATGTCGAGGAACTGGCGGACCCCGGCCTCGCCCGCGAGCCAGCGCGTGGCGCGGTGCATGAAGGCGCGGTTGGTGCGGGCGCAGGTCCTGATCCCCGGATAGACCGTGAGCACATGGGCCGCGGCCTCCTCGTCGACCTGGTAGTGGTCCTTGCCCCCGAGGTAGTAGTCGTACATCCGCGCCGCGTGCGGCTTGGTCGTGTCGATGTTCATGATGTGTGTGCCACTCCTGCCCCCGTGGAAAGGTCCGCGGAAGAGTCCGCCGTAAGGCCCGCTGAATGGTCCGCGCCACGGATGTGCTCCGGGCGCCCGGTCATGCGGCGCGCCGCCCCGCGCCGGTCCCCTTCGGCGAGGACAGATGGGGATCCGGCCGCCCCAGAAGGAAGTCCGCGGCACCCGCCTTGGCTCCCCGGATGAAGGTCTCGATCTCATGGTGGGTGTAGATCAGGGCGGGCCCGTCGGGATCGGTCGACTGGCGCAGCGCCACCCGTCCGTCCGTCAGCTTCAGCACTTCGACACAGGCTCCCCCGTTGGGGCCGCTCCAGGGCTTGCGCCAGCCCTCGGCCCCCAGTTGCTTGGCCGGCATGCCGTTGTACACGTTGTCCACGTGGTCCACAGTCAGAGCTCCTTGCGCATCTCACGGAGGAACGCCTCCGTGCGCCGCGCCGGTGTGGCCTGGGTGCCCATGCGGTCAAGAGCTTCCAGGTAGGCGGCCACATCCGCGCGTTGGTCGAGATAGCCGGCGCCGGTCAGGGCCTCGGCGTAGACGATGTCCGGCAGTTCCGCGATCTGGAACCGGAAGAGCTGGAACGGTCCGCCCATGCCCGGATGCGGTCCCGCGGAGAACGGCACCACCTGAAGGGTGACGTTCGGCAGTCGGGTGGCCTCGATCAGCCGGTCGATCTGGCCCCGCATCACCTCGGGTCCGCCGATGCCGAGACGGAGCACCGTCTCGTCCATCACGGCCCACAGATGCGGTCCGTCCGGGCGGGTGAGCAGCTCCTGGCGCTCCATCCGCAGCGCGACGCGGCGGTCGACCTCGCGCTCACTGCCGTTCGGGAAGCCGATGCGCAGCAGCGCGCGGGCGTACGCCTCGGTCTGGAGCAGACCGGGCACGAAGTGCGGCTCGTACGCGCGGATACGGCTGGCCGCGCCCTCCAGACTCACATAGAGGCTGAACCAGTCCGGCAGCACATCGCGGAACCGGTGCCACCAGCCGGGTCTGTTGGCGTCCTCGGCGAGCGCGAGGAAGGCGTCGATCTCCTCCTGCTCGGCCCCGTAGGTCTGCAGCAGCTTCTCGACGTAGGGGAGTTTCAGGCCGACCTCGGCCTTCTCCATCCTGCGGACCGTGGTCTGGTTGACGTGCAGGGCTCTGGCGGCTGCCTCGTAGCTGACGCCGGCCTTCTCGCGGAGGTCCCGCAGTCGCATACCGAGGACCATCTGCCCGACGGTCGGGGCAGACCGCGCTTCACCCACGTCGTACCTCCTCGGACGGTCATTGTCGAGAGTTAGTGTGCCACGTGCGGGATGGGGGGAACAGAGTGCTCTGGCTATTCTGCATTTTGCAGAACGCCTCTTGCCAACTGATGCTCACAGACTGGATAGTGGCGTAGTGTCCGGGCCAACAGGTTGGCTGCTAAGCGGACTTGCGCTCTTCTGAGCCCCCACAGCGAGACGGAAGGCAAATGGCCGTGGCATTGCGTCAACGCCCGACGATGGCCCCCCTCGTGAGCGCCGAGTGCTACGACGCCGCCCTCCGCCAGGAGATCTTCCGACTGCCCGCCCGCGGTGCCTCGGTCGCCGCCGCCCGCCGCCGGGTCCGCTCCCAACTGCCCGTCTGGGGCTTCTGTGAGGACGTCTGCGACGCCGCGGAGCTGGTGATGTCCGAGCTGTTCACCAACGCGCTGGTGCACACCGGGAGCGAGCAGATCCTGTGCGTGCTGCGCGCCCATGAGCGCCGCTCGCTCTACGTCGAGGTCACCGACCAGGGTGGCGGCCCCCTCGGCCCCACCCCGCGGGACGCGGGTGTGGAGGACGAGAGCGGCCGCGGCCTCGCCCTGGTCCGCGCCCTCACCGATGCCTGGGGCGACCGCCCCGCCGCCAACGGCGGCCGCGTGGTCTGGGCCCAGCTGAGCGCCCTCACGACCTGACCCGCCCCGCCGGTCCGCGCATCTGCGCGGCGGACCGGTGCGGTCGGAGCCGCGTCCACCGAGCCACCCGCTCACGCGGCGCGCCTTCGGCTCCGCCCGCGCTGCCCCTCACGGTGCACACCCCGTTCCGCCGCCCGGTGTCGGTCGCGGCGCCGCTCCGGGCCGCTGCCCTGCCTTGTACACGGGTCGGACCTTGTGCGGCTGCCCGGCGGGAGGTGCTTTCGCCGCCACGGTGGTCCGGCGCGGTCGGGGTGTCCGTTGTGCCCCGTGCCGGTCCGGGTCGCTGCGCGGAGCCGGTGTCCGCGGACGGCGCGCGCGGACGATCCCCGGCACCAGCTCCGGCCGGACGCCCACGCACCCGGGCGCGATGCGCCGTAGCCCACCGTGGTCCGGCAGGGCCGGGGTGTCCGCTGCGTCCCGCGCAAGCGGATGAGGACGGGCGCAGCCGTGGTGGACTCGGCGGAGGCGCCGGTCCGGACCGCTGGTCCGCCGGTGGCGCGCGCGGCCCCTCCGCGGCCACGTGGCCGGCTTCCGGTGCGCGCCCGGCCCGGGGGCAGCCGCAGCGCTCCGCGCCGGGGGCGGTGCGCGGTCCGCCCGAAGGCATACGGGGCTCGGGGGGCCGGCCCCCCGAGGCCCGTGCGGCGCGTCGCGCCGTGCGGGTTAGCATCGGCGGGTGCTGCGCGTTTCCCGTCGCGTGTTCGTGGCGCTTGCGGCGGTCGGGCTGGCCGGGTGCGAGGAGGCCGAGCCGCCCGGCCGGGTCAGGCTGGCCACCGGCCCGCGGGGCGGGCCCTACGCGATCTTCGGCAGTCGGCTGGCGGACGAGGTCCACCGGACCCATCCGCAGATCGACGTCCGGGTGCTCACCACCGCGGCGAGCGTGGAGAACCTCCGGATGCTCGGCGACGACCGCGCCGATGTGGCGCTCTCGCTGGCCGACAGCGCGGCCGACGCCGCCAAGGGACGGGGCCCCTTCCGGCGGCCGGTGCCGGTCGCCGCGCTGGCCCGGCTGTACCTCAACTATCTGCATCTGGTGGTGCCCGCCGACTCCTCGATCCGGCGCCCCTCCGACCTCAGCGGACGGACCGTCTCGCTCGGCGCCGCCGAGTCCGGCACGTCGGTGACCGCGGGGCGGGTGCTCGAGGTGGCCGGGGTGCGCGATGAGCGGGCGGTCCGGCTGGGGCTCGGGGAATCCGCCGACGCGCTCGCGGCGGCGGAGGTGGACGCGTTCTTCTGGTCCGGCGGCGCGCCGACCCGGACCATCGCCCAGCTCGCCCGGCGCCGGCCCATACGGCTGATACCGCTCGACGGCCTGGCCGCCGCGCTGCGCCGCCGCCACGGGTCCGTCTACGAGAACGCGTCCATCCCCGCCGGGATCTACGGGCTGCACGGGCCGACCGCCACCGTGGGCACGCCCAGCTACCTGGTCTGCCGGGCCGGTCTGGCCACCGCCACCGCCCGCGCCCTGACCGCCGTGCTGTTCGACCGGCGGGACCGGCTGCCGGTGCCGGACGCGCCCGGCAGCCGCCTCGACGAGCGGTACGCCATCGGCACCGGCACCGTGCCGCTGCACCCGGGCGCGGCGGCCCACTACCGCGAGGTCTACGGCTGAGAGCGGGAGGCCGGGAGCGGGACCGGCCCGTCCGGCAGTCGCACTTCGACCACCAGCCCGTGCGGTTCCGCGGCGCGCAGCGCCAGTGTGCAGCCCGCCGCACGGGCCAGCTCCGCGGCGATGGCGAGCCCCAGCCCGCTGCCGGGGATGTTCCCGTGGCCGGGGGAGCGCCAGAAGCGGCCGGGGGCGGCCGCCAGGTGCTCGGGGTCGAGCCCGGGGCCGTCGTCGGCGATCCGGAGCGCCCCGTCGTCCAGCGAGACGGTCACGGTGCCGCCGGGGGGTACGAACTTCGCCGCGTTGTCCAGGGCGATGTCGGCGATCCGCCCGGCCGCCGCGGGCAGCGCGGTCTCCTCGTCCGCCGTACCGCCCCCGCCCAGGGTCACCGCCAGCGTCAGCTCACGCGCCGCGTACACCTCGCACCAGATGGCCAGCCGGGCGGCGAGCGCGGCGGGTGCGATCGGCTCGGGCGCCGCCGCGCCCGCCTCGACCCGGGCCAGTTCGAGCAGATCCTCCAGCAGCTGGGCCAGCCGGTCGACCTCGGCGAGGGCCTCGGCGAACTCCCCGTCGCCGGTCTTCCGCAGATGCGGTTCCAGGTTCTCCAGCCGCAGTGACAGCACGGTCAGCGGGGTGCGCAGCTCATGCGAGGCGTCCGCGACGAACGCGCGCTGCCGCTCGAGGGCGGCCGAGACCGCGTCGGCCATGGCGTTGAACCGGCGCTCCAGCAGCCGCAGCTCGGCCGGGCCCCGGCCGCCCGCCGCGACCCGGGCGTCCATCCGGCCCTCGGCGATCGCACGGGTGGTGACGTCCAGTTCGGTCACCGGGCGCAGGATCCAGCGGGCCAGCCGCCGTGCCGCGATCAGGGCGATGAGCACCGCGACCACCGAGCCCGCCGCGACCGCGGACCAGACCAGGGCCACGTCCCGCCTGGCCGCGGCCGTGGACGCCCGCATCACCACCACCCCGAAGACCTGGGCGTCCCGGCCGACCGGTTCGGCCACCACCGCCGACTCCGGGCCGAACGGGGTGATCAGCGGCAGACTGCCGGTGGTGCGGCCGGACAGGGCGCGGTCGGCCTGGTCGCGGTCCCAGGCGCCGCCGCCCGCGACCCGCGAGCCGTCCCGGTCGCGGATCTCCACGGCCGTGCCGTACAGCGTGTGGTAGCGGGACACCTCCAGGGCCAGTCCGGCGGTGTCGCCCTCGCGGATCGCCTGGTCGGCGAGCTCGGCGAAGCGGGTGGCGTCCGCCCGCCGCTCCAGCAGCAGCTTCCCGGTGCGGTGCGAGGAGTACGCGAGGGAGAACGGCACCGCGAGCGCCGTCACCAGGCAGGCGATCAGGACGGTGTAGACGGTCAGGATCCGGAGGTGCATTCGCCGGTCCCCAGCCGGTATCCCGTGCCGCGCAACGTCTCCACCAGCCCCGGACAGCCGGTCTTGGCGCGGATCCCGGCGATGTGCACATCCAGGGAGCGGGACGCGGACAGCAGCAGATCGCCCCACACCTCGTCGAGGATCTCCTCGCGGCTGCGGACCACCCCGGGCTCCCGGGCCAGCAGGGCCAGTACGTCGAACTCCCGGCGGGTGAGGGTGACGGGCCTGCCGTCCACCTCCAGCCGCCGCGCGGCGAGGTCGATCCGGACGCCGCCCGCCGCCACCACCGGGCCCGGGGCGGTGAGCGGCCGGGTGCCGCGCCGCAGCACGGCCTCCATACGGGCGATCAGCTCGGCGGTGCGGAAGGGTTTGACCAGGTAGTCGTCGGCCCCGCCGCGCAGCCCCCGCAGCACGTCCCGCTCCTCGGAGCGGGCCGTGACCACGATGACCGGGACGGCGGAGGCGCGGCGCAGCCTGCGCAGCGCCTCCAGACCGTCCATATCGGGCAGTCCCAGGTCGAGCAGGACGAAGTCGGCTCCGTCCTTGAGCCGCAGCGCGTCGTCCGCGCGCCCGGCGCGGACGACCTGGTGGCCCAGACGGGCCAGCGCGGCGGTCAGCGCGGCCGCCAGCCGGTCGTCGTCTTCGACCAGGAGAACGTGCATGGGCGTAAGGGTAAGCGGCGGGCCGACCGGTCACACAGAGGTCGTCTGCGGCTTCCCGGAGGCCGCCCGGTCCGCGGCCCCGCCCCGGGTGAGCAGGGTGTCCCGGGTCTCCCGCATGGTCAGGTAGACGACGAGCGAGACCGCGGCACATGCCGAGACATACCAGTAGAAACCGGACTCCACTCCGCTCTTCTTGAACCACAGCGCCACATACTCCGCGGTGCCTCCGAACAGCGCGTTCGCCAGCGCGTACGGCAGGGCCACGCCGAGCGCCCGGACGTGGGTCGGGAACAGCTCGGCCTTCACCACGGCGTTGATGGAGGTGTAGCCCGTGATGATGACCAGGGCAGTGAGCGACAGCAGCAGCGCACCGGCGAAGGAGTCGGTGTGCGACAGCGCGGTCATCAGCGGAACGGTGCCCAGCATCGAGCCGATCCCGAAGCTGATCAGCAGCGGGCGCCGGCCGATCCGGTCCGAGAGCGCCCCGGCCACCGGCTGGAGCAGCATGAAGAGGAACAGGGCGCAGAAGCTCACCATCGAGGCGTCGGACTTGCTGAGCCCGGCCGTGTTCGACAGGTACTTGGTGAGGTAGGTCGTGTAGGTGTAGTACGCGACCGTGCCGCCCATGGTCAGCGCGATCACCAGCACCGCCTCCTTGCGGTGGCGCAGCAGCTCGGCGATGGTCCCGCGGTGCTCGCCGCCGTGGTGGCCGTCCTCCTCGGCGTACGCCTCGGTCTCCAGCAGGTTGCGCCGCAGCCAGAAGACCACGGCCGCGGCCACGGCACCGACGATGAACGGAATGCGCCAGCCCCAGGAGTGCAGCGCGTCCTCGGACATGGTGCGCTGGAGCACGATCTGCAGGCCGAGGCCGATCAGCTGTCCCGCCGTCATCGACACGTACTGGAAGCTGGAGACGAAGCCGCGGCGGCCGGGCTGGGACGCCTCGGTCAGATAGGTGGCGCTGGCCGCGTACTCACCACCGACCGACAGCCCCTGGAGCAGCCGGGCCACCAGCAGGACCGCCGCGCCGAAGTACCCGACCTGGTCGTAGGTGGGCGCGATGGCGATGAGCAGCGCGCTGGCCGACATCAGGGTCACGGTGAGGGTCAGCGCGGCCTTGCGGCCCCGCCGGTCGGCGAACCGGCCGAGCAGCCAGCCGCCCACCGGGCGCATGAAGAACCCGACGGCGAAGATGCCGGCGGTGTTGAGCAGTTGGGCGGTCTCATTGCCTTTGGGGAAGAAGGCACTGGCGAAGTAGGTGGCGAAGCTGGCGTAGACGAACCAGTCGAACCACTCGACGAGATTCCCGATCGAACCGCCGAGTACGGCCCGCCAGGGGGTGCGGGCATGCTGCCGGGGAGCGCTGTCGGTCACGTGGCCTCCTCATGAACGGTGTCCGGCGAGCCCCGGGGAGGGCAACGCCGCCGCTCGTAGCGTCGGCGGTGGAGACCACGGCGTACAGCTCCGGCACCGAGAGCTAACGTCCGGTTAACACAGCCGACTCTCGGGTTCGACCGCCTCGCGACCGCCTCGCGGGCGGTACGCGGGCGCGGATCGGCGGGATTCCGGGGGCGTCCTCGGCAGGGGCCGGTGTTCAGCCGATGACCGTGGGGCCCTTTCCCTCGCCGCGCTCGGGCAGCGCGGCCGCGGCGGTGTGCAGGAGTGCGAGGGCCTGGGGGAGGAAGGGGTTGGGATCGGTGGTGCGTCGCGTTGCGTAGACCCGGCGGGTGTGGGCGGGGTCGGTGAGCCGGACGAGATGGGTGCCGGAAGTGTCGGGTGACGTGGTGGTGTCCATGATCGCGAGTTCCGGTGCGATGGCCACTCCCAGGCCCTGGCGCACCAGTTCATGGGGCAGGTTGTAGTCGTTCGTACGGAAGAGCACCTCGGGCTGGAAGCCGCCGGCCGCGCAGATGTGGCGCAGACAGCGGGCGGCGTCGGTGTCCTGGTGATAGCTGATCCAGCGCTCCTCCCGCAGGTCGGCCAGGCGCAGGTGTGGCCGACCGGCCAGGGGATGCCCTGAGGGGAGGAGGAGGTAGAGCGGCTCTTCCCGTACCAGGGTGTGTTCCAGGCCCTCGGGCCAGCTGTGCGGTACCACGCCGTACTCGAAGATGACGGCGAGATCCAGCCGCCCCTCCAGCACCGCGGGCACGGTGACCTGCGGGTCGCCTTCCTCGTAGCGGACATCGACCTCGGGCCGGTCGCGGAGGAACCCGGTCAGCACCGTCGGCACCAGCCGGAAGCCGGCGGACCAGAAGCTGCCGAGCCTCAGGCGCCCCCGCTCGGCGGCGGCATAGGCGCGCATCTCGTTCTCCGTCGCGGACAGGTCGGCCAGCAGCCTTCCCGCGCGCTGGGCGAGCTGGAGCCCGGCCGCCGTGGGGCGCACGCTGCGCGGTGAGCGCTCGAAGAGTGCGACGCCCAGGGCCCGCTCGACGGTGGAGATCTGCTGGGAGACGGCGGAGGGCGTGTAGCCCAGACGCTGGGCGGCGGTACGGAACGAGCCCTGGGCGACCACTTCGCGTATCGCCCGCAGCTGCGAGGGAGTCAGCATCAAATGAACTTAACACCCTGGGTGGAAACGTTCATTCTCCCTGTTCTTGTCCGGGCCGGCGCCATCGCGCAGATTGGGTGTCCACCCCCCGCCGGTTCCCCTCACCCAGCAGCTCAGAAGGGAGGCACCGTGCCCGGAAGGCATGCGCGAGCCCGCGCCACCGCAATCCCCCTCGCGATCGCCGCGCTGCTCGTGCCGACCGTGACCGCCTGTGGTGGCACCACGACCGTCCACCGATCCAAGGTGCCCCAGCAGCGCGTCGACCCCGCACTCCGCGCCCTGCTCCCCCCGGACATTCGCGACAAGGGGTCGCTCACATCGGCGGTCGGCAACGACTACCCCCCGCTGTCCCTCCTGGACATCGACAACAAGACCGTCATCGGCGCCGAACCCGACCTCATCGAAGCGGTCGGCCAGATCCTGGGCGTCCGGGTGGACCTGGTACAGGCGAACTTCGACAGCATCATCGGCGGCGTCCGCTCCCACCGCTACGACGTGGCCATCCAGGCCATGCTCGACAAGAAGGAGCGCCAGTCGCAGGTCACGTTCGTCGACTACATGAAGACCAGCAGCTCGATCCTCGCCTCCGAGAAGGCTGCCGGGGACATCCGCTCCCTCACCAGCCTGTGCGGCAGCCAGGTCGCCGTCGAGCAGGGCACCTCACAGGTGGACGATGTGGCAGCGCAGGCCGACAGGTGCGCGGCCGCCGGCAAGCCGGAGCTGGAGAAGCTGGTCTTCCCCGACTCCGTCGGCTGCTTCCAGGCACTGTCCACCGGCCGCGCCGACGCGTTCGTCGGCGGCACCCCCACCGTCGTCTACCAGGCACGGATGTCGCACGGCAGGTTCCGTACGGCCGGCCGGCCGTACCGCTTCCTGCCCTACGGAATCCTGATCAACAAGGAGGAGCGGACCTTGGTGCGCGCTGTCCGCGGTGCCCTGCAGAAACTCATCGACAACGGCACCTACGCGAAGATCCTCCGGGAGTGGAACGTCGGCTCCGGGGCCCTGAAGCGCGCCACGGTCAACGGGGGTGCGGCATGACCGAGACCCTCACCCGGGCGGACTCCGCCGACGCGGCCGCCGGGTCCGTGCGCGCGGTCCCGGTACGCCGCCCGGGGCAGCGTGCCGCCGCGGTCGTCGTGACCTTCCTGCTGGTCTTCCTCCTGGAAGGCTGGATCACCAATCCCCGTATGCAGTGGGGGACCGTCGGTGAGTTCCTCTTCTCGCCAGTGATCATGGAGGGGCTGCGGACCACGCTGCTGCTGACAGCCCTCGCCATGGCACTCGGTATCGTCGGCGGTGTCCTCCTCGCCGTCCTGAGGATGTCGGCCAACCCGATCCTGTCCCGGCTGAGCTGGTGCTACATCTGGCTCTTCCGCGGCACCCCGCTGCTGGTCCAGCTCCTCTTCTGGTATTTCCTCTCCGCCGTCGTCCCCACCATCGGCGTCGGCATCCCCTGGGGACCGACGTTCGTGGAGGCCGACACCAACGTCCTGATCACCCAGCTCACCGCCGCCGTTCTGGGTCTCGGACTCCATGAGGCGGCATACATGGCCGAAATCGTCCGCGCGGGTATCACCGCCGTCGACGACGGCCAGAGCGAGGCGGCCCAGGCACTGGGCATGTCCCGCGGACAGACCCTGCGCCGCATCGTGCTGCCACAGGCGCTGCGCATCATCATCCCGCCCACCGGCAACCAGGCGATCTCCATGCTGAAGACCACCTCACTGGTCTTCGCCATCGCGGTGCCCGAGCTGCTGACCTCCATCCAGGGCATCTACTCACGCAACTTCCAGCAGGTCCCGCTGCTGGTCGTCGCCTGCTTCTGGTACCTGGTGGCGACCTCCGTACTCAACGTCGGCCAGTACTACCTGGAACGGCGCTTCGGCCGTGGTGCCAGCCGCGACCTGCCGCCCACCCCGCTCCAGCGGCTGCGCGCCGCGGCCCGGAACCACGGCGCGGCCCAGAACCACCGTGAGGAGAGCGCGCGTTGACATCAGCGGTGATCAGAGCCGAGAGCGTACACAAGAGCTTCGGCCGGACGGACGTACTCAAAGGCATCGACCTGACGGTCGCCCCCGGCGAGGTGATGTGTCTGGTGGGCCCCTCCGGGTCCGGCAAGTCCACCTTCCTGCGCTGCATCAACCACCTGGAGACCATCGACCGGGGACGCCTGTACGTCCGTGACGAACTGGTCGGCTACGAGGAGCGGGACGGCAGGCTCCACGAGCTGAGCGAGAAGGCCGTCGCCCGGCGCCGCCGGGGCATCGGCATGGTCTTCCAGCGCTTCAACCTCTTTCCGCATATGACCGCGCTGGAAAACGTCACCGAGGCCCCCGTCCAGGTCAGGAAGGAACCGAAGGAACAGGCCCGCGAACGCGGCGCGGAACTGCTCGACCGCGTCGGCCTCGCCGACAAGACACACAGCTACCCCGCCCAGCTCTCCGGCGGCCAGCAGCAGCGGGTGGCCATCGCTCGCGCCCTGGCGATGAAGCCCGGCCTCATGCTCTTCGACGAGCCCACCTCCGCGCTCGACCCCGAACTCGTCGGAGAGGTACTGGAGGTGATGCGAACGCTGGCCGAGGACGGCATGACGATGGTCGTCGTCACCCACGAGATGGGCTTCGCCCGCCAGGTCGGCGACTCGCTGGTGTTCATGGACGACGGGGTCGTCGTCGAGACCGGCCCGCCGACGGAGGTGCTGCGCGACCCGCGCCACGAACGCACCCGTGCCTTCCTCAGCAAGGTCCTCTGAACCGCTCCGGCGAGGACTCCCCACCCCCGAACGCCACCGAAGGATTCTCCATGACCCGTGCCCTCGTCATCGGCGCCGGAGTGATAGGCGCCGCCACCGCCCACCGCCTCGCCGAAGCAGGTGTCAGCGTCACCGTGCTCGAGGCGGGTGGCCGCACACCGGGCACCTCCGGCGCCACCTTCTCCATCGACGTCACCCATCTGAAAACACCCCACTCCTACTTCCTGCTCAACCAGCGCAGCGCCGCGCTCCACCGGGAACTGGAGAAGGAGCTCCACACCGGCACCGCGAACGCCGGCTGGTGCCATCCCGCACCGCTCATCCAGTGGGGTGACACCGAGGAGGAACACCGCACCCTCCGCGCACGTGCCGAACGCCTCGCCGCCTGGGGCCACCCCTGCCGCACTGCCGACCCCCGCGAGCTGCGCACCCTCGTACCTGCCATCGACCCCGCCTCCTGCCGGGCCACCGAACTCCTCGTGCACGACAACGCCGCCTGGTACGACGCCCCCCTCCTCGCACGCACCCTCCTCGACCGAGCCGCGGCGCTGGGTGCCGACATCCGCTACGACACCCCCGTCACCGCACTGCTGCTGGACGGTGAACGGGTACGTGGCGCCCGGGCACGGGGCCGGTGCTTCGAGGCCGACCACGTCGTCAACTGTGCGGGCCCCGACGCCGGGCGCATCGCCGAACTGGCCGGCGTACGGCTGCCGTTGCACCAGATTCCCGGTCTGGTGGGCGAGTCCGTCCCCCTAGCCGAGCCGCTGCGCGCCATCGTCGCCACCTCCGGCGTCGATCTGCGCCCCGCCCCCGGCAACCGGGTCTGTGCCATCTCCTGGCCGGTCGACGCCCTCCTCGCCCCGACCCCGGCAACCCCGGTGCCGCCCGAGGCCGAACTCCTCAGCCGGTGTGCGGCGATCCTGCCCGCCTTCCGCTCCCTGGGAGGCACCCGGATCGGTGTCCGCCCCGTTCCCGAAGACGGCCTTCCTCTGGTCGGCCCGCATCACCGGGCTCCCGGCCTCTACACCATCACCACCCACAGCGGCGTCACACTCGCGCCGCTCCTCGCCGCCCTCGCCACGCAGGAACTCACCACATCCATCCCCGAACCCGCCCTGACCCCGTACCGCCCCGACCGCGACACCTCACACCCCGTCCGCGACGAAAGCCTCGCCCTGATGAGCGGTCACCGCACCGAAACCGACGAGGACGCCCGTGCGGGTGTCCGCCGGTTCACTCGGTGACGGCTTCCCGTCCGTGACGCACACGCATGCTCGGATGCACCTCGCGCTCGATGTGCGGCATGATCTCCGGGATGTAGATCTTCTGAATGGCGTCACCGGCGTCGTGTGCCTCCCAGTCGGCGCGGCCGGCCCAGTGCTCGACCAGGACGAAGCGGTGGGGGTCCTGGTGTGACTGGTACGCCTCCCAGCTGACGCAGCCGTCCTCTGCCAGGCACAAGGGGCGCATCCGGGACAGGGCGTCGGCGACCGGATCGATGTTGGTGTCCTCGGAGACCCGGATGATGACGATGAGGTCGAACAACGTGCTCCTCGGAGGTGGGCTGTGTCTCCGCCCGTGGCGCGGAGGTTCGCACGACCGGCCACGGTAGGCGATCTCTGTCCGTGCTGTCCTGCCGTTTCACCTCAGCCGGTGCGCCAGCGCTGGGAGGTGTCGGTGGTCAGTGGGGCGAAGGAGAGGAAACCGGCCGCCTTTTCATCGGGGACGACGGCGCGGTCGGAGGCGAGCTGCGGGCGCAGCCGACCCCGTTCGTCGAAGAAGAACAGCAGATCGAGGGTGCGCTCGCAGTTGGAGATGGCGATGCCCTTGGTGATCCGGCCCCGGGTGTCCAGGCAGTAGCCGGGGTTGGCGCGGTTGCGCACCAGGCCGTCCGGGTCGAGCCGCCACTTCTGGGTGTCGGCGCCGGAGCGGCAGTCCCCGGTGATCACGTCGGCACCGTTGAAGAACGCCCCCTGGACGTCGAGGCACTGCCCCGTGGCGGCGTTGACCACCGTCATATAGGGGCCGGTGGGGGTGGGCGAGGGCGGTTCCTCCGGGGCTTCGGACGGGGCTTCGGACGAAGGGGACGCCGACGGTGTCCGGCTGGGACCCGGCGATCCGGTGGCGGACGGGGAGGTGGCCGAGGGGCCCGGGGGCGGAGTGGCGCCCGCGGCGCTTCCGGGCCGTCCCGGCCCGGAGTCGCCTCCGGACTGCGCGGTGGCCGAGATACCGGTGATCACCGCCGCCAGGACCACACCGCTGCACACGACCAGTGGCGCGGCACGGGTGAACGGCCGCTGGAACACCCGCCGGACCGCCACGGGCGGGTGCCCCGGTTCCGCGGCCCCGGTGGCCATCGGCACCAGCGCGGTGGCGGCGGGCGCCGGGACGTCCGGGAGGTAGCGCTCGCCCGCCCAGCCCAGCAGGGCGGCGGCCACCAGCGGGCGGGGCCGCCGGGCCAGCTCACCCAGACCTGAGAGCACCGCGGCGCAGCCGGGACAGTCGGTGAGGTGGCCGGGGAGGTCCGAGCCCCGTCCGGTGTCCTCGCGCCCGGCGGCCACCTCCAGGATCCGCCCGAAGGCCCAGCACTCCTCGCCGGCGTCGCGTTCCAGATAGACGCGCAGACACTGGTCGCGATAGGTCTCCCGGGCCCGGCCGGCCAGCCGGGGGACATCCGCGGCCCGGCGGCCGGTGCGGCGGGCCACCTCGTGGTCCGGCTCACCTTCGACCAGCGTGTGCCACAGCAGGGTCCGGGTGGCGGGCGGGAGCGCGGCGAACCCCCGCACCAGGGGGAGGCCGGAGGGTTCACCGCCGTGCCCCTCCTCGAGGTGGACCGCGTAGTCGGGGTCGAGGCGTTCGCGGGAGCGGTTGGTGATCCAGTCGGCGGCCACCTCGTGGACCAGGGTGAGCATGCGGTGGCGCCACGGGGCGGCCGGTTCATCGGTCTGGAAGATCTGGGCTGACGCCAGGGTGAAGGCCCGCGCGGCCAGTCGGTCGGCCGACCACTCGTCACGGCAGCAGAGCCGGGCGTAGTCCAGCACCCGGGGCAGATGGCGGCGGCGCAGCTCCTGCGCCGCCGGATGCGGTGAGGGCGCACCGGCCCTGATGAACTCGACGAGCCGTGCGTCGGACAACTCGACGTAGGTGGGGGGTTGTTCCGCAGGGGGCAAGGAGGACCACCGGATACTTCGATCACGGGCGGGGTGGGGGCGCCCCCATGGTGATCGAAGATCGCCGGGACCGACAGTGTGTCCGCAGGTAACGTAGGGAAATTGCGCGGGATGCAACAGGGCCGGACCAGACCATCACGGGCGGTCCGGCCCCTGTCGGTACCAACTCAGCCGTGTGGCTGGAGCATTGCCTCACCGCAGTCCGGCAGGACCGGTGGCTCATCCCGCGCGGCCGGGGACTGACGGGGTATCTGTCGTGCGATCCGCAGCGGTACATCGGATGCCCCCGCGGCACCGATGGCCCTGACCGCCCCGCCCTTCCCGCCCTTCCCGGCCGTGTCGGCGGTGCCCACGCTTCCCGTGGCCCCCGCCGGGTCCAGCCGCTCGGTCTCCTCCAACTCCCCTGAGACCTCGGTGCCTTCGATCCGTTCGACCCGCTCCCGTTCCGCCGCGTCCGCCGCATCGGCCGCGTCCGCCGCCCCGGCCTTCGCGGTCCGCTGCGCCTCCCCCTCCGCGCCGTGCACCGTCAGCATCACCAGACCGGCGCTCGCGACCAGTGCCGCCACCAGGGCCAGCAGGGCGCCGGGGGCACCGAACCGGAAGTGCTCGCCCAGCGCGGCGATGCCCACGACCGCGGCGACCACCGGATTGACCACGGTGGCCGTCGCCAGCGGTGAGGCCAGTCCGGCACCCCGGTAGGACGCCTGGGACAGCAGCACCCCGCTGGACGCCAGCAGGCCGATCATGGCGAGACTGGGCAGGGCGTCACCCAGCGCCCCCCAATTCCACTCCACCGCCACGTTCTTGGTGAACACCGACGAGATGCCGAAGGCCGTGCCCGCCGCCGCGGCCAGCAGCACGCTGCGGACACCGGGCACGCTGACCCAGCGCGCGGCCCCGGCGAGCACCGCGATGACGCAGACCGTCACCACGGTCACCACGATCCGCTCCCGGTCCGCCAGCGCCTGCGCGTGCGAGGAACCGGTCAGCGAGAGCAGTCCGGCCAGTCCGGCGGTGGCCAGCACCGCGCCCCGCCAGCCCGCCGCGCCCACCCGGCGGCGTACGAAGAGCGCCGCCATCGGCAGCGCGAACACGATGGTGAGGGCGCCCAGCGGCTGCACCACGCTCAGCGGCCCGTAGGCCAGGGCGATCACATGGAGGACCGCGCCCGTCCCGTTCAGGGTCACCGCGGCCCACCAACTCCCGCGCCGCAGGGGCGCGGACGAACGCGGCGTCGTGGCCGCGACATGCTCCTGGAGGATGGCTCCGGCGGCGTAGCAGACCGCGGAGGCCAGGGCCAGCAGCACAGACAGCGCGAAGGAGGTCACGTCGTGACCCCCCGGGCCGTTCGGTCGTCGTCCATACCTCCACCCTGGGGGGTGGAGGGGCCTCCCGTCGTCGTCCTTGAGCACAGACTTCCGTGTACTACCTGCGTAGTACGGACCGCCACCAGTGGGGGGCCTTGGCGGCGGCCGAACGGGCCCGCTGGAGGAGTTCGTTCTGCGGTTCCGCGGGCCGGTAGACGGTCAGCGCGCCCGGCAGCTTGTCGAGCCGCAGCGCCCTGGCGCGGGTGCCGGAGACCTCGCCGTCGTAGGCGAGGGAGTTCACCTCGTCCAGGCCCGACAGCCGCAGTGTGCGCATCCGGGCCGTCGAATAGACGTGGGAGCGGCCCAGCGTTCCGGTGAGCGCGGCGAACAGCAGCCGGGTACGGGCCAGCCGCTGGTCCCCGTCGATCGCCCGGACGTCCAGCAGCCCGTCGTCGAGCTGGTCCCGGTACGCGGGCGCGAAACCGTCGGGGGAGTAGCCGCCGTTGCCGACGAACAGCACCCACAGCCGCCGCTTGTGCCCGTTGACCTCGATCTCCATCGGCTCCGCGGTGCGCAGGACCCGGGTGAGCGCGACGGCCGCCGCGGGCCACTTGCCGAGCCGGTCCTGGAGGCCCTCCCGGATCCGCACCAGCTCGGGGTAGAAGCCGATGCTGAAGGTGTTGACGAAGTGCTTGGTGTCGTCGTCCCCCGCCGAGACCGGGGCGGCACGGGCGAGGTCGACGGCCACGGCGTCGCCCTCGGTCACCGCGTGCGCGGTGTCCTCGAAGGCCGGTACGCCCACGTCCAGGGCGAAGTGGTCCAGGGTGCCGCCCGCGAACACCGCGAGCGGCAGTCCGCGCTCGGCGGCGAGGGTGGCGGCCGCGTTCACACTGCCGTCGCCGCCGCAGATGCCCAGCGCCCCGGCCCGCTCGGAGGCCCGTTGCCCGGCCGTCTGGAGCAGGGTCATGAAGTCGTCGTCGGGGCCGCATTCGAGGATCTCGGCGGCGGGCAGCAGCACCCGCAGCTGGTCGGCCGTGCTGAGCCCGCCCGCGGCGGCGGCGCCCGCCCGCTGGTTGACCAGCAGGACCAGCCCCTCCCCCTTGGGCAGCGCGGGGGCGGAGACCCGGGGCCGGGCCTGTGCCGGGACCTCGGGGCGCGGCGGCCAGTAGCGGCAGGTGAACACCGCGGCGCCGACCCCGATCGCGATGCCCGCCAGCAC
This sequence comes from Streptomyces sp. NPDC045899, assembly GCF_056431485.1. Classification (NCBI taxonomy): domain Bacteria; kingdom Bacillati; phylum Actinomycetota; class Actinomycetes; order Kitasatosporales; family Streptomycetaceae; genus Streptomyces; species Streptomyces sp. NPDC045899. The sequence continues at coordinate 360,395 of NZ_JBWKKP010000005.1, forward strand.
ATCGCTGGGGTAGTGCACGCCGACATAGACCCGGGAGGCGGCGACGGCGGCGGCCAGCGGGGCCACCAGCAGGCCGTACCGGGAGGACTCGAGGGCCACTCCGGTGGCGAACGCGGCGGCGGAGGCCGAGTGGCCGGAGGGGAACGAACTCGTCCAGGGCTGCTCGCGCAGCCGCCGCATCAGGGGGACGCCGTCCAGTACCGGACGCCGCCGGTCCACGGTCCACTTGATGACCATGTTCGAGGCGAGGGACGCCACGGCGAGTGAGCCGACCCCGCGCAGCGCGGCCCGCCGCGCGGTCCGTCCGCCGACCGCGCCCAGCACACCAGCGGCACCCAACCACAGCCGTCCGTGGTCGGCGGCCCGGCTGAGCCGGGGCAGCGTGGGGTGCGCGCCGCGCAGCCGTCCGGCCGCGACCCGGGCGAACAGCCGGCGGTCGAATTCACTGATGCGTCTCATGCGTCAATGGGTATCCCGGATCCGGCGTCGGCACGCGTCATCGGAATCCGAGTGTGATCAAACCCGCCGTCGGACGGGCTCCCGGGTACGGCCGCCGACGATGAGTCCGACACCGTGGACGAAGCGGTCCTCGAAGCCGCCGAAGTGCGGAACGGCCGCCGCGAGCGAGGGGTAGCGCTCGGGGGTCACCGCCCGCCGCAGTGACTCCGGGCCGCCGCCGGTGCCGTCCGCGGCCTGTTCCTCCTGGACGAGGCCGAGGGTGAAGTAGACCAGGGCCCAGGTCCGCCATGCCGCCTCCGCCGGATCGTGCTCGCCGGCCAGGAACGCGCCCGTCAGCGCGTCGGCGAAGCGCAGGGTGTTCTCCTCGGCCACATCGGTACCGGCCACCACCCGTGCCCCGTCCCGGTGAGCGAGCAGCGCCGAGCGATAGCGCCCGGCCAGGGTGCGGGCCCGCTCCTCCCACGGCTCCGGCAGGGGGTCGGCCGCACAGCCGTCGAGCATCGCGTCGGCCATGAGCTCCAGCAGCCGCGGCTTGCTGGAGGCGTGCCAGTAGACGGTGTTGAGCTGGACGCCGAGCCGCTCGGCCACCTTGCGCATCGTGAGCTTGTCCAGCCCCGACTCGTCGAGCAACTCCAGCGCCGCCGTCACCACGGCCGTGCGGTCCAGGCCCATGCGCACCCTCTCCCTCTGTCCCGCGTCCCCGCGTGTCGCGATCCGCGCTTGCGTCTTGATCCGGGATCAAGTGTACTGAGGTGCAGCTCTTGATCCTGGATCAAGAGCCTTCGGCGTGGCGCAGCGATCGGCCGCGCGCATCAGGGACCAGAACCGAACCGGAGGAGACGCTGTGGTGGATGACGTCGTCGTGGTGGGGGCCGGGCCGACCGGACTGCTGCTCGCCGCCGAATTGCGGCTGGCGGGGGTGCCGGTCACCGTCCTGGAGCGGGCGACCGGGCGCAGTCCGCACTCCAAGGCGCTCACGCTCCATCCGCGCACCCTGGAAGTGCTGGCGCTGCGCGGTATCGCGGGGCGGTTCACCGCCGAGGGCGTCCCGCTCCCCGTCGGCCACTACGGGGGGCTGCCGACCCGGCTGGACTTCTCCGCGCTCGACACCCGCTTCCCGTACACCCTGGTCCTTCCCCAGCTGCGCACCGAACATCTGCTGGAGCGACGGCTGGAGGAGCTCGGCGGCGAGGTCCGGTGGGGGCACCGGGTCCTCGCGGTGCGCCAGGACGCGGACGGCGCCGAGGTGGAGGTGGCGGGACCGGACGGGGCCGGTGTCCTGCGGGCGGGCTGGGTGGTGGGCTGTGACGGCGCCGGGAGCACGGTGCGCTCCTCGGCGGGGATCGACTTCCCCGGCACCCCGACCACCACCACCGGCTTCCTCGGCGACGTCCTGCTCGACGCGCCGCCGCCCGCGGGCGTCCCGTCGTACGAGAACGCCCGGGGCGGCATCCTGATCGTCGAGCTGGCGGACGGGTACCACCGCATCGTCGGCTCCACCCAGGAGTCCTCCGCCGTGCCCACCGCCCAGCCCCTCACCCTGGAGGAGCTGCGCACCGCCGTGCGCGCCGTGGCGGGCACCGACTTCGGGATGCGCGCGCCCCGGTGGCTGTCCCGCTTCGGCAACGCCGCGCGCCAGGCCGCCCGTTACCGCGCCGGGCGGGTGCTGCTCGCCGGGGACGCGGCGCATATGCATATGCCCTTCGGCGGCCAGGGGCTCAACGTGGGCGTCCAGGACGCCTTCAACCTCGGCTGGAAACTGGCCTCCGTCTGCCATGGACGCGCTCCGGCCGCGTTGCTGGACACCTACCACGCCGAACGGCATCCGGTCGGAACCGCGCTGCTGGAGAACACCCGGGCCCAGACGGCCATCGGCGCCGCCCACACCCCGGACGCCCAGGCGCTGCGCGATGTCCTCAGCGGGATCCTGGCCGACCATCCCGATGTCAACCGGCGGCTGGCCGGGCAGGTCTCGGCGCTGGACGTCGCCTACCCGGACCCGGACGGCGGGCCGCTGGCCGGTGACCGTGCCCCCGATGTGGGGCTGGACGGCGGGTGCGGACCGAGTCTGTACCCGCTGCTGGCCGACGGGCGCTTCGTCCTGCTCGATCTCACCGCGGACGGGCCGGGAGCGGATGTGGTCGCCGCGGCCGCCGGGCTCGCCGGTGGCGCGGACCGGATCCGGACCGTGGCCGCTCGCCCGGTCACCGCCCACCCGGGCTGGGACGGACTGACCACCGTGCTGGTGCGACCGGACGGCCACATCGCCTGGGCGCGCCGTGCGGTGGACGGTGCCGTGACACTGCCCGGGGCGGCCTGACCGGCCCGTGTGCGGTGCGTACGCCCGGTCGTGGCACCGGCGTGCGGTGCCCGGCCCGGCGGTGTAGCGTCCGCCGCACCTCCGCCGCCCTCCCCCCGGAGGGGGCGCTGGGTGCGGTCGGCGATGGAGTCGATCTTCGTGGCCGGAGCGCCGGGCCGGGTCGTGCGCACACCCCGGCGAGGGCCCGGCCGGCCGCCTCCGGCCCCGGGCCGCGCGCCAGGGGTCCGTCACCCGTTCGGCCGTCAAGCCCACCGGCCCCGGCATCCAGCTCAGCACGACTGGCGTCCCGCGGCCACCGGACGTAACGCCGCGACGGGCCGTTGTCCATTCCTTGTCCACTCCGTGGAAATCGACGCGCGGAGCGTTCCCTTGCTGGTTAACCTGGCGACAGATCCGGTTCAGCCGACACAGGGAGTGTGCGGTGACCCCCGAACAGACACAGAGCGAAGAGTCGCACGCAGACGACGACGGGCGGTGCGCAGAGCCCTCGGAAGTGGGCAGTCTGGAGGTGTGGGCACGTTCCGCGCCGATCCGCCTCGCCGGTTACGAGGACGACCTGGCCGAGCCGCACATCCTCCAGAGCGTGGACTGAGGGTTCCGCGGCCAATCGCTTCAATGTCGAACATTTCGGACGGCCATCATTCAGCCGAATTCGACAAGATCGAAGAGGGTGGCCCCCCGCCGGGCCACCCCGCCGAATGAAGAGTTCACGCCAGTGGTATAGACCAATGACGGTACAGGTCACCGCGAGGTGTCCGATCGTCACAGGTCCCACACATCTGTGAAGTCGCGTGTCGGGTGGTGTGGTCCGGAGCGTCGATAATCGGCCATGGCCGGTCCGGCCGAAGACGGGTCATACGGTGATACGGCAGTCCATCCCCCCGGACATGCCGCACTATATGGTCTGCGCGGTTTCGGCTTCGGTCGCGCGGCTGGTGAGGGCGGTCGTGTCCTCGACCGGCGATTCGGTACGGCCGTCGGGGAGGGGAGCCCCGACAGCGGCCGGGGAGGGGAGCCCCGGCCGCGGCGAAGCCGCTTCTTGAGGATCACTCATCGTTCATTCCGCGTGAACACCTGCCACTGAGTGGCTTGTTCACGTGTGTCACACACCGGTCGGCTGCCGCGTCCTGCGCGGCTGCCCCTGGGGGGAGTTCACCATGGGTCGGATGACCCGGCCTGCCGCGGTGTGCGCGCCGCGCCGGTCCTGTCGTCGGCGACGGCGCCGACCCGTACCGGCTGCGCCCGCTGGCCGCCGTACCGCCCGCCGACGATGTCACCCGCACCGCTCAGCGGCGGACTCGCCGCGCTGCCGGGCCTGGTGGCACGGCAACACCACGGCACCCCCTTCTTGCTCACCGGACACGGCGTCAGCCGGCGCGAACGCTCTCCTGGCCTCCGTGCCGGGCCGTACAGCCGGCCGGTCAAGGCGCTGATGCCGGGCCTCCGCAACGGAGTGGATCCGGCCGCCTTCCCGCCCGCCGGGCCGGGGCCGCATCTGTTCGGCCGCACCCCGCGCGGTGCCGAGGGCTACCGGAACTCCCGCGAAACCCTTGCCGCGGATCGGGCCTCGCCGGGGCCGTCAGCTCGCTCTCCGGCATCGGCCAGGGCATCCCCTTCCCCCTCATCGACGCCATGTCCCGGGTGCGGGCCGTTGTCTCGACCGCTGTGGGCGGGGTGGGCGAGGCCGTCGGCGACACCGGCCTCGTCGTACCGCCCCGCGATCCGGAGCGGATGGTCCAGCTCGCGGTCTGCGGCGCGGCCACGGCCGTCCTGCTCAGCGCCGCCACCGCACTGCCCGGCCGGATGACCACGTACCGCTGATCCGGCGCGCTCCGCCACCGGGCCATCACCGCATCACACCACCGCAGCAGAAGAGGAGTTCCCGCATGTCCGAAAACACCTCCGCCACCGGCACCTTCGCCACCACCGTCGCCGTCACCGGCGCGGAGGGCTTCATCGGTTCGCATCTCGTGGAGGCGCTGGTGGCCACCGGCCACCGGGTGCGGGCGATGGTGCAGTACAACTCCTTCTCGTCCTTCGGCTGGCTGGAGTCCCTGCCCCACGAGGTGCTGGCCAACGTCGAGGTGGTCCTCGGCGACGTCCGCGACCCGGGTTCGGTGAACGGGCTTCTCCGCGGCACCGACGCCGTCTACCACCTCGCCGCCCTCATCGCGATCCCGTACTCCTACCGGGCCCCGCACAGCTACGTCGAGACCAATGTGACCGGCACTCTCAACGTGCTGGAGGCGGTGCGCCACCTGGAGATCCCCCGGCTGGTGCACACCTCCACCAGCGAGACCTACGGCAGCGCGCGGACCGTCCCCATCACCGAGGACCACCCCATCAACACCCGGTCCCCCTACGCCGCCTCCAAGGCGGGCGGGGACCGGCTGGCCGACAGTTACCACGCCGGCTTCGGCACCCCGGTGGTCACCCTGCGCCCGTTCAACACCTTCGGCCCGCGGCAGTCCATGCGCGCCGTGATCCCCACCGTCATCGGCCAGGTGGCGGCCGGGCAGACCACCATCACCCTCGGAGACCTCCGTCCCACCCGCGACTTCACCTATGTCGAGGACACCGCGGCGGCCTTCCTCGCCGTCGGCACCGCCCCCGCCGCGGATGTGGTCGGCCGCACCTTCAACGCGGGGACCGGCGGTGAGATCTCCGTCGGTGACCTGGTCGCCCTCGTCGGCAAGCTCATGGACACCACGCTCGACGTCCGCGAGCACGCCCAGCGGGTACGGCCCGCCGACTCCGAGGTGATGCGGCTGGTGTGCGACGCCACCCGGCTGCGCGCCGCCACCGGATGGAGCCCCGCACACACCCTCGAGGAGGGTCTGGAGCACACCATCGCCTTCTTCCGCGACCCGGCGAACCTCGCCCGCTACAAGACGGACCTCTACAACGTCTGATCGTCAACTGCTCCGGTGGGGTGGGCGGCGATGCGGTACATCTGACCGGTACCAACGCGCGCGGCCCGGCGGTGCTGTGCCAGGCGCTGGCCGAGGCCGCACCCCGGGCAGCGTCTGGTGCACTTCGGCTCGGCGGCCGAGTACGGCCACCGGTGTCGGCCGCACCGTCGACGAGACCACCCCCGCCCGGCCGCTGAGCGTGTACGGCGCCAGCAAGCCGGCCGGGACCCTCGCCGTCCTCGACGCCCCGCTGGACGCCCTGGTGCTGCGGGTGTTCAACCCGCTGGGCCCCGGCGCCCCGACCGCCGGGCTGCCCGGACGGCTGGCCGCCGAACTGCGCCGCGTCACCCCCCACGGCCCGGAGGGCACGGTCCGGGTCGGCGATCTCTCCGCCCACCGCGACTTCGTCGACGTGCGCGATGTGGCGCGCGCCGCCGGGCTCGCCGCCACCCCCCGGCGCGCATCCGCGGATGCTCAACATCGCCAGTGGTACCGCCCGTCCGGTACGTGAGGTGGCCGAGGGACTGGTGCGCGAGAGCGGCTTCCGGGGACGGCTCGAGGAGAGGGGCGGCGGCTCGGACCGCTCCGCCGCGGTCTCCTGGCAACAAGCTGACATCGCCGCGGCCGTCCGGGTGATCGGCCGGCAGCCCCGCCACACCTTCGCCGATTCCCTGGCCGGGCTGTGGGCGGCCAGCGTCGACCAGGCCGCGGTTCCCGCGCGGTGACACCCCTTCAACGGCGGCTGCTGGTGCCGCTGTACGTCCACCCGGCGGTCGATCCGCACCCCTGGAGAGTGCTGGAGCGAGCCGCCGGGCGGCTGTACGGCGTGGTCCTGAACCCGGCCGACGGACCGGGGCGCCGCCCCGACGCGGTGTTCGCCGGAGCCGCCGCGCGGCTGCGCGCGGCGGGCGCGCCCCTGCTCGGCTACGTCGACACCGCCTACGGCCACCGCCGGACCGCGCCGGTCCTGGCCGATATCGGCCGGTACCGCCGCCGGTACGGCGTGGACGGGGTGTTCCTGGACCGGGTCCCGTCCGCCGCGGCCCATCTGGCGCGATATCAACGGCAGGTGAGGGCCGCCCGGACGCTCGGCGCCCGGTCGGTCGTCCTCAATCCCGGCACCCACCCCGACCCCGGTTACACCGCTCTCGGCGATCTGCTGATCACCTTCGAGGGGCGCTGGGAGGCCTACCGGCACACCCCGGTGCCCGGCTGGACGGCCGCGTATCCCCCCGAGCCCTTCGGTCACTTGGTGTACGCCGTGCCCCTCGGCCGGGGCGGCCGGGTGGCCGATTCCGCACGCCGACGCGGCGCCGCCGTGCACTGCGCGGTGCCCGGCGAGGGCGCCAACCCCTGGCAGTCCGCCCCCGACGGACCGGAATGAGGATCCGGCCGACGGCGTGACCTGCGGAAGAGGCGTGACCACTACTGGCCAACTGCCCGTTAAGCCGGTGCCACTGGGGCGCGCGGGGCGGACTGGTGCGCCGTGCGACCGTCATGGCAGGATGCCTCACGCGGCGTTCCCGGCCTTAACCAACCGTGAGTGCGTCCCGCCGTGAACAGCCACGATCAAGAGGGGGAGCGGATGGCCGTCGGGGCCAACGGGTCACCGGACGACACCGGCAGTCGGCTCGCGGACCGGCTGAACTACCTGTTCGCGACCATGCACCCGCCGGGCTCCCCCTACACCAACGCCCATGTCGCGGAGGAGATCAGCGGAAGCGAGGAGTACGGCAAGGCGGCGCTGACCGAGCAGTATCTGTCGATGCTGCGCAACGGGAAGCGCACCAACCCCAGCCCGGACCTGCTGCGCGCACTGGCCAAGTTCTTCGCCGTGCCGGTCGGTTACCTGCTCGGCGACCTGTCGCCGTCCCAGGCGGAGCGGGTGGAGGAGGAGGTGCGGTTCCTCGTCGCGATGCGCGACAAGCGGGTGCGCAGCATCGCGCTGCGCTCCGTGGGCCTCCCCCCGGAGGTCCAGGACAGCCTCACCGCCATCATCTCCCAGTTCCGGCAGCAGATGAACCTGCCACCGGAACCGGCCGGGCCCGAGGGGCCGGCGGAGCCGGACGGCCGGGCACCGCGTGGCCGAGGCTGACGCGCGGCCACTGTTCTGCTCCTGGCGGCGGACCGGAATCGAGGGTGGTACAGGCATGCGAGTGGGTCGGATACGACGGCGGTGCAAGCGGCTCATCAAGGAGCTCGGTCTGCCCTCCTCGACCGATCTGCCGGGCCTGTGCGCCATCGTGGCCGAGCGTGTCGGACGCCCCGTCCATCTGGTGCCGATGAGCCTGGGCGGTGTGGTCTCGGGCATGACGGCCAGCACCGACGACGGGTACTGGGTCTTCTACGAGCTCAGGACGTCCCCCTGGCACCAGATCCACATCGTGCTGCACGAGATCGGACACCTGTTGCTCGGGCATGAGCAGGACCCGGCCGTCACCGAGGACGCGCTGCGCATGTGGACCCCGTCCATGGACGTCACCACCGCCATGCGGCGCCTGGGCATGACCCCGGGCTTCGCCCGCCACCACTGCTATGACAACCTCACCGAGCGCGAGACCGAAGTGCTGGGCACCCTGCTGATGGAGCGTGTGGTGCCCACCTCGGCCGATCACGGACTGCCGCTGCGGGGCCGGGCCGCCGAACTGGCCGCCGCCCTCGGCCCGGCACTGCGCCATGTGCGCGACACGGGCGGCACCGCCGGCACCCGCCGGGCACCCCGAGCCCCCGGCAGCGGTGGTGGGGCTCGTGTTTGACCTGGTCTACCTGTCGTTCGGGGCCGCCGCGTGGGCGCTCGCCGGATACAAGGCGCGCGCCTGGTTCCGCGACCGCGGCAACGCCGACCTGGGGCTCGCCTGTGTGATGACCGCCGCCGTGGCCGATGTGTTCCTGCTCTCGGCGCCCAGTGTCTACCGCTGGTTCGACCGGCTGGTGGGCGTGGCCAATCTGGCCATGGTCCTCCTCTACTCCTCGGTCGTGGTGTTCGCCACCGGCGCGCTGGTCCTGCTGCTGCGCTGGACGGGGTCGGCGATCCGGCCCCGGATGGTGGTGGCCGCCGTGGGCCTGGTGTGGGCCGTGGCCGTCACGGGCTTCGCCGTCGGCCGCCCGGACGCCGTGGAACATCCCCGGGACTTCAGCACCGCGTACGCGAACGAACCGGGTGTGGTGCTCTTCCTGGTGCTGTATCTGGCCATCTTCGGCACCGGACTCGCGGGGCTGGGCATCCTGTGCCCGCGCTACGCCGCCACCCTGCGCGGTTCGTGGCTCGCCCGGGGGCTGCGGGTGCTCGCCGCCGGATGCTGGCTCGGCCTGGTCTACTGCGCCTGCAAGCTGATCGGGTTCGGCTTCTCCTGGGCGGGCCGGGAGCTGTACTGGCTCTCCAACGGCGTGGCCCCGCTGACCGCTTCGGTCGCCGCACTGCTCGTCCTGGCCGGGTTCGCCCTGCCGGCCGGAGGTCCGCGCGCCTCCGCGTGGCGCCGGTTCCGGCGTCTGCGGCCGCTGTGGCGGGAAGTCACCGCCCAGGCTCCCGAAGTGGCCATGGGACAGCCGCGCTGGACCGGCTGGTGGCCGCTGGCCGATCTGGAGTGGCGGGCCAACCGCCAGATGGCGGAGATCCGTGACGTCCAGCGCGGTGTGCGACGCCATGTGGAGGCGGACGTCCTGGAGATCGCACGTGTCAAGGCCCAGGCCGCACGGTTCGACGATTGGCAACTTGCTGCCGTAGTGGAAGCAGCGGCGCTCAGACGGGGTTTGCTGAATCAAGCACACGGACACGTACCGGTGACCGCCGCGGACAGCGTGGTGGTCACCACGGGAACCGAACTGGCCGATGAGCACGAGCACTTGGCCAGGGTCGCCGATGTCTACCGGCTGCCGCTGGTGGACGAGGTGCTCGCGGAGCTGGGGGAGGGGGCCGCCGCACCTCGGCGGTGACGCAAGGGGGATCGAAGACGAGGTGGCCCTGGACGGGGGTCGGGGCCGCCCGTGGCGCAGGCGGCGCCGGGGAGATTCAGTCCCGGCGCCGCCTACCGGCCAGCACCGCTCCGCACACCCTCCCCGGTGCCTCCCCAGCGGCTCCGCACCGCCTCCCCACCGGCCGGGCCCCGGAGCCGACTTCGGCCGACCCGGACGATCTAGAGTCGGGAGCCATGACCGCGAACTCCACCCCCCGCGACACCAGCGGGCTGCTGACCGACCCCTACGCCACCTACGCCGCGCTGCGGGAGGAGGGCCCGGTCCACCGGATCACCGGCCCCGACGGCAATCCGGCCTGGCTGGTCACCCGCTACGAGGACGTCCGGCAGGCGTTCGCCGACCCCCGGCTCTCGCTGGACAAGGGCAACGCCCGCCCCGGCAACTTCCGCGGCTTCTCGCTCCCGCCCGCCCTCGACGCCAACCTCCTCAACATGGACCCGCCGGATCACACCCGGGTCCGCCGTCTGGTGGTGAAGGCATTCACCGCGCGCCGGGTCGAGGCGATGCGCGCGGGCGTACGACAGCAGGCGGAGGCGCTGCTGGACGCCGTCCAGCCCCATGGCCGCGCCGATCTGATCGCGGACTACGCCGGACCGCTGCCCATCGCGGTGATCTGCGATCTGCTCGGTGTTCCCCACCGCGACCGTCAGGACTTCCTCGCCTGGTCCGATGCCCTGCTCACCCCCGACCCCCGGCGTCCGGAGCAGGCCAAGGAGGCGATCGGCAGCATGCTGCGCTTCTACACCGGACTGATCGCGGCCAAGCGGGCCGAGCCCGGTGATGATCTGCTCTCCGCCCTGATCGCCGCCCGCGACGAGGACGGTGCGGGCGGCCCCGGCGGAGCGGACCGGCTGAGCGAGGACGAACTCACCTCACTCGCCTTTCTGCTCCTCTTCGCCGGATACGAAAATGTGGTTCATCTCATCGGCAATTCTGTATCCGGTCTGCTCGACCGTCCCGAACTGCTGAGCGCGCTGTGCGGGAAACCGGAGGGGATCCCGGCGGTGGTCGAGGAATTCGCCCGCCATGACGGACCCGCGCCGCTCTCGATCCGCCGCTTCCCGCTCGAGGACATCGAGATCGGTGGGGTGACCGTTCCCGCGGGGGAGACGGTGCTGCTCTCCATCGCCTCCGCCAACCGTGACGCCCGCCACTTCGAGGATCCGGACCACTTCAATCCACATGTTGTCCGGTCCGGGCACCTTGCGTTCGGTCACGGCATCCACTACTGCCTCGGTGCTCCGCTGGCCAGGATGGAGGCCGAAGTGGCCCTGGAAGCCCTGTTGAGCCGCTTTCCGGGGATGCGGCTCGATGTTTCCAAGGAGGAGCTGCGGTGGCGGCCATCGATCCGCACGCGTGGCCTGATCTCGCTCCCCATCGCCTGGTGACGGGGAAAGCGAACACGTTTGTGATGCATAACCCGGGCCCGATGCGGTAAAAAGGTCATCGAGCCCGCCCGGTGTGCATCCCCCGTCGCACCGGGCGGGTCTCTCTTAACGGGCGTCATCCCGTGGCGAACGGCACATAGAGAGCAAGCTCACAGCCGGTTCCTCTGCTCTGGCTTTAGAAGATCGCACTAGCCTCCGCTGTCATGACGGTCCTGCCTGACGGCCTTCCCCTCGCCGACGAATTCCCGGATGTGACGCGTGACCAATGGCGCCACCTCGTCGAAGGAGTGCTGCGCAAAAGCGGCACCTCGGACGCCGTAGGCGAACAGGCCGAAGCGGTCCTCGCGACCGCGCTCGAGGACGGCATCACCGTCCAGCCGCTGTACACCGCTGATGACGCCCCGCAGGACGCCGGACTCCCCGGCTTCGCACCCTTCGTACGCGGCGGCCGGCCCGAGGGCTCCACGGTCTCCGGCTGGGATGTGCGCCAGCGCCACGCTCACCCCGACCCGGCCCGCACCAACCAGGCGGTCCTGGCCGACCTGGAGAACGGTGTCAGCTCGGTGTGGCTGGCGGTCGGCGAGGCCGGGGTGCCCGTCGACGCCCTGCCCGAGGCGCTGAACGGGGTCTATCTCGACCTGGCCCCCGTGGCCCTGGACGCGGGCGCCGACTTCGAGGCCGCCGCCCGCGCGCTGCTGCGGCTCTACGGCGAGCGCGAGGTGCCGCCCCACGCGGCGCTCGGCAACCTCGGCGCCGACCCGCTGGGCCTGGTGGCCCGCACCGGCCGGGACGCCGATCTGCCGGGGCACCTGGCCGCCGCCGCGGAGCTCGCGGCCCTCAGCCACCGTGACCACCCCGGGATCCGCGCCCTCGCCGTGGACGCCCTGCCGTACCACGAGGCCGGTGGCACGGCCGCCCAGGAGCTCGGCTGCTCGCTCGCCGCGGGCGTGGCCTACCTGCGGACGCTGACCGAGGCGGGGCTGAGCGCCGAAGCCGCCTGTGGCGAGCTGGAGTTCCGCTACGCGGCCACCGCCGACCAGTTCCTGACCATCGCCAAACTGCGCGCCGCCCGGCGGCTGTGGGCCCGGGTCGCGCAGGTGTGCGGTGCGGCCCCGGAAGCGGCCGCCCAGCGCCAGCACGCGGTGACCTCCCCGGTGATGATGACCCGGCGCGACCCCTGGGTGAACATGCTCCGCACCACCGTGGCGAGCATGGCCGCCGGGGTCGGCGGCGCCGACGCCGTCACTGTGCTGCCCTTCGACAGCGCCATCGGCCAGCCCGACGACTTCGCCCGCCGGGTGGCCCGCAACACCTCCACCATCCTGCTCGAGGAGTCGCACCTCGCCCGGGTGATCGACCCCGGCGGCGGCTCCTGGTACATCGAGCGGCTCACCGACGAGGTGGCCCGTGCCGCCTGGGCCTGGTTCCAGGAGATCGAGGCCGCCGGCGGGCTCGCCGCCGCCCTCGCCTCCGGTCTGGTGCGCGACACACTGGCCGAGACCTGGGCCCGCCGCTCCCGTGACCTGGCCCGCCGCAAGGAGCCGATCACCGGCGTCAGCGAGTTCCCGAACCTCACCGAGCAGCCCGTGGAGCGCGAGACGGCCTCCGCGCCGTCCGGCGGCGGACTGCCGCGGGTGCGCCGCGACGAGGCGTACGAGGCGCTGCGCGCCCGCTCCGACGCGCACCAGGCCGCCGAGGGCACCCGGCCCCGGGTCTTCCTGGCCGCCCTCGGCCCCGCGGCCGCGCACACCGCGCGCGCCACCTTCGCCGCCAACCTCTTCCAGGCGGGCGGTATCGAAGCGGTCACCGCGACTGGGGAGACGGTCACCGTGACCGCCGAGACCGTGGCCGAGGCGTTCGCCGCCAGCGGCGCCCGCGTGGCGTGCCTGTGCTCCAGCGACGCGCTGTACGCGGAGCAGGCGGCGGGTGTCGCCGAGCGGCTGAAGACCGCGGGCGCACTCCAGGTGTATCTGGCCGGGCGGCCCGGGGATCGACAGGATGAGTACGAGCAGGCCGGCGTGGACGCGTTCGTCTTCGCGGGCTGCAACGCGGTCGAGGTCCTCACCTCGGCCCTGGACACCATGGGGGTGGCGTGATGGCGGCCGGTCCGCAGGACGCCGGAAGGATTCCGGACTTCTCGGGAGTCGAGCTCGAGGCGCCCGGTGAGCGGGTCACGGCCACCTCCGCCGAGTGGGCGGCCGGTCTGAGCGAGAACGTCGGCAAGAGCGCCGAGGACCTGGTGTGGGACACCCCGGAGGGCATCGGGGTCAAACCGCTGTACACCGCGGAGGACCTGACGGGTCTGGACTTCCTGGGCACCTACCCCGGCGCCGCGCCCTATCTGCGCGGCCCGTACCCGACGATGTACGTCAACCAGCCCTGGACGATCCGGCAGTACGCGGGCTTCTCCACCGCCGAGGAGTCCAACGCCTTCTACCGCCGCAACCTCGCGGCCGGTCAGAAGGGCCTGTCGGTGGCGTTCGACCTGCCCACCCACCGCGGCTACGACAGCGACCACCCCCGGGTGACCGGTGACGTCGGCATGGCGGGCGTGGCCATCGACTCCATCTACGACATGCGTCAGCTCTTCGACGGCATCCCGCTGGACCGGATGAGCGTGTCGATGACGATGAACGGCGCGGTGCTCCCGGTGCTCGCGCTGTACATCGTGGCCGCCGAGGAGCAGGGGGTGGCACCGGAGAAGCTGGCGGGGACCATCCAGAACGACATCCTCAAGGAGTTCATGGTCCGCAACACCTACATCTATCCGCCGCAGCCGTCGATGCGGATCATCTCCGACATCTTCGCGTTCACCTCGCAGCGGATGCCCCGCTACAACTCCATCTCGATCTCCGGCTACCACATCCAGGAGGCCGGAGCCACGGCCGACCTGGAGCTGGCGTACACCCTGGCCGACGGGGTGGAGTACCTGCGGGCCGGGATGGACGCCGGGATGGACGTGGACGCCTTCGCGCCGCGGCTGTCGTTCTTCTGGGCCATCGGCATGAACTTCTTCATGGAGATCGCCAAGTTGCGGGCGGCCCGGCTGCTCTGGGCCAAGCTGGTCAAGCAGTTCGACCCCAAGAACCCCAAGTCGCTCAGTCTGCGTACCCATTCGCAGACCTCCGGCTGGTCGCTCACCGCCCAGGACGTGTTCAACAACGTGGCGCGTACCTGTATCGAGGCGATGGCCGCCACCCAGGGCCACACCCAGTCGCTGCACACCAACGCGCTGGACGAGGCGCTGGCACTGCCCACCGACTTCTCCGCGCGTATCGCCCGCAACACCCAGATCCTGCTGCAGCAGGAGTCGGGCACCTGCCGGGTGATCGACCCCTGGGGCGGCAGCGCCTACGTCGAGAAGCTCACCCACGACCTGGCGCGGCGGGCCTGGCAGCACATCGAGGAGGTCGAGGCGGCCGGCGGTATGGCCAAGGCCATCGACGCGGGCATCCCCAAGCTGCGCGTCGAAGAGGCCGCGGCCCGCACCCAGGCGCGTATCGACTCCGGCCGCCAGCCGGTGATCGGCGTCAACAAGTACCGCCCGGAGAGCGGCAGCGACGAGCAGATCGAGGTCCTCAAGGTCGACAACAGTTCGGTGCGCGCCCAGCAGATCGAGAAGCTGCGGCGGCTGCGCGCGGAGCGGGACGAGGCGGTCTGCCAGGACGCGCTGCGGCGGCTGACCGCGGCCGCCGAGTCGGGTCCGGGTACCGGCCTGGAGGGCAATCTGCTGGCCCTCGCGGTCGACGCGGCCCGTGCCAAGGCCACCGTGGGCGAGATCTCCGACGCACTCGAGAAGGTGTACGGGCGCCACTCCGGTCAGATCCGTACGATCTCCGGTGTGTACCGAGACGAGGCCGGACCGTCGTCCGGCGTGGACCGCACCCGCGCCCTGGTGGAGAGGTTCGAGGAGGCCGAGGGCCGCCGCCCGCGCATCCTGGTCGCCAAGATGGGCCAGGACGGGCATGACCGCGGCCAGAAGGTGATCGCCACCGCCTTCGCCGACCTGGGCTTCGACGTGGACGTCGGCCCGCTGTTCCAGACCCCGGAGGAGGTCGCCCGGCAGGCGGTGGAGGCCGATGTGCACATCGTCGGCGTCTCCTCGCTCGCCGCCGGCCACCTCACCCTGGTGCCCGCGCTGCGCGAGCAGCTGGCGCTGGCCGGGCGCGAGGACATCACCATCGTCGTGGGCGGGGTCATCCCGCCGCAGGACGTCCAGACCCTGCACGAGGCCGGTGCCGCCGCCGTCTTCCTGCCGGGCACGGTCATCCCCGACGCCGCCCACGACTTGGTCAGGTCGCTCGCCGCCGACCTCGGCCACGAGCTGTAGGCCCATGCGGTCAGCCAGGCGACCGGCCATCGACATCGACACCTACGCCAAGGGTGTGCTCGACGGATCGCGTGCGTACATCGCCCGCGCGATCACCCTCGTGGAGTCCACCCGGCCCGACCACCGCGCCCTCGCCCAGCGGCTGCTGATCGAGCTGCTGCCGCACACCGGCGGGGCGCGGCGGGTGGGCATCAGCGGTGTGCCAGGCGTGGGCAAGTCCACCTTCATCGACGCCCTGGGCACCATGCTCACCGGGCTGGGCCACCGGGTCGCGGTGCTCGCCGTCGATCCGTCCTCCACCCGCACCGGCGGTTCCATCCTGGGTGACAAGACCCGGATGGAGCGGCTGGCCGTGGATCCGAACGCCTTCGTCCGCCCCTCGCCGAGCGCCGGAACGCTCGGCGGGGTCGCCCGCGCCACCCGCGAGTCCATGGTCGTCATGGAGGCGGCGGGCTATGACGTGGTGCTGGTGGAGACGGTCGGGGTCGGCCAGTCCGAGACCGCCGTGGCCAATATGGTCGACTCCTTCCTGCTGCTCTCCCTGGCCCGTACCGGTGACCAGCTCCAGGGCATCAAGAAGGGCGTCCTGGAGCTGGCGGACGTCGTCACCATCAACAAGGCCGATGGACCGCACGCCCGCGACGCCAAGTCCGCGGCCCGTGAACTGGCGGGCGCCCTGCGGCTGTTGCAGCCACCGGACGCCCCCTGGAACCCGCCCGTGCTCACCTGCAGCGCGCGCGAGAACACCGGTCTGGACGTGGTGTGGGAGCGGCTGGAGCAGCACCGCCGGGTGCTGGACGCCACCGGCGCGCTGGACACCAAGCGCCGCGACCAGCAGGTCGACTGGACCTGGTCGATGGTGCGCGACCAGCTGCTGGCCCGGCTGCACGCCCACCCCGAGGTGCGCCGCCTCGGACCGGGGCTGGAGCAGGAGGTCCGCGACGGCACGCTGACGGCGACGCTGGCCGCGGACCGGTTGCTGGAGGCGTTCCGGGCGCCGGACGATCATTGAGCCGTGGATCACCAGAACCCTTCCGCGGACGGCCGCGGTCCGGCGGCCGTGCCGTGCGAGAGCACCGCGGTGGGCCCGTTCTTCGCCCTGCGGACCGGAGCGCCGGCTGACGACGGCGGACCGCGCGCCGAGGGGTACGTCCCCCTCGGCGCGGTCTACCGGACCGACGGGGGCCGGGCCGCGCCCGCGCTGCTCGCCCGGATCGACACCGTCGGCACGACGCTGCGCACCGATGAGCGCCGGGTCGCCGCCTCCCTGGTCTTCCAGGGGCTCGCGGCCCGGCTGTGGTCGCTCGCGCTGGCCCCGGCCGCCCTGCACGGCAGGGTGCCGGATCTGCGCCCCGACGCCCTGTGGTGGAACCCGGCGCGGATGGCGCCGGACGATCTGTGGCACCCCGGGCCGTGGCGCACCCACGGTGAACCCGCCGGGGTGGCCGGGCAGCTGGCCCACACCGCCTATGTCCACCTGCTGCCGCTGCACCACGCGGTGCGCACCGCATGTCCGGTCTCCGGACGGCTGCTGTGGGGCAACGCCGCCTCGGCGCTCGCCGGTTCCCTGCGGGTGTTCCACGACTGGTGCCGGGCGCGGGGGAGGGGCGACGCGGCGGACCGCGCCACCGCTTGGGTCCGCACCCTGCTGGAGACCTCGCCACTGACCGGCACCGGCACCCTGACCACCGCGCCGCTCGCGTTCCGGCGCCGCACCTGCTGTCTCTACTACCGGGTGCCCGGCGGTGGGTTGTGCGGGGACTGCGGGCTCAGCCGGACCCCGCGCACCGAACGCGGCGCAGGTCACAGCGGTGAGGGCTGATCCCGTGACCGCCCGGTCGGTACGGTGAGCGGGTGCCGATGAACGAGAACGTGTTCTCATCCTGGGCGGCCTGGCGCCGCCGCACCTCATCCCGACTGGTGCACGCCGGATCGCGCTGGGTGCGGCGGGCCGGCGCGGTGACCCGGGACCGCCCCGGCCCGTACCGGTTCGGGTCCATCGGCGTCGGCACCCGGCTGGCCTTCCCTCAGGGCACCGTCTTCGGGGAGCCATGGATCCACCTCGGCGACCACTGCGTCATCGGTGAACAGGTGACCCTGACAGCGGGCATGATGCCCGGACTCGACCTCGGCCCCGATCCCGTACTGCGGCTGGGCAACGGTGTGGTGCTCGGCCGGGGCAGCCATGTGATCGCCTCCCGGACCGTGGAGTTCGGCGACGATGTGTACTGCGGTCCTTACGTCTACGTGACCAGCGACAACCACTCCTATGACGACCCCGACCAGCCCATCGGCCACCAGTGGCCGCGCTCGGAGCCGGTGTCCATCGGCTCCGGGAGCTGGCTGGGCGCCGGGGCCGTGATCCTGCCGGGGGCACGGCTGGGCCGCAACGTGGTGGTGGCCGCGGGGGCGATCGTCCGCGGTGAGGTGCCCGATCACGCGGTGGTCGCCGGGGCGCCCGCCCGGATCATCCGGCGCTGGGCTCCCGACGAGGGCTGGCAGCCGCCGCTGCGCACCCCTCCGCCGAAGCCGGTCCCGGCGGGGATGACGGCCGAGCAGCTGATCGCGGTCGCCGAACTGGCACCGGACGACGACGAGCCCCCGCGCCCGGAACAGGTGCCCGGCCCCCGGGTGGCCGACGGCTGACCGGACCCGGGGGCGGCATGCGTCGTAGCAGGTCAGTAGAGTTCCGCTGGGTGCCGTTCCGGTGCTCCTCGCCCGACCGACGCCAGGGAGCGCCGTGAGCCCCGCCCGACCCCCCGTGACCGTCGTCGGCATCGGCGCCGACGGCTGGGACGGGCTCACCATGACGGCGCGGGACGCGCTGCGCTCGGCCGAAGTGATCATCGGCGGCCCTCGTCAGCTCGCGCTGCTGCCCGCGGAAGTCCGCGCCGAGCGGCTGCCCTGGCCCTCGCCCCTGCGCCCCGCCGTGCCCGGGCTGTTCGCCGAGCACACCGGTCGCCGGATCTCTGTCCTGGCCAGCGGCGACCCGATGTTCTTCGGGATCGGCCGCACCCTGGCCGGGGAACTGGGCGCCGAACGGCTGCGGGTGCTGCCCCATCCGTCCTCCGTCTCCTACGCGTGCGCCCGGCTCGGCCGTCCGCTGGAGGAGGCAGAGGTGATCAGCCTTGTGGGCCGTCCGCCGGCGTGCCTCGCCCGGGCGCTGCACACGGGAGCGCGGCTGCTGGTGCTCAGCGCGGGCGCGGACACCCCGGCCGAGGTCGCCGGACTGCTGCGGGACCGGGGTTTCGGCCCGAGCCCGATGCGGGTGCTGGAACAGCTCGGCGGTGAACGCGAACGCACCGTGGAGGGCACGGCCGAGACCTGGACGCATCCACCGGGTGACCCCCTCAACGTCATCGCCGTCGACTGCGTCGCCGCGGAGGGGACACCACGGCTCGCGGTGACCCCGGGACTGCCGGACACCGCGTATGAACACGACGGCCAGCTGACGAAGCGTCATGTGCGGGCGGCCACCCTCGCCGCGCTCGCCCCCGCCCCCGGCGAACTGCTGTGGGACATCGGCGGCGGCTCCGGCTCCATCGCCGTGGAGTGGATGCGCGCCCATCGCACCTGCCGGGCGTACTCCGTCGAACGCGATCCGGCGCGGGCCGAGCGCATCGTCCGCAACGCCGCCACGCTCGGGGTGCCCGGTCTCGGTGTCGTCACCGGCGCCGCGCCGGAAGCCCTGGCCGGACTGCCCGTCCCCGACGCGGTGTTCATCGGCGGCGGCGCCACCGCGCCCGGACTGCTGGAGGCGTGCTGGTCGGCACTGCCACCGGGCGGACGGCTCGTCGCCAACACCGTGACGCTGGAATCCGAGGCGCTGCTCGCCGACTGGTACCGCCGCCACGGCGGTGAACTGGTCCGCATCGCCGTCGCCCACGCCACCCCCGTCGGTGGCTTCACCGGATGGCGGCAGGCCATGCCGGTCACCCAGTGGTCCGTGGTCAGACCGGCCGGCAGCCCGGCCGGTCCCGCTCTAGGAGAGACACGATGACGGTGTACTTCATCGGCGCGGGCCCCGGCGCCGCCGACCTGATCACGGTGCGTGGCGCCCGTACCCTCGCCCGCTGCCGGGTGTGTCTGTACGCGGGCAGCCTCGTACCGCGCGAACTGCTCGGCGAATGCCCGCCGGACGCCCGTCTGGTGGACACCTCCCGGCTCGACCTGGATCAGATCACCGCCGAGCTGGTGGCCGCCCACGAGGCGGGGGAGGACGTGGCCCGGCTGCACTCCGGTGACCCGTCGGTCTTCAGCGCCGTCGCCGAGCAGATGCGCCGTCTCGACGCGGCCGGTGTGCCGTACGAGGTGGTGCCCGGTGTCCCCGCCTTCGCGGCGGCGGCCGCCGCGCTCAAGCGCGAACTGACCGTGCCGACCGTCGGCCAGACCGTCATCCTCACCCGGATCGCCCAGCAGGCCACACCCATGCCCGACGGGGAGGATCTCGCCACGCTCGGCCGCAGCCGCGCCCTGCTGGTGCTGCACCTCGCCGCGCGCTACGTGGACCGTGTGGTGGCCGAGCTCCTTCCGCATTACGGCGCCGACTGCCCGGCCGCCGTGGTCGCCATGGCGAGCCGACCGGACGAACTGGTGCTGCGCGGCTCGCTCGGTGAGATCGCCGGCGCGGTGAAGGCGGCGGGGGTGGTCCGCACGGCCGTCATCATGGTCGGGCGCACTCTGGGGGCCGAGCAGTTCCGCGACAGCCACCTGTACTCCCCGGAGCGGGAACGCCCGCACGGGCCCTGTGACACCGGCGCCGGATGAGGGACTTCCGGCGGACTTCGCCGGGAAACGATGAGTTCCGGGCGGCCGGGCGGTCTTCCTTTCCGTAGCCTCATGGCGAGGCGAGGAAGAGGAGCCAGTCCCGTGCGTATCGTGATCACCGCTTTCATGAGTCTCGACGGCGTCGTCCAGGCGCCCGGCGGCCCCGACGAGGACACCGACGGCGGCTTCGCCCACGGTGGCTGGAGCCATCGGTACTTCGACGAGAAGGTGGTCGGCGGGGCCTTCGACGAGGCACTGTCCGGGGCCGGGGCGCTGCTGTTCGGCCGCCGCACCTGGCAGGTGATGGCCGCCGCGTGGCCCGGGAGGGCCGGTGACCCGTTCGCCGACCGGATGAACGCCATCCCCAAGTACGTGGTGTCCAGCACCCTCGGCGGCGACGAGCTGACATGGCAGAACACCACCGCCGTCCCCGGGAACGAGGCCGTGGCGCGCCTGCGTGAACTGCGCGCGGCCGAGGGTGGTGACCTGCTGGTGATGGGAAGCGCCACGCTCGCCCGAGCGCTGCTGCACGAGGACATGGTCGACGAGCTCCGGCTCATCCTCATGCCGGTGATCCTCGGTGGCGGCAAGACCATTTTCCCGGGTGACGGTGGTCTGCGCGGGTTCGAGCTGGTCTCCGCGACCACCAGCCCCCAAGGCGCACAGGTGTGCATCTTCCGGCCCGCGCCCGCGGCCGATGAACAGTAGGGGATTCGCTGGGACATGGGTGGTTAACCTGGCGCACCGGAACACCCGGCACATGGCGCTCCCGCTGCCCGACGCCGCACGCCCGAAGACGGCGTCGGGCCAGGACGACAGCACCCTGCTGCTCCGGTACGGGGTGAACGGACCGGCTGCGAGCGCGGAGACCACGCTCGCCGTGCGCTTCCTGAAGAACGGCTACGAGGAGCACGACGTCACGCTCACCCGGGGCCACCAGCGGCTGTTCCTGGACACCGGAGGCGGCACCCTCAACCTGATGATCGACCTGCCCAAGGCCGAGGGGTACCTCCCGCTGCCGCCGCGGGCACAGCTCACCTCCCTGCGGAGCCGCGCCGATGACCATGACCGACCAGAACACCCTCAAGCTGGCGGTGCACCTGCCCAGTTCGGTGGACTGACCTGACGCTCAGCCGTCATGTGGGCCGCGTTCGGCGGCGCGGCCCACGACGGTGCCCGCGCGGTCGACGCAGATGACGTCCACGGCGACCGGCGCACCGCGCAGCACACCGAGCGCGGTCCCACGGGCCGCCGCGGCCACCAGATCGCCGAGTGGCACACCGCGCGCGGCGCACAACTGGAGCGCCTCCAGGCCGGTGTTGGCGGTGGCCACGGCCGCCGTCAGCTCCTCGTCCGCGCCGCCCTGGCGGGCCAGCCGCGCCAGGAAGTCCTTGTCCACCTGGGAGCGCGAGGAGTGCAGATCCAGGTGGCCGGCCGCCAGTTTGGAGAGCTTGGCGAAGCCACCCGCGACCGTCAGCCGGTCCACCGGATGGCGGCGCAGGTACTTCAGCACCGCCCCGGCGAAGTCGCCCATGTCCAGCAGCGCGTCCTCCGGCAGCCCGTGCACGGCCACCGCCACCTTCTCCGACGTCGATCCGGTGCATCCGGCCACATGACGGCGCCCGGCGGCCCGTGCCACATCCACCCCGCGCCGGATGCTGTCGATCCACGCCGAGCAGGAGTACGGCACCACGATGCCCGTCGTGCCGAGGACCGACAGCCCGCCGAGGATGCCCAGCCGTGGGTTCCACGTACTGCGCGCGATCTCCTCGCCGTGGTCGACCGAGATCTCCACCTCGACGTCACCGGTCCCACCGCACCGGGCCGCGACCGCCGCGACATGGTCCCGCATCATCTGGCGCGGCACCGGGTTGATGGCCGGTTCGCCGACCCCGAGCGGCAGTCCGGGTCGGGTGACGGTGCCCACTCCCGGACCCGCCCGGAAGACCACCCCGGTCCCCGCCGGCAGCACCCGTACCGTGGCACGGACCAGCGCGCCGTGGGTCACATCGGGATCGTCCCCGGCGTCCTTGACCACCGCGGCCATCGCCCGGCGCCCGGTGAGATCCTCGGCCGCCAGCGCGAACGCGGGGCGCTGCCCCTTCGGCAGCTCGATCGTCACCGGGTCCGGGAAGTCGCCGGTGAGCAGGGCGGTGTACGCGGCCGTGGTGGCGGCGGTGGCACACGCGCCGGTGGTCCAGCCGGGGCGGAGTCCGGTCCGCTCCAGCTGGGCGCCGCGTCCACTGGCCTGCCGGGCCTCAGCCACGCCCCACCCGCCGCGCATACGATGACGGGCGCACCGACGAGGGGGCGGATCCGCACGGCCCCGCGCACGACCCCGCACAGGACGGAAGGCATCCGATGACCAGCGCTCCGGCGCGCCACGTACTCATTCTCGGCGGCACCACCGAGGCCCGCCACCTCGCCGCCGTGCTCGACGGTGACCCCGCGCTGCGCGTCACCAGCTCGCTCGCGGGACGGGTCGCCGAGCCGCGGCTGCCCGCGGGCCGGGTGCGGATCGGCGGGTTCGGGGGCGCCGAGGGCATGGCCCGCTGGCTCCGTGAACACCAGGTGGACGCGCTCATCGACGCCACCCATCCTTTCGCCGGCACCATCAGTCTCCACGCGGCCCGGGCCGCCGCGTCCGTCCATGTTCCCCTGCTCGCGCTGCGACGTCCCGGCTGGGTCGCGGGCCCCGGGGACCGCTGGCACCCGGCCGCGTCCCTGACCGAGGCCGCGGAGCTGCTGCCCGCACTGGGGGAGCGGGTCTTCCTCACCACCGGAAGGATGGGGCTCGCCGCCTTCGCCCATCTGTCCCGGCAGTGGTTCCTGATCCGCTCGGTCGACGCGCCACAGGCGCCGGTCCCGCCGCGCGCGGAGGTGATCCTCGACCGGGGGCCGTTCACCCTCGAGGGCGAGACTGAACTGCTGCGCCGCCACCGTATCGACGTCGTGGTGACCAAGGACAGCGGGGGCCGGGCCACCGCCGCCAAGCTCACGGCGGCGCGCGAGGCCGGACTTCCGGTGGTCGTGGTCCGCCGCCCGCCCGCCCCGGAGGGGATCACCGTGGCCGGGACCCCGGACGAGGCCGTCGGCTGGCTGCGCACGACCCTGGCGGGGTGGGCCGGGGTGTGGCCCCGGCCCGTCACCGGTCAGTCCTCCGGGTAGCGCCTCGGGGTCCAGACGATCTCGGTGCCGTCGCCGCGGCGCACCGTACGGGTCTGGGACGAGCCGATCAGCAGGATGGTGCGCATGTCCACCTGGGCCGGGTCCAGATCGGCCAGCCGCACGACGCGGACCCGCTCCTCGGGGCCGCCCACGTCCCGGCCCAGCACCACCGGCGTGTCCGGCGCGCGGTGCTCCAGGAGCAGTTCCCGTGCCTTGCCGACCTGCCACACCCGGCTGCGCGAACCGGGGTTGTACAGGGCGAGCACCAGGTCGGCCGCGGCCGCGGCGCGCAGCCGCTCGGCGATGACCTCCCACGGCTTGAGCCGGTCGGACAGCGAGACCACCGCGTAGTCGTGGCCGAGCGGGGCACCCGCGCGGGCGGCGGCGGCGTGGGCGGCCGTCATCCCGGGCAGCACCCGTACCGGCACCTCGCGGTAGGGGTCCTCGGACGCCGCCTCCAGGACGGCGGTGGCCATGGCGAACACCCCGGGGTCGCCCGAGGACACCACGGCGACCCGCCGCCCGCGCCGCGCCAGCTCCAGCGCGAACTCGGCGCGCTCGGCCTCCACCTTGTTGTCGGAGGCGTGCCGCCGCTGGCCCGGCCGCACCGGCACCCGGTCCAGATAGGTGGTGTAGCCCACCAGCTCCTCCGCGGCGGCCAGTTCACCGCGCGCCTCGGGGGTGAGCCACAGCGGACCGGCCGGGCCGAGGCCGACGACCACGACCTCACCCGGGCCCGCCGCCTCCGGGGTGTCCGCCCCGGTCGCCCCGTCCGCGCGGTCGTCCCCGGCCACCGGGTCCGCCGCGCCAGTCATGGTGACCGTGCCGACCCGGCTCGGCAGCACCGCCACCGAGAAGTAGGGCACCGTCCCGGGATCCACCTCGGCCAGCGGCGCGGTGCGCTCCGCGCCCATCGTGGCGCGCTCGACGTACCGCGCGTCCGCCAGCCGTCCCGAACGCTCCAGGGCGCGGCGCACGGTCGGGAAGGTGCGGCCGAGCTTCATCACGGCCGCGGCGTCCGCGGAGGCCAGCCGTGCCGTCAACTCCTCCTCGGGCAGGGTGCCGGGAAGGACCGTCAGCACCTCCTCGCCCTCCACCAGCGGGGTGCCGAGCCGCGCGGCCGCCGCGCTCACCGAGGTGACCCCGGGGATCACCTCGGTGGGGTAGCGGTCGGCCAGCCGCTTGTGCATGTGCATATAGGAGCCGTAGAAGAGCGGATCGCCCTCCGCGAGCACCGCGACCGTGCGCCCGGCGTCCAGATGGGCCGCGAGCCGCGCGGACGCCTCGGCGTAGAACTCCTCCATCGCCCCGCGGTAGCCGCCGGGGTGGTCGGTGGTCTCCGTGGTGACCGGGTAGACCAGCCGCTCCTCGATGTGGTCGGGCCGCAGATACCGATCGGCGATGGAACGCGCGATGCTCCGGCCGTGCCGCGCGCTGTGGTAGGCGATGACATCGGCCTCGGCGATGACCTCCACGGCCCGTACCGTCATCAGGGACGGGTCGCCGGGGCCGAGCCCCACACCGTAGAGCCGGCCCTGCTGCTGCTCGCTCACTCTGCCTCGCTCGCTATCGCGTTGACCGCGGCCGCGGCCATGGCGCTGCCACCGCGTCGGCCGCGCACCACCAGATGGTCAAGCGCCGCCGGATGTCCGGCCAGCGCCTCCTTGGACTCGGCCGCGCCGATGAAGCCGACCGGCACACCGATGACGGCGGCCGGGCGCGGCGCGCCCTCCTCGATCATCTCCAGCAGCCGGAAGAGCGCGGTGGGGGCGTTGCCGACAGCCACCACCGAACCCTCCAGCCGGTCCCGCCACAGCTCCAGCGCGGCGGCGCTGCGCGTGGTGCCCATCCGGCGGGCCAGCTCCGGCACCCCGGGATCGGACAGGGTGCACACCACGTCGTTGTCGGCGGGCAGCCGCTTGCGGGTGACACCGCTGGCGACCATCTGCGCGTCGCACAGGATGGGCGCGCCGGAACGCAGCGCGGCACGGGCGCGGGAGACCACCTCGGGCGAGTACCCGAGGTCCTGGACCAGGTCGACCATGCCGCAGGCGTGGATCATCCGCACCGCGACCTGGCTCACATCGGCGGGGAGACCGCCGAGATCCGCCTCGGCGCGGATGGTGGCAAAGGACGCGCGGTAGATGGCCGCCCCGTCCTTCTCGTAGTCGAACACTGTGCCCTCGATCATCTCGTTCCGCGGGCCGCCGCCACGGCGTCGGCCACCTGCTCTGCTGTCACGTCCGTGCCGTCCGGGTCACCGGGCGTCCCGGATGTGCCCCGTACGGTGATCCGGTAGCCCGTGCCGGTCGCCAGCGCGTCCACCCAGCGGCCGCCGGGATGACCGCAGCGCCGCTCACAGCCGGAGAAGTACACCGGCAGCGGCACGGTACGCCGTTCGCCGCCCGCGGTGGTCCGCGCCACCGTCCGCCCGGCGTCGGCGCGCACATCGGTCAGCGACTTCGCGCAGCCGGGCAGCCCGGTGCAGGCCCCGACACCGAGCCACGGTGAGCCGGGATCGGTCACCAGCCCGGCTCCGGCCAGTTCGTCCGCCGCGGAGCGGGCGGCCCCCGGGGTGAATCCGGGGATCACCACGCCGCGCCAGGGTGTCACACGCAGCTCATCGGCCCCGTCCCGGGAGGCGAGCGCGGCGAGCAGCCGCCACTGGGCGGCGCTCATCCGGCCGAGCGGTACGGCCACGGACACCGCGTGGCGGCCGTGCGGGCCGGGCACCGGACCGGGGGAGGGAAGGCAGGGTTCCGTCCATGGGCCGGGCGCCGTGTCCAGTCCGGCACCGCAGGCGCCGGTGTCCGGTTCCTGTCCGATGCCCGCCCCGGCGAGTCGCGCCGCCAACCCGGCGGCCGTCACGGCGTGTTGTGCGGGGAGCTCCCGCGCCCGCCAGGCCCGGATGCCGCTTTCCTCCGCTCTCGTCAGGAATTCCACGGCCGCCAGCGCGGCGGCCCGCGGGGCGTCCTCCGCCGCGATGCGCAGCCCCCCGGATCCGGCGGCACCCACCCCCAGGACGGCTCCGCCGCCCGGCGTTGCGATCAATGTCACATCGGCGCCCAGGGCGGCGACATCACCCCGTCCGTCGTCCAGCGCGAACAGGAACCGACCCGACAACCCCGACAAAGCCCTCAACTCGCCGGACCCCGCCGTGCACAGCAGTGTGTCCAACTCCCGCGCCCACACCGAGGTGTCGGTGTGCCCGGCGCCGTCCAGGCCGCTCAGCGGTGACGCCACGATGTTGCGCACCCGGTCGTGCGCGTCCGACGGCAGCAGCCCCGCCGACCGCAACCGCTCCGCCAGGGGTGCCCCGCACCCTTCGGCAAGCCCCCGCAGCTGGACGTTTCCCCGGGAGGTGAGGTCGAGCCGGCCGTCGCCCAGCTCCTCCGCCACCGCCGCCAGCGTCCGCGCCTGACGTCCTGTCAACAGGCCGCCGGGCAGCCGGACACGGGCCAGTGCGCCGTCGTGCGCCGGGTGGAGCCGCAGTGCGCCGGGGCATGCGTCATCACGCCCGCCACGGTCCGCGGAGACCGTCCGGTCCGTGGCGGAGCGGGCCCGGACACCGGTGGCGGGCGTTTGATCCCCAGGTGGGACGGTTGTCGGGGGGAGGGGCATGGCGGCGAGCATACCGACGATCGCCCGGCCCTCACCGTCCCGTGGCAGGTCAGCAACGCTTACTATGCTGAGCGGCGGGTCGTCCTGACCCGCCGGACGCAACTGACGGCGTCAGGGGAGGAAGCCGGTGAGATTCCGGCGCGGTCCCGCCACTGTGAGCACGGCAGCAGCCGCGCGAGCCAGGAACTCCCGCCGTCTTCAACCCGCCCGGGGCGCGGACCCCGAGGAAGGCGCCCAGTCATGATCCTGCTGCTGTCGACGTCCGACACCGACCTGCTCAGCGCCCGTGCCGCCACGGGCCCGGTGCCGTACCGCCTGGCCAACCCGGCCCGGCTCGCACTCGACGACCTGCCCGGCCTGCTCGAGGGCGCCGACCTCGTCGTCGTACGGCTGCTCGGCGGGATCCGCGCCTGGCAGGAGGGCCTGGACACCCTGCTCGCGGGTGACCGCCCCGTGGTGGTCCTCACCGGTGAACAGGCCCCGGACGCCCAGCTCATGGAGGCGTCCACGGTCCCGGTCGGCATCGCCGCCGAGGCCCACGCCTACCTCGCCCACGGCGGCCCCGGAAACCTGGAGCAGCTGGCCCGCTTCCTCTCCGACACCGTGCTGCTCACCGGCCACGGCTTCGAACCGCCCGCCCCCGCCCCCACCTGGGGCCCGCTGGAGCGCACCGCGCGCACCACCACCGGCCCCACCGTCGCGGTGCTCTACTACCGAGCCCACCACATGAGCGGCAACACGGCCTTCGTCGAGGCCCTGTGCCGGGCCGTGGAGGACGCCGGGGGCCGTCCGCTCCCGCTGTTCGTCGCCTCGCTGCGGGCGCCCGAGCCCGAGCTGATCGAGGCCCTCGGCGCGGCCGACGCGGTCGTCACCACCGTGCTCGCCGCCGGTGGCACCCGGCCCGCCGACGCCTCCGCGGGCGGCGACGACGAGTCGTGGGACGCGGGCGCGCTCGCCCGGCTCGACGTCCCCGTGCTCCAGGCGCTGTGCCTGACCGGCTCGCGCACCGCCTGGGAGGAGAACGACGAGGGGCTCTCCCCGCTGGACGCCGCGACCCAGGTCGCCGTCCCCGAGTTCGACGGCCGCCTCATCACCGTGCCGTTCTCCTTCAAGGAGGTCGACGAGGACGGACTGCCCGTCTACGTCGCCGACCCCGAGCGCGCCGCCCGGGTCGCCGGGATCGCGGTACGGCACGCCCGGCTGCGCCACATACCCGCGGCCGACAAGCGTCTTGCACTGGTCCTCTCCGCCTACCCGACCAAGCACTCCCGCATCGGCAACGCCGTCGGCCTCGACACCCCCGCCAGCGCCGTCGCCCTGCTGCGCCGCCTGCGGGCCGAGGGCTACGACCTCGGCCCCGAGGACGGGCCGGACGCCCTTCCGGGCCTGGTCTCCGGCGACGGCGACGAACTGATCCGCGCCCTCATCGACGCCGGCGGCCACGACCAGGAGTGGCTCACCGAGGAGCAGCTCGCCGCCAACCCGGTCCGCGTCCCCGCCGCCGACTACCGCCGCTGGTACGCCACCCTGCCCGCGCAGTTGCGCGACGCGGTCGAGGAGCACTGGGGCCCGCCGCCCGGCGGGATGTTCGTCGACACCAGCCGCAACCCGGACGGCGACATCGTCCTGGCCGCGCTGCGCCACGGCAATCTGCTGGTGGTCATCCAGCCGCCGCGCGGCTTCGGCGAGAACCCCATCGCCATCTACCACGATCCCGATCTGCCGCCCTCCCACCACTACCTGGCCGCCTACCGCTGGATGGCCACCCCGCAGGCGGACGGCGGCTTCGGTGCCGACGCCATGGTCCACCTGGGCAAGCACGGAAACCTGGAGTGGCTGCCCGGCAAGAACGCCGGACTGTCCGCCGCCTGCGGCCCCGACGCCGCGCTCGGCGATCTGCCGCTGATCTACCCGTTCCTGGTCAACGACCCGGGCGAGGGCACCCAGGCCAAGCGCCGCGTGCACGCCACCCTGATCGACCACCTGGTGCCGCCGATGGCCCGCGCCGACTCCTACGGCGACATCGCGCGGCTGGAGCAGCTGCTCGACGAGTACGCCGCCATCTCCTCGATGGACCCGGCGAAGCTGCCCGCCATCCGCGCCCAGATCTGGACCCTGATCCAGGCCGCCAGGCTGGACCACGACCTCGGCCTAGAGGACCGTCCCGACGACGACGGCTTCGACGACTTCCTGCTCCACGTCGACGGCTGGCTGTGCGAGGTCAAGGACGCCCAGATCCGCGACGGTCTGCACGTCCTCGGTGCCGCCCCCGGCGGCCCCGGGCGCGTCAACCTGGTGCTCGCGATCCTGCGCGCCCGCCAGATCTGGGGCGGCACCACCGCGCTGCCCGGTCTGCGCGAGGCACTCGGACTGGACGAGTCGGCCGCCACCCGCACCGGCGCCGATGACGCCGAGGAGCGCGCCCGCGCGCTGGTCCAGGCGATGGAGGACGCGGACTGGGCCCCCGACGCGGTCGAGAAAGCCGTCCTCGTCCTGCCGGACGAGCAGCGCGCCGCGGTCACCGCCATCCTCGACTTCGCCGCCCGCGAGGTGGTGCCGCGCCTGGCCGCCACCACCGACGAGATCGACCACGCCGTGCACGCGCTCGGCGGCGGTTTCGTCCCGGCGGGCCCCTCCGGCTCCCCGCTGCGCGGTCTGGTCAACGTGCTGCCGACCGGCCGCAACTTCTACTCCGTCGACCCCAAGGCCGTGCCCAGCCGGCTGGCCTGGGAGACCGGCCAGGCGCTCGCCGACTCGCTCCTGGAGCGCTACCGCGCCGACAACGACGGCCAGTGGCCGACCTCCGTCGGTCTCTCGCTGTGGGGCACCAGCGCGATGCGCACCTCCGGCGACGACGTGGCCGAGGCGCTGGCGCTGCTGGGCATCCGGCC
Source organism: Streptomyces sp. NPDC045899 (assembly GCF_056431485.1). Taxonomy (NCBI): domain Bacteria; kingdom Bacillati; phylum Actinomycetota; class Actinomycetes; order Kitasatosporales; family Streptomycetaceae; genus Streptomyces; species Streptomyces sp. NPDC045899. The sequence goes on from NZ_JBWKKP010000005.1 coordinate 390,226, forward strand.
GGTGTGGGACGACGCCTCGCGCCGGGTGACCGGGCTCGAGCCCGTCGAACCCGCCCAGCTCGGCCGTCCGCGCATCGATGTCACCCTGCGCATCAGCGGTTTCTTCCGGGACGCCTTCCCGCATGTCGTCGGACTGCTGGACGACGCCGTACGGCTGGCCGCCTCCCTCGACGAGGCCGACGAGGACAACTACGTACGCGCGCACACCCGGGCCGACCTCGCCGCCCACGGCGACGAGCGCCGCGCCACCACCCGGATCTTCGGCTCCCGCCCCGGCACCTACGGCGCCGGGCTGCTCCAGCTGATCGACAGCCGTGACTGGCGTACCGACGCCGACCTCGCCGAGGTGTACACGGTCTGGGGCGGCTACGCCTACGGACGCGGTCTGGAGGGCCGCCCGGCGCGGGAGGAGATGGAGAGCGCCTACCGGCGGATCGCGGTCGCGGCGAAGAACACCGACACCCGCGAGCACGACATCGCCGACTCGGACGACTACTTCCAGTACCACGGCGGCATGGTGGCCACCGTGCGCGCGCTCAAGGGCACCGCGCCCGCCGCGTACATCGGCGACTCCACCCGCCCCGAGACGGTCCGCACCCGCACCCTCCACGAGGAGACCTCCCGGGTCTTCCGCGCCCGGGTGGTCAACCCCCGCTGGATCGAGGCGATGCGCCGCCACGGTTACAAGGGCGCGTTCGAGCTGGCCGCCACGGTGGATTACCTCTTCGGCTACGACGCCACCACCGGTGTGGTCGCCGACTGGATGTACGACAAGCTGGCCCAGAGCTATCTGCTCGACCCGGAGAACCGCGCGTTCCTGGAGGAGGCGAACCCCTGGGCGCTGCACGGCATGGCCGAGCGGCTGCTGGAGGCCGAGAGTCGCGGCCTGTGGGCGGAGCCCGACCCCGAGGTGCTGGAGCGGGTGCGCGAGCTCTACCTGGAGACCGAGGGCGGTCTGGAGGGCGACGACTGAGCCGTCCGTGCCCGGCGGGGAACCGCGGGTGCGGGTGCGGGGGGGGGGGGGGGGGGGGGGGGGGGGGAGGGGGGGGGGGTGGGGGGGGGGGGGGGGGGGGGGGGGGGGGGGGGGGGGGGGGGG